>JAEEQA010000082.1 GCA_016285085.1 Bacteroidales bacterium
GAACCACGGGTAGCCGGCGATAATCTCGGTTTTTCCGTTGCGCTTTACGATGAACTGTTCCGCCGCATTCTGAAGGCAGTTGAAATAGGTGCTTCGGTTGGTGTGCCCCTTTAACTCATTGTTGTATAGCTCTTCCAGCGTGCTGGGATCCAGCGGCTCCGTGCCGAGGGTGATGTAAAGCACCTGGTTTTTCAGTTTTACATTGATTTTTCCCGGATTCAGCAAGTCTTCAATACCTTCGTAGCCGCGCTTGATTTCTTCTTCGTATTCAAAATTCTCGTACCATACGGGATGGTGTTCATAGTAGATTTCTTCGGAACATTGAATATAGACAGGAGTGTAATTTTCGTATAAACAATATTTTACACCATTTGCACACGTTTCGTAGCTGGTATTGGCGGCATCGTTTTTGTGAGTGAGGTGATGAATTTGGCGAAAGGCGAGCAGTGGCTGGAACTGGAAGGAGACATGCTCTACATCATCGAGGATGGTGTATTTGATGACCATTCGGTCGGCATTGTTGAGGAAAAGGATTTCACTTTTGAAATTGAACTTTCCGACCCGGAAGTAATAGGTGGGCACCGGCTCGGCGACAAAGCGCTGCATGTACTTGTTCCCTTTCGGGTCGATGATGCCGCCTTTGTACTGGTGGATGCCGAGGCGGAATTCCATGTCGTTCATGATGACACTCTCGTTGAGATTGGAAACGAGCACGTGCCGTTCGTGGTCGATGTTGTCCTGTGGGACGATGAACAGACCGTGGTATTTGCGTGTGTTCAGCCGAAGCAGGGTAGTGGTGGCGAAAGAGCCGGTGCGGCTGCAACGCAGCAGTTCGCGGCATTTGGCGTATTCGATGTTAACCAGTTTCTCCTTGTCAAATTCAATGTAATTCATCGGATTATAAATTTCGCATAAAGGCTGCAAATATACACTATTTCCGTTATGCTTCAACGGCGTTGGCAAAAAAAAGTGGCGGATTGTTTGTCCGCCACCCGAATTTCAGTTTTTTTATAAGTCATCGGCGATAATTTCGCCCCTCGGATTCCGCACGGTGTATTTGGTGAACCGTTCGTCGGCATCGAAGCCATCACCGATGTTGACGGTGCCGTCGGAGCGTATCTGCCTCACTTCCACATCGGAATAGATACGTTTGCTCGACTTGTCCCAGATGATTTTTTCTGTCTTCAGGGTATCGCCGTTTTTCACGTTGGTGATGATCACGTGGCTGCGGGCTTCCATTCGCTGCGGGTTTTCCTCGCTGATGGCGTAGTCGGCGGTCAGGACGGCTTCCTGCTCGCCCCGCGAGTCGTAGGAAACGATTTTCACCCCTTCGGGACAGTCCATGTAGGGATGGTCCCCGTTGTACTTGTTGAGCAACGGAGCGAAGATCTCAAAGCTCACCCGTCCAGAGTCGCTGAAGGTAATTTCCACCCCGTTCCCCGATTCATCGGGGAACTTGCCGTCGTACTCCAGCAGACGGTTCTTGGAGAACTCCTGTGTCCCGCAGGAAATGAAAAGCACCCCGATCGCAAGGAACAGGGTGCTTTTCAATATGTGGTTGGTTGAAAACATCTTATCTTACGGTTGTGTTCTCCTGAATCCAGCAGCCCACGTGGTAGGACTGGCCGGCGCTGAGGCCTCTCTTGAAGGTCTCTTCAATCGGAACTTTCGGCAGACGGGCGCGTTTGGCATTGGCGTCGGCAGCCACGCTTGCGTCAACGGCGGCAGCCTTGGCATACTTGTCGGCGGCAGCCCAGTAGGCGGCATTCGGTACCACGTTCGGGTCATCGGAGTTGCAGCGTCCTGCGGAGGCGGCATAGAGGTCTCCGATCAGGATGTATGCCTTTCCGTAGTTGGGACGGATCTTCAGTGCATTGTAGGCCATGTTGCGTGCCTCGGAATAGTTGCCTTTCTTCAGGTAGATGGTGCCAAGCAGGTAGTAGGGTTCAACTTTCTGCTCGTTGGTCGGATACAGGCTGATGGCCTCGTTGATGTAGGTGGCGGCCTGGTCGTAGTCGTCCAGCTGTGAGATGCTGAGCACACCCATCATGAAGGCGGTCTCGGCGCTGGGCTGGGCCTTGTGGACGATTTCAAGAGCCTTGCGGAAGGTCTCGGAGCTGTGGCAGCCGCGTTTGTGCATCGTGCCCACAATCTTCATCAAAGCAGGAATATCGTTCTTGTTGGCCTCCACCTTGCTGCTGTAAACCTTCTCCAGGATGTCACATTCAGCGTAGGGGACGAACATCGCCTCGATTTTGCCGATGGTCTTCTCGTAGTTGCGCACCAATGCCATCTGGCGGGTGGTGTCCTGCGTGAGTTTCTTCATTTCCTTGTCGTAGGCGATCTTGTCGATTTCGCCGCCGTCAAACTTCTTTTGCAGAGCTTCGAACTGCGGGAGATCCTCTTCATATTTTTTCCATGCGTTGATGATGGCTTCGTCGATGTACTCGGTGGCTCTCTCGTAGGCATCGATGACAATGTTGGTGTCCTTTCTCACGATGACGAATTGGGTGGCCAGACGGAAGTAGCAGTCCCAAACCACGGGCTGCGTGGCGGCTTTCTCCATCTCAACCGATTGGATGCATTTGTCGAAGGCATCTTCCACCTTCGCCATGTCCTTGTTGCGGTACATCATAGTGTAATAAGCCTGATAACCAATGCCTTGTCCCTTTGAAAAAGTCTTGGGGAAGGAGGCGGGATAGATGTCGTAGGTCCACAGAAGCGTGTCGATGAGGCGTTCGCGGCGTGCGGAGTCTTTTTCGGCTTTGATCATGGCCTGCAGCATCTTCGGGGCGTTCTGGTACATGCCGCTCCAAGCGCAGGGGCAGTTGTTGACCACCTTCTGCCAGGCAGTGTAGGCATCTTCCCAGTGCTGTGCCTTGAAATGCATGTTGAATGCGGTGATGTTGCCCAGACAGGCGATGGAGTCTTCTTCGTTAGCACCATATTGGAAACTGCATTGTGCGTTCACAGCCCAAGTGCAGAATAATACGGTGACGGCTAAAAGTAACTTTTTCATTTTTATTGGTTTTTGATGATTAATGATTTTAGTCTAACTTTACACGCTGATACCACTTCTCCTGTAATGTGAAATGCAAGGAGAAACGGAAATAGTTTTCTTTCAATAAATTGTTCTGGTGAGTCCCCATCGAACCGTATTCAAACATTATTCCGATGGAAGAATTGGAGGTGAATAATTTGAGCGGGAGTCCGATGCCGGCGGAAACGCTGAAGTCGGAGATAGTAGTGTTGTCGCTGCTGTTGGTGGAAGGATTGATGTATCCGGTGGAGTACCGAGCCCCGATGCGCAGGCGTATCTTCTTCGCGTAGTTGGACGAAGTGGCGTCGGGGATGAACTGTATGCCGACGGAATAACTCATTGCATTGCTGAAATTTTCGCTCATGGCTTCGGTGGAAAGGTGGAATTTTTTCCAATTCTGCCATGTGACATCGGCAGTCACCCAAAGTTTATCCTTGTATTGGTAAGAAAAACCGCCGCCTATGGATTGCGGCAATTGCAGATTGCCCTTGCTTGTGCTGTATCTTGCTGTGTCGCTGGGAGATTCAGACGAGGTGGTGTAAGTGTAGGCAAAGTCGGTCTGACGTGCCCAGATGTAGGCACTGTTCTCGTAAACCACTCCAAATCCCAACCTGTGTTTTCCCTTTACTGCCACAAAATACTGCAATCCGGCGGAAAGGTAGATCCCGTCGAGGTCGAGCGTGCGGCTTGACATGGCGTTGAAGAAGTTTTCGCCGTCAATCGCGGCACTCCTGGTGTAATTCAGGTTCCCGAAAATGTAGGAGGCATTGAGCCCGAGGGAAAGCCCCTTGCATATTTTGAAAGCGTTGCCCCAGTAAATTTGGTACAATCCGCCGCTGCCGCCGTACAAGTAAGTTACATCTCCCACATTCTCCACGGTTTTGCTGTCGCTGATGCTGTAGCCGAGGTTGCTGAAGGGCATCACGCCAACGGAGGTGCGCCAGTGCTTCGTCACGGGCAGCCCGAAAGTGAAATAGCCGGGGCGCGCATAGGTCGCCTTCTGGCTTAATGTACTGGTGGAAAGCGTGCTGGAGTATATGCTGAAAGCCACATCCCCGATGAACGACAACGAATCGAAAGCAGCATAGGAGGCAGGATTCTTGAAGTTGATGAGGTAGGGGTCCTGCATCGCGTAGCCCACCTTGCCCATCGCATCGTAGGCACCCGTTGTCACGTTGCTCAACAAACCCACCCCGTACATCGAGTAGGGCGAGCTGATGTCGTTCTGCGCCGGTGCAATCAGGAACGAAAGCAGGACGGCAACGACAGCAACAATTTTTTTATAGGTGTGCTTCAGCATTAAATATCAATATTTTATAAAGTCCGCAAAGGACTGAATTTGGGGCGGCAAATATCGTGTTTTTTATTGAGTTTTCCAAATCATTTTTGTTGCCGCCTGTCAGGATGATTTTGACATTTCCATACTGCGCTTTGTACCGTTCAACGGCACCGTCTATTTCGTCGGCCATGCCGTTGACAATCCCGCTGCGGATCGAGGTCTCGGTGCTCGCCCCAACCAAAGGGTGGACTCCCTCTTTCCCGACCAACGGCAGCCGTTTCGTGTAGTGGTGCAGTGCTGAAAAACGCATCTCCAAGCCGGGCGAGATAGAACCGCCCAAATATTCCGCATCCTTTGTCACAAAGTCCATCACCAAGCAGGTGCCGGCCTGTATCGACAGCACGTTCTCTCCCGGAAACAGGGCGTTGGCCGCCACAGCATTGGCAATCCGGTCCAAGCCGAGCGTTTCCGGCGTTTCGTAGCAAAGACGGATGGGTAGGGGAGTGTGGTGGTTGAAAACCAGCAACTTTGTTTCTTTTTCAAGAAAAGAAACTAGTTCGCCGGCGTCCTCACCCACGCTGGAAAGTATGGACTGTTGGATGATGTATTTTTCAATCAGAGTGCGTAAATCGCTTTCCGTCAGCCGCTCTTTTTCGTTGTAGAACAGCATTTTGCCGTCTTCCGAAAAGACGGCTGCCTTTTGCAGCGTGTTGCCGATGTCGATGGCGAGGAAATGGGTCATTTTTTTTATTAAAGAAACGGTTCGAGAACGTTCTTTGCCTCCGCCAATTTGGCATCCAAAAGTTCTTTGGTCTTGGCTTCCATCAAAAGACGAAGATAAGGCTCTGTGTTGGAAGGTCTTACGTTGAACCACCAGTCGGCAAACTCGATGCGGTAGCCGTCGAAGTCCATGAATTTCTCCACTTTTTCTTTCTGGGTGAAATGTTCGCGCATCGCCTCCATTGCCTCCTTCTTTTTCTCGATTTTGAAGTTGATTTCGCCGGAGTTGGCGTAGGTGGCAATTTGGGCGATCAGCTCGGAAACTGTCACGCCTTTCTCTTTCATCTCGCTGACAATGTGGAGGATAACCTGTGCGGCAATCATGGCGGAGTCGGAGTAGTAGAAGTCGCGGAAGTAGTAGTGGCCGGCGAACTCGCCTCCGAACGCGCCGTCGATTTCCCGCAGTTTGAGGGCCGCGTACGCCCGTCCCACGCGCCAGACATACACCTCACGCCCCAATTTGCCGATGTACTCAGTGACGGACTTTGAGGTGCGGATGTCCTGAATCACCTGTCCCTCAACGCCTTTCTCTTTGATGAAATAGAGCCCGAGTACGGCGATCATCAAATCAGGCGGGATGAAGGTGCCTTTCTCGTCCACGAACATCACGCGGTCGGCATCGCCGTCGAAGATGACGCCTATGTCGGCTTTTTCTTTCAAAACGAGGTTCTGCAAGTCCTTGACATTCTGCGGTTCCAGCGGGTTGGCCTCGTGGTGCGGGAAGGTTCCGTCAAGCTCGTCGTAGAGGTAAACCGGCGCGGTGCCGAACAGCTCCTTCACGAGGAGGGTGGCCATGCCGTTGGAACAGTCCATGGCGATTTTCAAGTTGCTGATATCGTGGCTGTACTGCCGTTGGAAGGCGAGGTACTCCTCTTTTACATCGTGGGGGATGATTTTCCCTTTGGTGGGGGCGGGTCGGGGCGTCTGCTTGATCATTTGTTCCAGTTGTCCCAAGCCGGTGTCGTAGCCGACCGGAAGTGCGTTGGTGCGCGACACTTTCAACCCGTTGTGTTCCTTCGGGTTGTGGGAGGCCGTGATCATCACCGAGGCATCGAAACCGTGCTTGGCGGTGAAATAATAGACCATCGGGGTGGTCGTGAGCCCCATGTCGTAAACATCGCAGCCGGCATCGGTGATGCCGTTGGTCAGCGCTTCGAACATTGCGGGGGTGGAAACACGCATGTCACGACCGACCAATATCTTTTTAACATTCAGTAATTCAGGAAGAAAGAATCCGATGCGGTAAATGTCTTCCAGCGTATAGTCTTTGCCGAAAACGCCACGGAAGTCGTAAGCTTTGAATGCGGACATAGTTTTGGTTTTTTATCAGATGTTTGTAACGAAAATTGGCGTCAGTTATTGCCATTGCCCTCCGGCGGTTTGACGAGGCTTTCCCATCGGTAGTAGGCGTGACTGCGGATGTCGAACAAAAGATTGTAGAATATTCTGCCCCAGTAGTTTTTGAGGCCGAAACCGCCGGGTACCTTGAGGAACTTCTCGCACAGGACGGGTTCGTGGCTTCCAGTGTCGGTGAGGGCGACCCATACTGCGCCGGTCTTGCTGGACGTGTCGAAGGACTCCACGATGAAGAGGAGGGCGAAACGGTGCGTTTGGGGCGTGTCGAGCCCGCACACATACGCGCATATCTGCTCGTCCGTGTGCATTGTTTCGATGCGGATGTTGTCGCACAGGATGTTGCCGACACGGACGGACTTGTTGGCCTTGGTGACCCGCGCGAGGTCGTAGCTCATGATGGGCTTGCGGAAGCTCATGCGGATGTCGTACTTTTTTTGGTCGGAAATGACAAGCTGGTTCCATTCGTTCAGGATGGTGCGGAGCGTGTCCTGGCTCAGGTCGAACCCATTTCGTGAAAACTTGGCGAGCGTGAAATCAATCCCTAACCACAGGATCTCTTTGGAGTGGATGAATTCGTTGAAGAGGGTAGGGTTGATGTACATTGTTTGCTTTGATTACCGTGCGAGCCAGTTGCTGGGGTTAAGGAGTGAGGTGTTTTTCCAAAGTTCAAAATGGAGCTCGTAAGTGTTGGAAGAGGTGTTTTTGGCAACCGTTCCGATGGCTTGCTTGGTGGTCACCTTGTCACCCGCTTTCACGGAAACCGTGCCGAGGTTCTGATAGACGGTCATGTATTCGCCGTGCTTGATGATGACGATTTTGGTGCCGATGTATTCGAGCACGCTCGAAACCTCGCCCTGGAACACCGCTCGCACGGTGGCTCCCGCCTCGGTGGCGAGGTCGATGCCGTTGTTCTGCATCGTAACAGAGGGGACATCGGGGTGCGAGTAGGTTCCGAAATCCCTGATCTTGGCGCACTTGGCCACGGGCCACGGCAGTTTGCCCTGGTTGCCGGCAAAACTGTTGCTGAGTGCTTTTTCCTCTTTGGTCAGCAATAGCTCCGTTGTGGAGTTGGCTTTTCCTCCCGAGGTTGTGGCGTTGGAATTCGCTTTTTTCTTCCGGTTGTTGGCTGCCTTGATCTCGTCTTCAATCGCCTTTTTGATGGCCTTGTCAAGCCGCTGCTGCTCCTGCTGCTTCTTGCGTATGTCGGCCGCCAATTGCTTCTCTTTCTTTTTCAGTTCGTTGGTGAGCTTGTCTTTCTCTTTCTTCTCGGTTTCAAGAACCGAAAGTTGTTGCTCGTGTCCTGCTAAAAGAGCCGCTTTTTCACTTTTAATCGCTTGTATTTCAAGTTCTTTTTGCTGTATTTCCTGTTGTGCTTCCTGTATCTGTTCCATTTGCGACTTCACATTGTGGGCGAAGGAAGTGTAGTATTTAAAGCAGCGGAACATCTGCCCGAAGTTTTCAGCAGAGAGCAGAAACACCAGCTTGTTGGTCTGCCGGCGGTTCTTGTAGGCGTTGTAAACCACTGTGGAATAGTCCGCTTTCATGTAGTTGAGCTTGCGGTCGAGGCTTTTCGAGAGCTTGACGTTGAGCGCCATCTCCTCCTCAAGGGCGGAGATTTCGCTGTTGAGTGCGAGGATGAACTGCTCGCGGTTGGATATCTGGCGGCGCAGCACCGACAACTGCTGCAGGGAGGCGTTCTTGTTCTGGCGGGTCTGGTTCAGTATGGCCTGCGTGTTGCTGATTTCCTTTTCCAGTTTCTGCTTGTTCTGCTTCAGCTGGTCGCTCTTCTTTTGGGCTCCGGCGTCGAAGACGGCGACGGCAAAAAGCGCTATCAGCAGGATGATCACGCTGTTTATTCTTGTGGATTTTCTCATTGTGGAAAACTGTTTGGAAGTGCTTTTTTTCAAATTGCAAATGTACTCTTATTATTGTCTTGCTTAATTGCGTTTTTGTTTGAATTTTGCACAAAAAGATGTGAAAAAAAACGTACTTTTGCCGCCAAATTCCGATGATGAGAAAAAACATTCCGAACCTGATTACATGCTGCAACCTGATCTCGGGCTGCCTCTCCATTCTGTGCGCCACGGCGGGCAACCTTCAACTCGCCTCCTACCTGATTCTGGCTTCCGCTTTTTTTGATTTCTTTGACGGATTCTCGGCCCGCATGCTGAAAGTCAGCTCCCCGATGGGGGTGGATATGGACTCGCTCTCCGACATCGTGTCGTTTGCGGTGGCGCCCACCATCATCCTGTTCGGCTTTCTCAATACGCTTCTGCAGGAACTTGCGCCGGATGTGCGTGAGGGTTTCGTGCGCTTTTTGCCGTATCTGGTTTTTGTCATTCCGGCATTCTCCGCCTTCCGCCTCGCCAAGTTCAACCACGACGAGCGGCAGCACACGGAGTTCCGCGGACTCGCCACCCCTGCCAACGCGATGTTCATAGGTTTCCTCCATTTTTCGGCACAGCGTATCGCGATCCTCAACAACTTTTGGCTGGTGCTCGGGCTCTCCCTCGTCTTTGCGGTGCTCTTGGTCACCGACCTTCCGATGTTCTCCCTGAAATTCAAGAATTTGAAATTCAAGGAAAACATGATCCGCTATATCTTTCTTGCCGTTTCATTGGTGCTTTTCATCATCTTCCATTTCGGCGCTTTCCCGATTATTGTCTTGGCCTATATTCTCGCCTCATTGATAAACCTTCCCTTTAAAAATTCTCTGTATGCAGCTTGATGTCAAATCGTTGGCTCTTTTTTGTGGTTCCCAGGAAGGGAACGATGCGCGCTATGTCCAGGTAGCCGATGAGTTCGGCGCAAAGTGTGCCGAACTGGGGTTGACCCTCTACTACGGCGGTGCCCGTCTCGGACTGATGAAGGCGGCTGCGGAGGCCTTGATGGAACGGGGCGGCCGCGTGGTCGGCATCATGCCGTCCATCTTCACCGACAATGTGGTCGTGGCCGACAACATCACGGAGATGGTGCGGGTGAAGTCGATGAGCGAACGGAAGCAGATGATGGAGCGTGTGGCAGATGCGTTCGTCGCCCTGCCGGGCTCTTTCGGCACGATGGACGAACTCTTCGAGATTCTCACCGACGCCCAACTCGGACTGCATAAAAAACCTGTTGTAATACTCAATGCTTTTGGATATTACGATGGCTTGTTAAATCAATTGGTGAAGTTTGAAAAAGAAGGCTTCCTCCGTCCGTTCCACCACGGTTTGCTGATGGAAGCCACCTCCGTGGAAGAGGTTTTCGAGAAGATTGCCGGCTACCGGAACCCCAATGACGAGGCATGGCTGGCGAAACATTTGGTGAGATAAATGTCTATCGCATCCTGCGGTGAAATTTCCCCTGTAGAGACGCAAAATTTTGCGTCTCTACAACAACGTGAAACGTCTCTACGTTAACCGTTGCAAAATGTTGATTCTTTTCGCTTCCATCCGTATCCGGTAGTTCCCCGTGGCCAGCATTTCGCCCTCCACCTCGCCCAACAGCGGTTGGTCGGAAGTGAGTTCGACATAGGAGGTGCGGGTCACTTTCACCTCCGGCAGATTGATGTGCTTTCCGGAAAAGAGGTTCTTGACGTTGGCGACCACCTTCAGCGGACTGATTTTGCGGATGGTGACGAGGTCGAGGAGGCCGTCGTGCGGGTCGGCCATCGGCACCTGGCGCATGCCGTTGCCGTTGTACTGGGCGTTGCCGCATGCAACGGTGAACAGCTCGTCGCTGTAACTGCCGGCTTCCGTGGTGACGGTCACGCGGGTGGCCTTGTAGCTGAACAGCACTTTCACCAACTTGAGGAGATAGACCGCGTCGGGGAACAGTTTCGGCTTGCCATGGACGGTCTCGTTGATGACTGCCGCATCGAAGGC
>JAEEQA010000083.1 GCA_016285085.1 Bacteroidales bacterium
GGCCTCTGGACGAACTACGGCCCCAACAGCAGCAATTACGACTCCTACGTCATCTGGATGGAAGGCAGCCAGGGCAACTACGCCTCCCTTTCTGGCACAGGCACCGATGCCGGCGGTTCATCCTCTCAGGGCAACTGGCTCAGCGGCGTGGAGTATCCTGTTGTTCCCCTGAACATGAGTCCCAATTCCGCCAATCAATACTCCGTCCTTGGCGGACTTGGCGTGGCCTACTTCCCCACCATCTACATGGTCTGCCCCAACCGAATGGCCTTTGAAATGGAACGCAACGGTTCCAACCAGGCCCAACAGTGGCACGGTCTGATCGCCACCACTTGTCCATCCACCTCTAACACGAACGATGCCATGCTGGGCGTTGAGAGAATCTCCCAACCCACCTATTACTGCGATTACAGCTTCCAGCCACGAATCATGATACAGAATGTAGGTACCGCCCCCCTGACCTCCGCCACCCTGCGATTGACCCACGGCAGCAGTGTCCAGACCGCCAACTGGACCGGCAATCTGGCCCAATTTGAATCGGCAATGGTGACACTCCCCGCGGTTCAAGGTTCGGAGAACGGAAGTCAAACTTTCACTATTGAAATTGTGAGTGTAAACGGTCAAGCAGACGAGGGAAGCACCAACAACACACACTCGGAAACCTTCACAGCACAAGTGACGGCGGAATCCGAAACGGCCTCTCAGGATTTTTCCAGCACGACCATATCGTTTCCCTGGTCATTGAACGACCAAACCGGCGATTACTGTTTTGTCTATCAAGGTGCATTGCTCTTCAATGCATATTCCATTTCCAGTGGGGATGTCGCCGAACTCAGCGCTCCACTTCTGGATTTCTCCAATTCGACCAACCCCTATCTTTTCTTTGACCTTTGCTACAGGAGATACGACGACTATTCCAATGACCGATTGCAGATTATGGTTTCCAGCGATTGCGGAAACACATGGACTACGGTTTTCGACAAGGCCGGCGCCAATTTGGCAACCGGCACAAACACGACCAGCAACTATACTGCCAGCAGCTACGTAAACCAGACCGTCGATTTGACTCAATTCGCCTCACAGGAGAGGGTCATCGTCAAATTTGTCTTCACCTCCGACTACGGCAACAACATCTGGATTGACAACATCAACATCACCAATATCGACCTGCCTACCGTCACCACCAGCTCGGTTTCCGACATTACCTTCACCACCGCCACCTGCGGCGGCAATGTGACCGAAGAAGGAAACGCGGCGGTGACCGCACGCGGCGTATGCTGGAGCACTTCGCCCAACCCGACGATTGCCGACAGCCACACCACCGACGGAAGCGGCTTAGGATACTTCACCAGCAGCCTCACCGGGCTGACGGCCGGAGCCACCTACTATGTACGGGCATACGCCACTTCCAGCTGGGGCACTTCCTACGGCAACGAGGTAAGTTTCACCACTACCGCCTATTTGGCCCCCACTGTCACCACCTCTTCCGCCACCAATGTCACCACCACTACCGCCACCTGCGGCGGCAATGTGACTGACGACGGAGGCGCGACCGTGACCGCACGCGGCGTTTGCTGGAGCACTTCACCCAACCCGACCGTAAGCGACAGTCACACCACCAATGGAACCGGTGCTGGCATTTTTACCAGCAGCCTGTCAGGGCTCACCCCCAACACTACCTACTATGTGCGGGCGTACGCCACCAACAGTGTGGGGACAGGGTATGGCAATGAGGTGACACTCCTGACTTTTTGCGGCACTGTGAACGTGGAAATCAGCGGCGACACCGAGATTTGTGAAGGAGATGTCGCCACTCTCACCGCCACGGGTGCCGCCACCTACCAGTGGAACACAGGCGCTACAGGCAGTATCCTCCAAACCAGCGCCGAGGGAACCTACAGCGTCACCGGAATGGACCCATACGGTTGCCCCGGAACCGCCTCCATCACCCTTGTCGCACACTCCGTCACCATACCAATCCTTACGATTGACGGAGAAATTTCCGCCTGTCAATCAAGCAGCGCAACCATCTCATTAGAAAACAGCTACACCTCCTATTTATGGTCAACGGGCGAAACCACAGCCAGCATCGAAGTCAGCATGCCCGGCTACTATTGGGTGGATGTGACCGATGAAAACGGGTGTGTCGCTTCCTCTGAAATAACCCATCTCGGAGCCAGTATTCTCATCCCGGAAACGCCTGCCCTCTGCATGGTGGGTGTGGAGGACGGCCACAACCTCGTTGTCTGGGAAGAAATAGAGAACACCAACGTGCAGAACTACCGCATCTATCGTGAAAACGGCCAAACCGATACCTACGAGCTGCTGGCCACGGTGCCCGCCTCGCGAGGCAATGCTTACGAAGACCTCACCGCCGACCCGACCGAACAGGCATGGCACTACAAGGTGACGGCGATGGACGTGTGCCAGGGCGAGACCCCGATGAGCGAGCCGCACAAAAGCGTCCACCTCACTGCCAGCCGAGGGAACGACAACAGCTGGAACCTCACATGGACTCCCTACGAAGGAATGACATTCGCCAATTACAAGCTTTACCGTGGAAACGCCATCAACAACCTGCAGGAAATCGCCACGCTGCCCTCCACCCTCACCTCCTACACCGACATCGACAACGTGAACGGCCCCCTCTTCTACCAAATTGAAGTGGTGATGGACGGCAGCTGCGTGCGCCACACCCGCGATGCCACCTACAACGGTGCCCGCTCCAACATCTTCTACAACGGTGAAGTCGTCTATATCGACACCGCAGTCCTTGCATGCGAAATGTACGAGTGGCTTGACAGCACCTATACCCAAAGCGGTACTTATTACAAAGTCTATACTTCCGGCCTCGGCTATGATGTCCATGCCGTGTTGCACCTCAACATAGCCACCACGCCTGTTTTCTCCGTCATTGGTGATGGGAACACCATAGTGGCAGGAATGGGAATGACGGCCACCTTGGCGGTAAGCCCGACCAACCCGCAATGGACCTATCGATGGAGTACGGGAGCGAACACCAGTTCCATCACAGTATCGCCCACAGAGACAACCACATACACCGTTACCGTCACCAACGGACCGTGCGTGGCCGAAGGTTCCGGAACCATCACTGCAATTTCGGGCGTGAACGATTGGGACAACGGCATCGTTTCCCTCTACCCCAACCCCACCACCGGCATCGTCACCATAGAACTGGCCCCTGAAACCTGTACTCTGAAACCTGAAATCCACTTGTTCGACATCTATGGCCGACGGTTACAAATCATCTCTGTGACAGACAAAACCACCCAAATCGACCTGTCGCATTACGCCACCGGCGTTTATGCCATCAAGGTGGTAAACGACGGGAACGTCATCGCCGTCGGAAAGGTGGTGAAGGAATAAACGTAAAATATCCTGTAGAGACGTGGTGCACCGCGTCTCTACACATTTTATATCAAACAATGAAAAAAACGATCCTCTTTTCGCTGGCCTTTTGCCTCTGCCTCACCTCTTTTGCCCAAACCCTCAAAACGATCGAATGGGAGGACACCACCCGCCAATATCTGGAATACGTGCCGGCCAGCTATGATGCCAGCACGCCGACACCCGTGGTCTTTATCTTTCACGGACTTGGTGGAAATATGTACGAAGTTCGGGAAAATGCCGACTTTGACCGGATTGCCGATGCACACGGCTGGATCACCATCACCCCGCAGGCGCTACCCGACACCTTCTCTGCAATGGACACGACCATTACGATGAACGCCTGGCATTCCGGTGTCAGCGCTATCGTGGACGGAGATACGATTGTGGCCAGTGAAGGCCTGGACGACACGGGGCTGATGATGGCCATCCTCGACACCCTTGCCAACCACTACAACATCGACCAGAGCAATGTATTCTGCACCGGCGTTTCCATGGGGGGCTTCATGTCGAACCGCATGGCCATCGAGCACGGCGACCGCATCAAGGCGATTGCCTCCGTGTGCGGCACTATCGGCAACGAGATCACCTCCTACACGCCCGTCGGGCATGTAAGCGCCATGCACGTCCATGGCACCGCCGACAGCATCGTAACCTACGCCGACGGCAATTTCCAATACAACATCACTGTGAATGTAGGCATCGGCGCGGAAGAAACCGTCGAGTTCTGGCGCAGCTACAACCAGTGCTCCGACACGGCCGTCCACACCTTATATCCCGACATTATGCAAGATGACCGAACTTTCGAGAGATTCGAATACGGCAACGGCACCTTCGGCACGAAGACCGTCCTGATCAAGGTGAACGGAGGCCAGCACGAATGGTGCCACGGCCCCTGGCGCGATGTGGACATCACCGATGAAATCTCCAGTTTCTTCGAATCCTGCCTGGGCAACGTACCCGAAGTCACCACCGGTTCTTTTACTGAAATCACGGACACCACCGCCACTTGCGGCGGAAACGTCACCTCGGAGGGAAGTGCGGAGGTGACCGCCCGCGGCATTTGCTGGAGCACCGCACCACGCCCGACCATTGCCGATTCCCATACCTCTGATTCCGACGGCACGGGCAGCTTCACCAGCACCCTCACCGACCTCTCCCCCAACACCACCTACTACGCACGGGCATACGCCACCAACGAGGTAGGGACAGCCTACGGCGACGAAGTGTTTTTTACCACCCTCGAAACTGACACCGTTCCAACCGACACCGTTCCAACGGATACAATCCCGACCGATACCGTTCCGACCGACACCACGGGCATCATCCACTACAAAACCACCGATCTCCACATCTTCCCCAATCCGACCAACGGCATAGCCAATGTGGAACTGACCACTGAAACCTGTGACCTGAAACCTGAGATACAGGTATGGGATGTGTATGGTAGGATGTTATCCGTTGTAGAGACGCGTTACACCACGTCTCTACCAACCATCCAAATCAACATATCACATTATGCAACAGGTGTTTACCTCATAAAATTGATCAACAATCACAACGTCATCGCCATCGGCAAGGTGGTAAAACAATAATCCTATAGAAAAAGGTCATGATTGTCTGCATTGCGGAGAAGCCCAGCGTGGCGAAGGACATCGCCCACGTGCTCGGCGCCAACACCGCCCACCAAGGCTATATGGAGGGCAACGGCTATCAGGTGACGTGGACTTTCGGGCATCTCTGCACCCTGAAGGAGCCGCACGACTACACCCCCGCATGGAAACAGTGGTCGCTCGGTTCGCTTCCGATGCTGCCCGTCCCCTTCGGCATCAAGTTGATTGACAGCCCGTCGATAACAAAGCAGTTCCAAATCATCGAAGGGCTGATGCAGAAAGCCGACCGCATCATCAACTGCGGCGATGCCGGCCAGGAGGGTGAGCTGATCCAGCGCTGGGTGATGCAGAAGGCGAAAGCCCGCTGCCCCGTGCAACGGCTCTGGATTTCGTCGCTTACGGAAGAGGCCATCCGCGAGGGTTTCGCCCACCTGAAGGACCAGTCGGAGTATCAGTCGTTGTACGAGGCCGGCCTCTCCCGCGCCATCGGCGACTGGCTGCTCGGAATGAACGCCACCCGTCTCTACACCCTCAAGTACGGCCAGAACCGGCAGGTGCTGTCGGTGGGGCGCGTGCAGACACCCACCCTCGCCCTCATCGTGAAACGGCACTTCGAAATCCAGAACTTCGAACCGAAACAGTACTGGGTGCTCTCCACCGTTTACCGAAACACCACCTTCACCGCCACCAAAGGCAAGTACGACTCGGTGGAAAAGGGGCAGGCCGATTTGGAACGCATTATCGGAAAAGAATTTACCGTTACCGACATCGCTACCAAGAAAGGGAAGGAGGCGCCGCCGCGCCTGTTCGACCTCACCTCGCTGCAGGTGGAATGCAACAAGAAATACGGCTTCTCCGCCGACCAGACCCTGCAACTCATCCAGAGTTTGTATGAGAAAAAACTGACGACCTATCCCCGCGTGGACACCACCTACCTCAGCGACGACATCTACCCCAAGTGCCCGCAGATCCTGCAAGGGCTGACGGCGCATCTGCCGCTCGCCTCGCCGCTTTTCGGGAAGAAACTTCCCAAGAGCAAGAAGGTGTTCGACAGCAGCAAGGTGACCGACCACCACGCCATCATCCCGACGGGGCAGCCACCGCAGGTCTATCTGTCACAACAGGAGTTCAACGTATATGACGAGGTGTGCCGCCACTTCATCGCTGTGTTCTACCCCGACTGCGTGTTTTCAAGCACCACCGTCCTCGGAAAAGTGGAGGATGTGGAGTTCAAGGCGACGGGCAAGCAGATTCTGGAGCCTGGCTGGCGGGTGGTGGTGATGCCGCCGAAACAGACCGACGACAAGGACGATGACGACAAGGAGGAGAACGACAATCTTCCCTCTTTCACGAAAGGAGAACAAGGTCCGCACGAGCCGAAGCTGGCGGAGAAGTGGACGAAGCCGCCCAAGCCCTACACCGAGGCGACGCTGCTGCGGGCGATGGAAACGGCGGGGAAATTGGTAGATGACGAAACCTTGCGGGAGGCGATGAAGGAGAACGGCATCGGACGGCCCTCCACACGGGCGGCCATCATCGAGACGCTGTTCAAGCGGCGCTACATCCAAAAAGTGCGGAAGAGTCTGGAGCCCACACCCACCGGCATCGAGCTGATCGGGCTCATCCACGAGGAGCTGCTGAAAAGCGCGGAACTGACCGGCATCTGGGAGAAAAAGCTCCGTGAAATCGAGCAGCACAAGTACGAAGCCCGCCAGTTCTTGGAGGAGCTGAAACAGATGGTGTGCGAAATCGTGCGGCAGGTGCTGAGCGACAGCAGCAACCGTCGCGTGGCTGTCATGCCGGAGGAGGTGAAGAAGACGAAGGGAACGAAGAACCGCAAGGCGAAAGCCACGGACAAGACACCGTCGGAGGCGAAGCCGAAACGACCGAAGGCCGCGGCCAAGGCGACATCCGACCCTGACGCCATCATCGGCACAGTTTGTCCGCTGTGCGGAAAAGGCACGGTGATCAAGGGGCGTACGGCGTACGGTTGTTCCGAGTGGCGCAGCGGGTGCGGGTGGCGGAAGCCGTTCACCGAAAACTAAGTACTGTTCTACTTGCGTGCAATCTTCAGGGTTTCTGAACCTTTATCCGTGCGAATCCGGCAAAGATAGACCCCTGAAGGGAGTTGCGACAAATCCAGTTCCACCAGATGGATGCCCGCCGTCTGCGCAGGCAGATTCTGCTGCAGCACAACACGTCCCAGTAAATCTGTCACGGTGATTCCCACAAAAGAGTTGTCTGACAGCCGATATTGAAGGCAAGCCTTGTCTGTCACGGGATTCGGGTACAGGCAGGCCATCGGCGCAACGGTCTGCTCCGCAACCCCTACCGTATTGTCAAGTTCAGTATAGGTGACCAACATGGCCATATTGTAACGCGCAACCTCGGCAAGAAAGTCGTAGTTGTTCGAATCCGACACATCGTGATAGGTATGGTACGAGGTGGAGAACGTATATTCAATGGCAAAGACGGCGCGGAAACCGAACTGATAGTAGGCGTAACTGTCGCTATAACGCGAGGTTCCATTTTCCTCTTCTGTCGGCACCACCGGCGTGATGTCGGTGTATTGGGAGCAAATTTCGGCGGCACGGCTCACAATGTCCAGCGCGTTGTCGTACCAATGCAGGGTGAGTTTCCAGTCGTCATCCGGTTGATAGCTCACCATATCATTATTGAGCATAACGGCCACGCGGTCACTCGCGGTATCCCGCTTCCACGCATCATTGTAGCTGCCCACAAGCCCAAGTTCCTCCCCATCGTAGGCCATGAAATGGATGTCCCGTTTGAAATGGAGCCTGTTCGCGTGGCAGATGCGGGCCAACTCGAGCATCACCGCCACACCGGAGGCGTTGTCGTCGGCACCCGGGGCCTGTTCCAACAGGCTATAATTTGAATCGTACGATATTGCATCCAGATGCGCACCCACAATCACAATGGAGTCATCCTTGGGGTTTTCACTCGGGAGCACGCCCCTCACATTGTAAAACCACTGGGCATAATCGCCTACCAGCCAATTGTTTGATTCATAATAAAAAGAATCAACACAAGCAGTAATTCCATAATTTTCAAGACGTTGCACGATATACTCCGCCACTTCGATGTTGCCGCCGGAACGGAGGGCGAAACGGCTGCCGAAGTTTTCCAAGTCGTTCACCGTACGGAGCACGCTGTCGGCATTGATTTGGGTGAGCAGACTGTTCAAATCCACCTCGTTTTGGGCAGAGAGATTTGCGGCTGTCGTAGAGACTACCAGCATTATAAAAAGACCAACGATTTTTCTCATTTGATTTGATTCGTATTGAAGATTCATAATTGTTTCAAAATCTGCCTGCAAAAGTACACAATTTCCCAAAATTCGGCCGTCCAATTTTTCAGGATACGTTCGTCACGTTCGGTTGTAGAGACGCCATATTATGACGTCTCTACAGGTTGCGTCTCTACAACCATTCCGTAAATCTACGTTAAAACAAAAAAGCCCAGTCGTGAAACTGGGCATATTGTTTAATTGGAGCGGTAGACGGGTCTCGAACCCGCTACCTGCAGCTTGGAAGGCTGCCGCTCTACCAAATGAGCTACTACCGCAAGGCTTAAGACCTTTCCGCAATCTTTGTGGGGGAGGGTGGACTCGAACCACCGAACTCCGAAGAGGACAGATTTACAGTCTGTTGCAATTGCCGCTATGCGACTCCCCCAGGAAAAAATTTCGAGCCGATAGACGGACTCGAACCGCCGACCGGCTGATTACAAATCAGCTGCTCTACCAACTGAGCTATATCGGCTTGGGATTGCGTTTGTCTTTCAAATAACGTTCCTCGTTTTTGAGGCTGCAAAAATACACTTTTTTCATATACTGAAAGGCATTTTCTAAAAATTTTTCTTGCATTTTTAAAACACTGATTTGAAAACATTTAATTTTACAAATCGATTTTTACAGAAACCATTTCGCGATCAAAAGTCCTCTTTGCGCCCTGTATTTTCGGAATAATTTTTGGAAATCGGGAAAAAACAGTATTCGAAGGAGAAGTCCTTTCCCCCTAAAATAAATGACACTCTTTTGTGTATAAAATCCCCGACGTTTCCTTCTGAAATGGGTAAAATATAAGTATCTTTGCACGTTTTAATCGTGACAGAATGGGAAAACTCATATTGATATGCTTCAGTGCCTACACGCTGCTGCTTTTTGTGATCATGTGGTTCACGGCGCGGAAGGCCAACAACGCCACCTACTTCACGGGCAACCGCAAGTCGCCGTGGTTCGTCGTGGCCTACGGGATGATCGGTGCCTCGCTGTCGGGTGTCACCTTCATGTCGGTGCCGGGCGACGTGGCCAACATCCAGTTCACCTACTTCGGCATCGTCATCGGCTACATCCTCGGCTACCTCACCATTGCCCATGTGCTGCTGCCGCTCTACTACAAGGAGAATGTCACCTCGGTGTATGAGGTGCTCGACCGGCGGATGGGGCCTGAAGCGCACCGCACCGGCGCCCTGTTCTTCATCATCTCCCGCCTGCTCGGCTCCGCCCTGCGCATGTACCTCGTCATCTACGTCCTGCAAACCTTCGTCTTCGACGGCCTCGGCATCCCCATCTGGGCCACCTCCACGATGATGATCATCATTATCCTGCTCTACACCTTCCGCGGCGGCATCAAGACCATCGTGTGGACCGACACGCTCCAGACCACCTTCATGCTCACCGCCCTCATCCTCACCATCGTTTTCATCATCAAGGAGTTGAACATGCCCTTTGCCGACATCTTCCAGCAGATGAAGGAGGCTGGCCACACCAAGGTTTTCGAAACCGACTGGCAGAAGCCCAACTACTTCCTGAAGCAGATTGTGAGCGGCATGTTCATCACCATCGTGATGACGGGCCTGGACCAGGACATGATGCAGAAGAACCTCACCTGCCGCAACCTCAAGGACGCGCAGCGCAACATGCTCAGCTTTTCGGGCATCCTGGTGATTGTCAACGCCCTCTTCCTGCTGTTGGGCGGGATGCTGCTGGTGTATGCCCAGAATCGCGGCATCGACCTCAGCGGCTTCATCGCCGACCACAAGACCGACCGCATCTATCCCGAAATCGTCTTCAACTCGCTCGGTGCCGTCACCACGGTGGTGTTCGTCATCGGGCTGATTTCCGCCGGCTACTCCAGCGCCGACGGCACCCTCACCGCCATCACCACCTCCATCTGCTACGACCTGGTGGGACTGGAGAAAATCACCTCCGACGAGAAACGGCAGGTGCTGATCCGCCGGCTCATCCATATAGCCGTAGCC
>JAEEQA010000011.1 GCA_016285085.1 Bacteroidales bacterium
AAAGCGTTCTCGAGGATACGGATTGCGTTCCCCAATACGCAGAGGAAAGAGAACACATGATAGAGTGTAAAAGGGAACTGCTTCTTCCACACGCTGCCCCCATTCATGATACCGTTTGCAACAATCATCTGCTACGGGTATATTCGGTTTCAGACCGAAAGTCCAACGCCGGAAGCCCCGGAGGAAAGTCAACATGGCGGGCGCTTTGCGAAAAGAACGGGGAAATTCTCGTCATCGAAAGCGAAAACACCACTTTTCAAGACTTCGCCAAGACCCTGTCCTGCTACGGCGTCACCAATGCCATCTACCTTGTGGACGGGCAATCATACGGATTCTCCCGCACTACCGAAACCCAGCGGGATAACGAACCCAACACCGCTTTCTTTATCTTGAGGTAAACGAAAAATAGAATCGGTTACTTTTCCGTATCCATCACCAACGCGTCGGCCACCACCTCAGCAACAGACTTGATTTCCACACCAAGCTTGTAGTGGTGGTCGATTTGCATCAGCTGATCGACGCAGTTGTGGCACGGGGTGATGACCACATCGGCGCCGGTGGCGGCGATCTGGTCAGCCTTGATCTTGCCCACTTTCAGACGGCGCTCGTTGTACTCGCTCATGGCGAGCATACCGCCGCCGCCGCCGCAACAGAAGTTGTCGTTGCCGTATGGATCCATCTCGATGAGTTCCGGCACCGCGCTCTTCACCACAAAACGGAGGGTGTTGAACAGACCGCCGTTGCGGGTGATGTTGCAGGGGTCATGAATCGTGTATTTCTTGGTATTCAACGATTTGTCGAGCTTGATACGACCCGTCTTGATGTATTTTTCCAGCAGTTCCGCCAGCGTGGTCATCTCGAAGTCGGGCGTATGGTGCAGGAAGTTCGGCGACTCCCAGCGGAGGGCGCGTGTGCCGTGGCCGCACTCGCCGAGAACCAGCGTCTTGCAACCCAGCTTCGCCATCTCATCGTACATATTCTGCGCAATGTGGGTGGCTTCCGCATCGTTGCCGGAGAAGAAGCCGTAGTTGGTCACGTCGTACATTTTGGTGGAAAGGGTCCAGCTTTCGCCGGCGGCGTGGAAGATTTTGGCGGCCGCCGCAATGGAGAGCGGGAAGAACTTGGGTTCGCGGGGGTTCAAGGTGTAGAGAATGTCCTTGCCCGGCTGGTTCAGCGGGATTTCGGCAGTTTCGAAGCCTTCCTCGTCCTGCATCTCCTCCTCCATCCATTGGATAGTGTCCACGAATTCGTCCTCGGGAATGCCCATGTTGTTGCCGGTGTTGATGGCGGCATCGACCGTGGCCTGCAACGTCTTGGGAACCATTTCCATTGTGGCGAGCATCCGGCGGCCGGTACGCACGATGAAGGGAATGTCCACGCCGATGGAGCAGTGCTTCACGCAGCGGCCGCACATGGTGCAGGCGCCGTAGAGCGAATCCACCATCTCCTCAATCATCGCGTCGTCGAGGTCGCGGGCGTGGGTGAGTTTCGGAACCACCTTGCCCATGGTGGTGCAGTAGCGGCGGTAGAGCGAGGAGACCAAATCCACCTTCTTGCCGGGGATGTATTTCGGGTCATCCAACGTTTTGAAAAAGAGGCAGCTGGTGCCGCACAAACCGCAGTGCACACAGGCGTTCAGATGGGTGATCAACTTGCTGTCGGCGGGGTGCCGAAGAATATCGAGGGCTTTTTCTTTTAATTCGTTTTCCATAAAATGTCGTTTCTTAAACTTGGTGATGCAAGGGCTGCAAAAATACGGCGAATTCTCCAATCTTCAGACCTTCTAAAAAACTTTTTGCAAACGGCTCATTGCCTCGGCGACGGTGGCGCGGGGACAGGCGAGGTTGATACGCATACAGTTGTCGCCGGCGGTCCCGAAGGCCTTGCCGTCGTTGAAGCCGACTTTGGCCCCGTCCAAAAGCTTGCGGGAAAGTTGTTCGTGGGTGAGTCCCAATTCTTTGAAATCCAACCACATCAGATAGGTCGCTTCGTGGCTGTAGGTTCTGATTTGCGGGATATTTTTAGCAAGAAACTCCTTGCAGTATTGAACGTTATCCGTAAGATAGCCGCAGAGTTGGTCGAGCCATTCGGCGCCGTGGGTGTAGGCCGCTTCCAGCGCCACATCCCCGAAAACATTGCCGTAAATGTGTACGGTGTCGTTCATGAAGTTCTTGAACTTCGCCCGCAGTTCCGGGTTGGGGATGATGATTTCGGAGGTGAACAGACCCGCGAGGTTGAACGTCTTGCTCGGCGACATGCACGTGATGGTGTTCTGGGCGATTTCCTCTGAAAGGGAGGCCACGGGCGTGTGCCGGAAGCCCCTCATAATCAAGTCGGAATGGATTTCGTCGCTGATAAGGATGACGTGGTGCTTCAGGCACAGTTCGGCCACCTGGCGCAGCTCGTCGGGCGTCCAGCAACGGCCCAGCGGGTTGTGGGGGTTGCTGATGATCATCAGCTTCGGACCCTGTTTCAGTTTCTCTTCCAAATCGCTGTAGTCCATCACAAAACGGTCGCCTTCGATGCGGAGCGGGTTGTACACCAACTGTCGTCCGTTTTTCTCCACCACCTCATAGAACGGAGGATAGACGGGCGTCTGGATCAGCACCTTGTCGCCTTTTTCGGTAAAATTCTGCACCAGAAACGACAGTCCCGCCACGATGCCGGGCGAGAAGCAGATCCATTTGGAGGAGATGTTCCAGTTGTGCCGCCGCTGCATCCAGCGTACGATGGAGTGGTAGAACTCCTCCGTGTGGTAAAAATACCCGAAAACCGGATGCTCGGTGCGTTTCCGCAGCGCATCCATAATAAAGTCCGGGACACGGAGGTCCATATCGGCAATCCACATGGGGAGCAAATCATCACCGCCGAGGAACTCCGTTGCCTTGTCGTACTTGAGGCAACCCGTCCCGCGTCTGTCAATTACTTCGTCAAAATTGTAGTTCATGGTTTATAAGAAATGGTGGGCAAAAGTACGATAATTAATTGGATTCGGGCTCGCTGTCGCTCGCATTTGAAGCCCACTGCGTGTGCATTTGCAGATTTGAACTTTGCAGCATAGAATTAAAAATTAATTCCTTTCATACTTTATTAACTTGACAAACTTGCAACTATTAATTGTACCTTTGCACCCTGTTTTTACATCATAGTATATGACGCAAGAGAAAACTGAACACCGCGCCGGTTTTGTAAACCTGATCGGCAACCCGAACGTCGGGAAAAGCACCCTGATGAACCAACTGGTGGGCGAACGGCTGTCCATCATCACCGCCAAGGCCCAGACCACCCGCCACCGCATCAAGGGCATCGTCGATGGCGACAACTTCCAGATTATCTATTCCGACCTGCCGGGCATCCTCACGCCCGCCTACAAAATGCAGGAGATGATGATGAAGTTCGTCGGCGAGTCGCTGCAGGACGCCGACCTCATCCTCTACCTTGTGGAGTGCGGCGAAACCCAGTACAACGAACAGGTGCTGACCAAACTTCAGAAAATCGACACCCCCATTTTATTGGTGTTCAATAAAATAGACAAAGCAACGCCCAAGCAGATCGAAATGACGGAACAGCACTGGAGCGCCCTCCTGCCCCAGGCCGAAACCATCCGCATCTCGGCGCTGCAAGGACTCAACCTCGATGTTCTGCTGCAAAAAATCATCGAGAAGCTGCCGGTCAGTCCGCCCTACTTCCCCAAGGACCAGCTCACCGACCGCCCGATGCGGTTCTTTGTTTCGGAAATCATCCGCGAGAAAATCCTCCTGCTTTACAAAAAGGAAATCCCTTACAGTGTGGAAGTTGTGGTGGACGAATACAAGGAGGAGGAGGACATCATCCGCATCATGGCCACCCTGTATGTGGAGCGCGACACCCAGAAAGGCATCATCATCGGGCACAAGGGCAGCGCCATCAAGCGGCTGGGCATGGAGGCGCGCACCGACCTGGAGGAGTTTTTGGAGAAGCACGTCTATCTCGACCTGTCGGTCAAAGTGCTGAAGGACTGGCGCAACAGCGACCTGATTATGAAGCGGTTCGGATACAACCCATCGTGAGGAAGGAACTTCTTAAAAAAAATGAAATTTTCTATAGCACAAAAGCGAATAAGTTTTATCTTTGCGGCTGTCATCCTTTTCAACAACCCGCTTTAAAACCAATAACTTATGAAATCGGAAATTGCTCTTGTAACTGGTCGGGCCAACCGCCCGCTGGCAGAGAAGATTGCCGCCCACCTGGGCCTTAACCTGCTGAATGAAGAAATCGTGCAGTTCAAAGACGGTGAAATCCAGGCCTACTACAACGAAACCATCCGCGGCCGCCACGTCTTCATCATCCAGCCGACCTTCTCCCCCGCCGAAAACATCCTTGAGCTCCTTATTCTGATTGACGCCGCCAAACGCGCCTCCGCCGCCGAAATCATCGCGGTGGTCCCCTACTTCGGCTACTCGCGCCAAGACCGCAAAGACAAGCCCAGAACCTCCATCGGCTCCAAACTGATGGCCAACCTCTTGACCGCAGCCGGCATCAACCGCCTCATAACCATGGACTTGCACGCCGACCAGATTCAGGGTTTCTTCGAAATTCCGGTTGACCACCTCTTCGCCTCCTCCGTCTTCCTCCCCTATATCCGCAGCCTCAACTGGGACAACCTCTGCATCGTCTCTCCCGACACCGGCGGCACCAAACGCGCCTCCGTCTTCGCCAAAGTCCTCAACTGCGACTTTGCCATCGGATTCAAACAGCGCGTGAAAGCCAACGAGGTTTCCAGCCTGCAGATTATCGGCAACGTGGAAGGCAAAAACGTGATCCTTCTCGATGACATCATCGACACCGGCGGCACCATCTGCAAAGCCGCGGCCCGCGTCAAAGAGTGCGGCGCCAAGCAGGTTTACGTGATGTGTACCCACGCCATCCTCTCCGGCAACGCCCTTGACAAGCTCGAAGAGTCCGTGGTGGACAAGTTCATCATCACCGACACCATCCCGATGAAACGTCCCTCCGACAAATTTGTGGTGCTCACCGTGGCTGACCTCATCGGCGACGTCATCCAAAGCGTCATCGACAAGACCTCCATCGCCTCCCACTTCGAAGTCGGCAACATCTAATCATTTCGACGGAAAATTTCCTACTCCTTGGTCCACGACATCGTGCGACCGAAGGCGGGAATTCCGACATACCCTCTGATTTTCAGAATCTTTTCACCGCCAAACCACATTTTGCATTTGTAGGTTTTGCCGTGAACGGGATCGTAAATGGTACCGTCCACCCACTCGTCCTTGTTCGCATCGTAACGGAAACCCATCAGCATCTGGATTTGGTCGGCAGGCGTGTTGCGCTTGGCCGGGTCAGGATTCATGATGTCGCGTTTCGGGGTCCCGTCCTTGAAGGTCGGCGTCTTCACCCACACCATTTTGCCGGCATACGTTCCGGCCGTGGTCTTGTAGATCTTGATTTTGGCCTCCTCGGGCGACTGGTCGTCTTTCACATAGTAGATGCCCACAATGCGGTCGGCGGCCGCCGTGCTCTGCGCAGCAACGGAATGGATGGTGCAAAAGGCCATCAGAAGAGAAATCAAAAGAAGACGGAAACGCATAGGACAGTTCAATTTTATACGTTTTAATAAAAAAGGCACCTCCAAGTAAATGTAAGTGCCTGATTTTTAGTTGTGATCTGTACTGGATTTGAACCAGTGACCTCTTGCCTGTCAAGCAAGCGCTCTAAACCAACTGAGCTAACAGATCATTGCTTGATTTGAGGTTGCAAAAGTACTACTTTTTTTTATTTTTGCAACATCTTTTTTTAAGATTGAAAAACATTAATAATCAATTAATTAGAAATCAATAATTAGAAATTGAACCTTGTTGTTTCTTTTTCTTGCGTCAAAAAAAGATGAAAAACGTCAAAATTACAGTCATCAGGAAAGTCCATTACAAGGATTTGTCCGAGAAATATGAAAATCCCATCGAGCACGCCTGCGATCATCAGGAGGGGGAGGTTTTTGTTTCCGAAAATGCGCAAAAGCCCGACGGTCTGTGCGACAGCGCGTGGCAGTCTTTGTCCCCCTTCGTATTGGCGCTTGCGAGTGGGGGCGGCAATTTCTACGACGGCTGGATGAAGAACCCGCATTCGGCGATGCTCTCCTGCAACGACGGATTCCGTCCTGTCAGTTTTTTAATAGAAACTATTGAATAACAAATATTTAAACGATGAAATATCAGTATCAGACGGAAGGAACCTGCTCCAAATTTATTGAATTTGAAATTGGGGAGGACGGCATTTTACACAATGTGGTGTTCTATGGCGGTTGCAACGGAAACCTTCAGGGAATCAGTAAATTGGTAGAAGGGATGCCTGCCGGTGAGGTCATCGGAAAGCTGAAAGGAATCAGCTGCAGCGGCGGCCCGACCAGCTGCCCCGACCAACTTGCCACCGCCTTGACGGAGGTTTTGAAAAACAGGTAATCGTTCTACAGAATAAAGTCCGTATTGAGGAAATTGGACAGATCCTCCTTCAGAATCTGTCGAACAATCTCCTTGTTCGTATCGTTTTCCTTGGTGGAAACCAGCGTGCGGATGGAGAAGACGCGGAGGGCATCCGATACCGACAAGGTGGCTTCGGCACTGTCTTTCCGGCCGGTGAAAGGAAAGTCGTCGGGACCGCGCTGGCACTGCGAATTGACATTGACACGGCACACCTGGTTGACCAACACGTCGATAAGCCGGGCAAGTTCCTTCGGATCTTTTCCGAAAATAGCGGCCTGCTGGCCATAATTCGATTCCACGACATAGTTCAGCGGCTCCTCGATGGAGGTGTAGGTGGCAATCGGGATGACCGGGCCGAACTGTTCCTTGTCCCAAAGCTTCATTCCCTTTTTTACATTGAATAGAATCGCCGGGAAAAAGAGCGAAAGGTGGCTTTGCCCGCCGTTCGGGTTCATCAATTTCGCCCCTTTTGAAACGGCGTCGTCGATGAGGTCGTGCAGGAATTCGGCCTTGTTTTCCTCGGGCAGCGGGGTGAGATTGACTCCTTTGGTCCACGGGAGCCCGATTTTCAGTTTCTCGACGGCCTCTACCATCATGGCAGCAAAAGTTTCCGCAATGTCTTCATGGACGAAAATGATTTTGATGGCGGTGCAACGCTGGCCGTTAAACGAAAGTGCGCCGAGCACACACTCATTCACTGCATTTTGCAAATCAGCATCCTTGAGGACGATGCCGGGATTTTTCGCATCCAGCCCCAAAACGGATTTCAGGCGGTGGGGTTGCGGGTGCTGTTTTTTCAGGATGTCGGCCACACGGCTGGTGCCGATGAAGGCGAAAACATCGACTTTCCCGCTCTGCATGATGGGCGTGATCACTTTTTCACCCTCCCCATAGATGGTATTGACGACCCCTTTCGGGAATGCGCTTTGGAAAGCCTTCAGCAGCGGCGCGTGAAGGAGCACACCTAATTTCGGGGGTTTGAAAATCACGCAGTTACCCATAATAAGGGCAGGGATGAGTGTGGTAAAGGTCTCATTCAGAGGATAGTTGAACGGGCCCATGCAAAGCACCACGCCGAGAGGCGCTCTCCGGATCTGGGCGATGATATGCTGCGAGATGGTGAAGCGCGAGGAGGTCCGGTCCAATTGCTTGAGGGCCTCGATGGTATCGTTGATGTAATCTACCGTGCGGTCGAATTCTTTCTCGGAATCCGCCCGTGACTTTCCGATTTCCCACATCAGGAGGTTGACGATGATGTCGCGCTGTTCCTGCATCATCATCACAAAGTTGCGGATACAGCCGATGCGCTGCTCGACGGTCATGGAAGGCCACTCCCCGTTCCCGTGGTTATAGGCGGCCACGGCGGCATCCAAGGCTTCCAGGGCCTCCTTTTCACCCATCAGCGGGTAGCTTCCGATGGTACGGGTGTAGTTTTCCCCTTCTTTAACATAGATGGGAGAAAGAACCTCATTGTATTCTCCTTCCCATTTTCTCAACTCCCCGTTAATGAGGTAGTTTGTTTGGTGAAAAGGGAACGGGTTGAGGTGATACTCTGCCGGAATCTGGCATTTTTCAACAAATATTTCTTTGAGATTATCCATAAAAAAGTGATTTTATTCCGTTAATTTGCGGGCTTCCGGCACGGGGATCTTCTTTCCATCCTTGAACGCGATGACGAAAGCATCGGGGAATTTCTCTTTGGTTTTCTTCAGAACGGGTTGAATGTCTGCAAATTTCTTTTCGCTCCCGACGGTGTATTTCCAAAGGTTTCCTTCAAAGTATTTGTCCACATTTTTCAATCCGGCGTATTTGGGGTCGTTGGGGCCAAGTTTTTCAGGCAGGGCAAAAATCTGGACTTTAAAGACGACTCCTGTTTCCGCTTTCGGGGTGGCGGGTTCGTCCACGGGCTTTAAATCTGCATTTTCCGAAACAGCGGGTTTCTCTTCCTGCTTTGCGGGGACGAGTTCCTCTTTTTTCGGCTGCGGTTTTGTTTCCGGCACGGAGATAAGGTCGGCGGTTTTGCCTTCCACTTGGTTCTTGTATTCAATGAAGGCGTTGCAGAGGGAGGCGGCGAGGGCTTTTTGGAAGGTCGGGTCAAGCAGCTGTGCCTCTTCGCTCTTGTTGGAGATGAAGCCGAGTTCGACGAGGATGCTGGGCATGGCTACCTTGTGGAGGACCCAGAACCCGGCCTGTTGCACCTGGCGGTCGCGGAAATGCGTGCATTTCAGCAAGTTCTTCTGCACCTTCGAGGCCAGCTGGACGGAACTTTCGAGGTAGGCGCTGCTATAGAGGGAGAAGATGACATAGGATTCCGGCGAGTTGGGGTTGAAGTTGCCGTAGGTGTTCTTGTAATCCTTTTCCAGCAGCATCGCGGCGTTCTCCTTGCGGGCCACGTCAAGGCTTGACTCCGTTTTATGCAGACCCATCACGAAGGTCTCCACCCCGTTGGCGGTCTTGTTGTCGCTGGAATTGCAGTGGATGGAGATGAAAAGGTCGGCGTGCTTGTCGTTGGCGATTTTGGAGCGGTTGTACAACGGAATGAACACATCGGTTTTGCGGGTGTAGATGACCTCCACATCGGGGCAGTTTTCGGAGATGAGCTTGCCCAACTCCAAAGCCACGGTCAGGGTCACGTCTTTTTCCTTGCCTTTGCTCCCGACAGCGCCGGGGTCTTCGCCACCGTGTCCGGCATCGATCACAATCTTGCTGATGCCGTCCTTCACCTGCGAAAAAACCTGCGTGTTAAAAAGTGCAAATATCGCAAATAATAAAAACCATTTTTTTGTGTTCATAAAGGTTGTTTTTTGTGTACTTTTGAGCCTTTTTTTAAAGCGCAAAAATATTGTAAATATCATAAATAGTAGGGAATTGCGGCAACGAGTAATGAACGGCAGATTGTTATTATTATTGCGATGTTGTTTCGCTGTAACATTCTGTTTATTAGGCTTTTGTGTCAACGCACAAAACGTTGCCGACTCCATTCCCGACACGCTTTCCTTTTCCGACACGCTCTCCCTGCCAGACGATTCCCTTCGTGTTGAAAATGACACAATTCAGCGGGATTCCTCCCAAAACAAAGGAGGCCGAAGCAAGAGTTTATCCAAAGGAGCCGTCGAAAAAACCGTCACATACGACGCGAAAGACTCCATTGTGGTGGACATCAAAAACCGCATGGCCTACCTTTTCGGTGACGCGGTGGTCTATTACGATGATCTGGAACTGCACGCCGATTTCATCCAGCTCGGTTTCGCCTCGCAGGAATTGTACGCCTCCGGCGTAGCCGATTCCACAGGCAACATTCATGGCCATCCGGTCTTCAAACAGGGGGAAACATTCTTCCGCGCCCATGAGGTAAAGTACAACTTTGGAACGACAAAAGGTATTATTACACAGGTTATTACAGAAGAAGGCGAAGGTTATATCCATGGTGAGAAGGTGAAGAAACTCGACGACAACACCTCGTTCATCCGACACGGAAAGTACACCACCTGCGAATTGGACCACCCCCATTTTGAGATCGCCTTCACCAAGGCGAAAGTGATGCCTAACGACAAGATTGTGACAGGTCCCGCCTATCTCAGCTTCGGAGGTGTACCCACTTTTCTTGCGCTGCCGTTCGGTTATTTCCCCATCAAGAAGGGTCGGCGTTCGGGACTGGTAATGCCCACCGTCGGCGAGTCCTCCAACCGAGGCTTCTATATGGAAAACCTCGGCTTCTACTTCGGCATCAGCGACAATGTGGACCTGCTGCTTTCCGGCGACATCTTCACCAACGGCAGCTGGGCCGCCAAAGTGCGGTCGAACTATGTGGTGCGATACAAATGCGCCGGCACGGTGAACCTGAGTTTCGCCCAGAACTACTTCGGGGAGATGTACACCGACTCCCGTTACCATACCAACGACTTCAAGCTCTATTGGGATCACAAGCAGGATGCCAAGTCGCACCCGACCACCCGCTTCTCCGCCCATGTGAACATTGTGAGCATGACGTACAACACCTACAACCTGTCAAGTGTACAAGACTATCTGTCAAACCAATACACCTCAAAACTCAACCTTTCCACCAGTGCAAGAGGCGTCTTCTTTGCCGACATCACCGCCTCCTATTCACAAAACACCAAAACCGGACAGGTGGACTTCCTTCTGCCCGACGTGAGCATGTCGGTCAACCAATTCTATCCTTTCCGCAAGAAAAACAAAACCTCCGCCCTGAAATGGTGGGACAACATCTCCCTCAAGTGGAGTTCGCAGTTCACCAATAAGATTGCCACGCAGGATTCACTTATTCTCAAGCCGGAAACATGGGAAAAGTTGCAGTTGGGCATCCGCCACAACATCCCCCTCACCATCCCCATCAAGATTGCCAAACTCATCAACTGGAACACCACGGTGAATCTGACGGAAAAATGGTATCTCCAATCAGAGGAGCAGCAGTTTGTGACCGACACCACCGAGGAGGCGGTTATCGGTCGGGTGAACAATGTTTTCCGTCGAAACTTTTATGCCCTGCACGACCTGAGCCTCTCCACCGCCCTCACCACGAAGGTCTATTTTATGTACAAGTTCAAAAAAGGTGGTTTGCTGGCGCTCCGCCATGTGATGACACCGGACTTGAGTTTTTCGTATACCCCCAACCTCAGCGGCAATACCTACGGCGAGTATTTCAACACCATAACCGGGCAATGGGTCCGTTACTCCTACTTTGCCAATTCCATCTTCGGCGGGGTCGCCGACCGTTCGTCCGCCATCGCGAAACTGAGCATCAGCAACAATCTTGAAATGAAGGTGCGGTCGAAGAGAGACACCATTACGGGAACGAAAAAAATTGTCCTCATTGAAAACCTCACATTGTCAGAATATTACGATTTCGCTGCCGACTCCCTCAACTGGTCTCTTTTCACAATTTCCGGACGAACCACGCTCTTCAAACAGCTATACATAACCTTCAGTTTCGGCTTCGATCCTTACTGTTACAACGAGCAGGGGGTTCGCATCAACCGCACGGAATTGAAAGAGAACAAGCGGTTGCTCCGCTTCTCCTCCACCGACATCAACATCGGGTTGAACTGGACGCTGAATCAAGAACTTTTCAAAGGGAAAAAGGATAAAAAAGACAAGAAAGCGTCAGAGCAACAGCAGCCGGAGCTTTTCCATGAGAACACGCTCGGCATGCCGAACTACCGGCCCGATTTCAGCACCCCATGGTCACTGACCATCAATTACACCTTTGCCTATACGGCCCGCGACAATCCCTATTTCTATATGAGTCTCAACAATTTGGCCTATTACAATATTTCAAAAGAGAATGCGGCCAAAGCCCATACAGGACGGATTGTGCAGACCCTCAACATCAGCGGCGAGGTCAACATCACCAAAAAATGGAAGATCGGTTTCACCACGGGCTACGACTTCACCAACAAAGCCATGTCGTACACCTCGGTGGACATCTACCGCGACCTCCATTGCTGGGAGATGCGCTTCAATTTCATCCCGTTTGGCAACCGAAGGGGTTGGAACTTCACATTGAACGTAAAAGCATCTGTATTACAAGATCTTAAGATACCTCTCAAACACGACTTCCGAGAAAATTTCTAAAAATCACATCAAACAACCCAAGATTTCACAAACCGATTCCGTTAGTAAATATGTTCACGCAGACAAACGAAGAGGAGATAATGCAGCTGATTGCGGACTGCCGCGCCGAGAAAAGGCGTGCCCAGCATACGCTCTTCAAGCTGTTTTACAGCGAGGTGATGGCGGTCTGCATGCGCTACGCGAAGGATGAGGATGAGGCGCAGGATATGCTGAGCGAGGGATTTATCAAGATTTTTGCCAATCTTGACAAATTTTTGGAAGGTTCTTTCAAAGCATGGGTGAAGAAGGTGGCCGTCAATTCCGCCATTGATTACCAGCGGCGGCACAAAACACTGACACAAATGACGGATATCGAGGAAGTTCCGGAAATTGAAATCCACAATTACGACGAAAACACGGCGCTTACAAAGATTACGACCGACGAGCTCTTGGGCCTGATACAGAAGCTGCCTCCCACCACCCGCAGTGTTTTCAACCTCTACGTTTTTGAAGGTTATCCGCACGCAGAGATTGCACAGATCCTCCAAATGAAAGAGGGAACCTCCCACTGGCATCTCAACTTCGCCAGAACGAAACTAAAAGAAATGATAAACGAAACAACCAAATAGATGACCGATTTCGACCAACTCATTAAAGAAAAAATAGAACAGAAAGAGTATTCCTACTCTGCAAGTTCTTGGCATAGATTTGCCAAAAAGGCCGGACTGAAGTCTGCGTTAACCGTCACGCAATCTGTGATTATCGCGGTGGCATCGGTAGCGATTATCGCCGTTGGAAGTTGGTTCGGAATACGCCATTTTTCCGCAATGGAGCCGGCAACCACCGCGCCCGTGCAACAGATGCCTGTTGAAGAACCGGTTCTGCTTGCTGCTGACACCGCTGAGGTTGAGGTAGTGGCGGAAAATCCCGTTGCGGAAAATCCCGTTGAAGAAGAGGTGGTAACGGCGCCGATCCGCAAACCTGCTCCACCGAAAGTGACGGAAGAAGCGCCAAAAGCTGCCGCAACCGACACCGTAGCAGCGCAAAAGCCCGAAAGGAAACCTATCCTGCGCCCCAAAAACCCGCGCCGCATCCTCGAAATCAACCCCGATACGATCAAGTCAAACGAATAACTTTTGACCTTTCGTAACTTTTAAAAATCGTTAAAGCAACATTTATTTTTTTGCTGTATCTTTGCAGCCGTTATTTTGACGGATTGTATGACCCATAAATTTGACGAGATACGGCATTTCAATTTGCGCGAGGCAATTCTTGTGCGGAGGGAAATCTTTGCAGATGAGACATTTATCCACGCATTGGAAAAACTGGATTTGGGGGTCACCGTTGACGATTTGAAGGAAGAGTGTAAAACATACGAAAGCCATTACGCTTTCCAAAAAGCCGTTCCCGGCAGATTCCTGAAATACGTCAATCATCTCACCGCCAGCAAAATCACTTACAGCGGACTTGAAAATATCGACAGGAGCAAAGCCTATCTGTATATCGCCAACCACCGTGACATCATCATGGATTCGGCGTACCTTCAAGTCTATTTCTTTGAAAACAACGTTAATACCTCCAAAATTGCCATCGGAGACAATCTTGTCACCACTCCCCTGCTACTGAATATTGCCAAACTCAACAAAATGTTCATTGTGAAACGGGGCGGTGGAATCCGGGAAAAGCTACTGAATTCCAAGTTGTTGTCGGAATACATCCACTACAGCATGTTTGACGAGAATGAATCGGTGTGGATTGCCCAGCGCAACGGGAGAACCAAGGACGGTCTCGACAAAACCCAGCAGGGTCTGATCAAAATGCTGACATTTTACGATGAAAGCCGCGATGTCATCGATATTCTGAAAGAGATGCACATCACCCCGCTGACCGTTTCTTACGAATACGAGCCTTGTGACCAGCTGAAAGCCAGAGAATTGGCGCTTTCTGAAAACGGGAAATACATCAAACAACCGGGAGAGGATTTCAACAGCGTGAAGCAAGGCATCTTCGGATGGAAGGGCGAAGTCAACTTTGTGATAGGAAAACCCATTGATGATCAGCTGGATACAATATACTCAGATTTGCGGAAAAACGACAAACTGAGCGAGGTTGCCAAAATCATTGACCAGCAGATTTATCACAACTATCATCTTTTCAGCACGAACTACATCGCCTACGACTATCTCGAACAATGCCAGGAATTTGCAGAACACTATACGCCCAAACAGCGAGATGAATTTTTACAATATATTGACAAACAGTCTATTGTAAATGATGTGGAAGCTGGTAAAATGAAAAACTATCTGCTGCAGATCTACGCAAATCCCGTCAAAACACACTATGGAAAAACATTGACCCATAAAGAAGATAACGATTGGTAATACCATGAACGAATCACAACCTCCGTCGCGACAAAAAATCCTCATCATCCGTTTCAGTTCCATCGGTGACATTGTACTTACAACACCGGTTATTCGCGCCGTCAAACAGCAAGTCCAGAATGTGGAACTTCACTTTTTGGTGAAAAAGGCCAATGAAATTCTACTAAAAAGCAATCCTTTCGTTGACAAAATTCACACCTACAAAGGCGACACCAATGCGCTTGTATCGGAACTGAAAGCCGAAAATTTCGACTATATCATTGATTTGCAGAACAATTTCCGCTCCAAAAAAATAATACGAAAATTGCATTGCCCGCATCGCAGCTTCCCGAAGCACAACATCAAAAAAATGGTGTATGTACGGGCAAAAATTAATTTTCTGCCGGCTCTCCACATTGTCGATCGCTACTTCATGGCAGCGAAAGATTTGGGGGTCGTGAATGACGGACAGGGACTCGACTACTTCATTCCGGAAGAGGATATCTTTGATATTGAAGATCTTCCAGCCGGATTTGAAGACGGTTACATAGCTGTAGCGGTCGGGGCGGCACATGCCACCAAGCGCATCCCGGTAGAAAAGATCATGGAAATCGGCAACCAACTCTATAAACCGATGGTGCTGCTGGGCGACAAAAACGACGCAAAAACGGCGGAAATCATTGCGTCGCAAATGAATGGAAAAGCGCTGAACCTGTGCGGAAAGTACAATATCAACACGACGGCCTCCATTGTGGCCCAAAGCGACGGCGTGCTGACGGGTGACACGGGCATTATGCACATTGCCGCCGCGCTTGGCAAACCCATTGCCTCGCTGTGGGGCAACACCGTACCCGAACTGGGAATGTACCCCTACCCAAAACCCGGCGCGCCGAAAGCCCGGATTTTTGAAGTAACCACCCTTTTGTGTCGTCCCTGCTCCAAATTGGGGTTCAAAAAATGCCCGCACAGGCACTTCAAATGCATGAATCTTATCTCCTCCTACGAGGTTGCCGATTGGATAAACCACCTGTCAGATTGAAAAAAATCCTGTCCATACTGCTGCTCCCGTTCGGTGCTATTTACGGCATCATTGGATTGATACGCAGATGGTTGTATAGAATCGGGTGGCTTTCTTCCTACTCGTCCACTTTGCCAACAATTTGCATAGGAAACCTGGCGGTCGGTGGAACGGGGAAAACCCCGATGGTGGAATATTTGGTTCGGTTGCTGAAGGACGAGCGCAGGGTGGCCACGCTTAGCCGGGGCTACAAGCGAAAAACAGCAGGCTATCTTACTTCTGCCGATGAACAGGTAGATGCGTGTGCCTTTGGGGATGAGCCGGCGCAACTGCATGAAAAGTTTTCTGATATACAAGTTGTTGTGTGCGAAAAACGGGCAGAAGCACTCCGGCGGCTGGAGCGTGCGGCGCAACGCCCCGACATCGTCCTGCTGGACGACGCCTACCAACACCTGCAGGTGCGGTGCAGCCTCAACCTGCTGCTGACAGACTTCTCCCGCCTCTACTGCAACGACTTCCCGATGCCCGCCGGAAGGTTGCGGGAATTTCCTTCGGCCGCGACCAACGCCGATGCGGTGATCGTAACCAAATGTCCAGAATCACTGACGGATGAAGCGGCTTCGGTAATCCGGAAAAAACTGAAACTGACGCCTTCCCAGTCCTGCTTTTTCACCACCCTCCAATACGATGAACCTGTGCCCATCACCCCTGTGGCCCAACAGATGCCATTGACTCCGGACTCTTCGGTGATTTTACTCACAGGCATCGCCAATCCCAAACCGATACAACAGGAAATTTCCAAACAATTTTCTGATATAGAAATCATTAGCTACAGCGACCACCATTCTTTCACCACAAAAGAAATAGAGGATCTTTGCAAAAAAACAGCAGAGAAGGGGGAAAGAGCTGTCATCATAACAACCGAGAAAGATGCAGTCCGCCTCCGAGACACAAGCCTGATTGACAGAACAGAACAACTGCCCATTTTTGTTCTTCCAATAAAAGTGGAATTCCTGTTTGGAGAGGAGAAGGAATTCATCCGGATGGTCAACAAAATCCAATAGAATGCGAACGTAGTGAGCAAAATGGTGAGCGACAGCGAACCAAAATTAAAAAATTGTATCTTTGCGTTTCTTTCGCAATACGCATTGAATTACACATAACAACCTGATAATAAAACTATTAATATGGAAAATATGTTGGAAAAAATCAAGGAAACGGCGCAGTATTTGGAGAGCAGACTCACAGTGAAACCCGAAGTTGCCATCGTGTTGGGTTCAGGACTTGGCGGTTTGGTCAAGAATATCGACATTGAGTTGGAAATTCCGTACCGCGAAATTCCCAACTTTCCTGTTTCAAACGTCGCCGGCCACAAGGCCACGCTGATTCTTGGAAAACTGAACGGCACGCCGGTGCTTGTGATGAACGGCCGCTTCCATTACTATGAAGGACACCCGATGAAGGTGGTGACGTTTCCGATTTTTGTAATGAACCAGTTGGGTATCAAGAAATTGATTCTTTCCAATGCGGCCGGTGGCATGAATCCGACCTTTGATGTCGCCGACATTATGATCATCACCGACCACATCAATATGATGGCCAACAATCCGTTGTTGGGCCCCAACATTGACGAACTCGGTCCTCGCTTCCCCGACATGAGCGAAGCCTATTCAAGACGTTGGATCAAATTGGCGAAGAAAATCGGGGAGGAACTGAACATCAAACTGCAACATGGTGTGTATGTGGGTGTTACAGGACCCTGCTACGAAACGCCGTCAGAATACAAGATGTACCACATTCTGGGCGCGGATGCGGTTGGAATGTCCACTGTGCCGGAAACCATCGTTGCCCGCTACCTCGGGATGGAGGTTTTCGCACTCTCCGTCATCACCGACATGGGCGGGGTGGGGCAAATCGAGAAAGTGTCGCACGAAGAGGTGCTTCATGCGGCTCAAAAAGCCGAACCGAATATGGTGAAACTGGTCAGTACGCTCGTGCCTCAGTTGTAAACCCGGAGCCGCCGGCCATCGTACATCGTCTTGTAAAACTTCAAGTTATACTTGCTCGGTCCTTTGATTACGGAACCGTCCAAAATGTTGAACACGGAGCCGCATAGCGAATCTGTAATCAGGATGCCGCTGTTGTCCACCCAAAGCCAGGAGTCGTGTTCCTCCCAGTCGTAGGGGCAGGCGCGGTCGTAAGCCACAAAGGTATATTGGTCAACGCGATAGATGATGATGCCCTGCACACCGCCTGTTACATACTCATGCCCGCCGATAAAGTTAAGGTTGGCGTAATTGGGACTATCGGGGTAAATCGTGAAATTGACTTTTACATTGGGGATGGTTTCATGCTCGTAGCCGTTGCAAGCACTCAGCAAAACCACGGACAATAACAATGCCAGAATAAATTTCCCTTTTTGCAACATATTATTTTTCAATTTTTTGTGCCGAGATTGTCAATGATTTGACCCCTCTGAGCGACATCTTGGAATACTTGGAATAGATGGTAAAATGGTATGCCCCTTCTTCGCCAAACTGTTTTGACGGGTAGATAACCTTGGTGGAGCGCTGCAGTTTTTTGCCGTTTTCCTCGCCCAGATCCGTTATCGTTTCCTCATCGGTAAATTCTATTAAAGTATTGGTACTCTGCATACTGTTCCCGTCTGGAGAGGTGGTGGTGACCACCAACGGCAGCGTTTCTGCCTCAATGTCGTCGTAAAAATCAATATGGACAGAAAGTTTGTAGAAATCCTGCGGATTCGGGAAGGTGCCCGTGAGATGCAGCTCTTTGTCAATGCCGTCATCCACTTTGGGAAAGGTCCATACGCCGTTTTCAAAAGTGTGCGTCGTGGCAAACCCGTTTTTCGGACTGATTTGGATATCCTTCTCCGTGAGACTGTCGTGGTGACAACCCGCCAATATCATGCTGAAAATAAATAAGATGGATAAAATTTGGAATTTGGTTGCTTTATTTTTCATTCTGCTTTCGTGATTTCAAAAAATTGGTAGTACCTTTGCGTCCGCAATTCGAGTGCAAAATTACACTAATTTCTTTAACGTGGGTTTTCCATATCGTATTGTGCCTCAAAATAATGGAAATATTGATAATGAATTACTAAATAAGGATATGCCTGGCAAAAAATTCTATGTGGTTTGGGAGGGTCGCACTCCCGGTGTTTACGACAACTGGACGGAGGCCAAACTCCAGGTGATGCAGTTCCCCGGAGCGAAATACAAGGCTTTTGAATCGAAAGCGGAAGCGGAAAAATACTATGCTGCCGGCTTCAAGGCTTACTATCAGGAACATCCTATCATACCTGCAGAAAAACCAACCTTCGCAAGCAGTACCGACGAGCAACCGGTATTGGACAGCATCTGTGTGGATGCCGCCTGCAACATGGCGACTCGGGTGATGGAGTACCGCGGCGTGGATACACGCACCGGCCAGGTGATCTTCCATCGCGGTCCTTTCAACGGCGGTACCAACAACATGGGGGAATTCCTCGCGTTGGTCCACGGGCTCGCATTGTTGAAACAGCAGGGCCGGAACATCCCGATCTACACCGACAGCATCACTGCTATTTCGTGGGTGCGGCACAAAAAACACAAGTCCATCGTTCTCCCCACTGAAGAGAACGCCCTGCTGTTCGATCTATTGGTTCGTGCAGAAAACTGGCTGAAAAACAACACGTTCAGCAACCCCATCGTAAAATGGAATACCAAAATGTGGGGCGAAATCCCTGCAGATTTTGGTAGGAAATAAAATCTTTCTACTACCCCGGCCTACGGCCACCCCTTCTATAAAGAAGGGGAATTATTTCCCGCCAGCACAATCGCCATGGCTGTGCGCAGGCCGTCGATGGCGGCGGAGGTGATGCCACCCGCGTATCCCGCCCCCTCCCCAACGGGATAGATGCCGGAAATGTTGCTCTCCCGCTGTTCGTTCCGCAAAATCCGGACAGGAGAGGAAGAACGTGTCTCTACACCCGTCAACACGGCATCGGGATCGTTGAATCCCTTCAACCTTCTGTCAATCAATGGGATTGCGCCACGGAGCGAACGCACCACATAGTCGGGAAGGCAACGGTTGAGGTCGCAGAAGCAAACACCGTGCGGGTACGACGGCTTCACGCTCCGTACCGATGCCGCCACCTTCCCCGCCAGAAACTCCTTCATCAGGTTGGCGGGAGCACGATAATCGCGGGAGACCTCGAAAGCCAGCCGCTCGTACTTTTCTTGGAAGGAGAGCCCGTCCAAAGGACTATCTTTGTAAAAATCAGTGGGTTCCACTCCAACCAGAAGGGCGCTGTTGGCGTTCTTCCCGGAGCGGCTCTTCTCACTCATGCCGTTGGTAACGATGGTGCCGTCCTCGCTGGCGGAGGCCATCACTGTGCCGCCCGGACACATACAGAAGGTGTAAACCCCTCTGCCATCGGGCAAATGCACCGCCGCCTTGTACGAGGCAGACGGCAGGTATTGGGAAAATCGCCCATATTGCATCTGGTTGATTGTTTTCTGTTGATGTTCCACCCGCACGCCAATGGAAAACGCCTTTGCCTCCATCGCCACACCCTTGCCGTAAAGATGACGAATCGTGTCACGTGCCGAGTGACCGATACATAGCAAAAGGTGATTTGTATTGAAAATCAAATCATTGGAACATTCCACCTGTAATCCATTCTGCTTGTTTTTTACATAGTTTAAAAAACAGGTGTTGAAGTGAAAAGTTCCACCGAGGGAGATAATCTCCTCCCGGATATTGCGAACCACCTTCTCCAGATAGTCGGTGCCGACATGCGGATTGGCGGCATAGGTGACGTCTTCGGTAGCGCCGTGCTTGTAAAACTCCTCCAGAACGAAGCCGATCCACTCGTTATGGAGGTTCGTGGTCAGTTTGCCGTCGGAGAAGGTGCCGGCGCCGCCCTCTCCGAACTGGATATTGGAATCAGGATTTAAGACTCTGGTTTTCAAGAAAGTGTCAACATCCTGACGGCGCTGTTCCACGCGACTGCCGCGTTCCACGACGATGGGTTTGGCCCCGCAGCGGGCGAGGTAGAGGGCGGCGAACATCCCGGCAGGCCCGAAGCCGACAATGACTGGCGGTTCGGGAAACCGCCAGTCCGGGTACGTCATCGGGGCGGGCGGCGCGTAGGGCGTGATGTCGGGATGCCCGCAAAGGTCGGGGCGGGCAGACTTCAACACCACCCGCACACGGTAATCGTAAACCACGTCGCTCTTCTTCCGGGCATCCACCGACGAACGGAGAATCCGGAACAACTCCACATCGTCTTCTTTAATTCGGAACTTCTTCAAAACCAACGGTTTCAAGTGGTCCACAGTCTCGGTGACCGAGACACGAATATTTGAAATCTGGAAATCCTCCATCACCGCCTCCTTACTTTTTTTTGTAGAATGGACTTTGCCGCTTGGTAGGCGCTGGCAAAAGCGAAAAAGAGGTTGTAACCACCACAAACTCCGTCAATATCCAGCATTTCACCAACAGCATAAAGACCTGGGTGGCGACACAAACCAAAGGAATCGTCCAGCTCGCTCAGGGCGATGCCGCCGTGGCACACCTGCGCAAACTCCAGATCATAAACTCCGCTGATTTTCATCTGAAAATTTCTTAAATCAAAGGTCTTTTTCTGATAAAGTCGGTTCAATTTCGGGTGGAGAAGGCCTGATAAGTCACCGAATTTTTTCAAGTGAGCAGACACATCCAACGATTCATCATCAAAAAGGAAACTCAGCGAAAGCGAACAGTTCTCTTTGGTTTTCAGACGATTGTAGTATGCGGAAACATTCAGTACCACAATCCCGGAAATGCCGTCATCCTTGAACATCACCTCACCAGCCTCGGAATAAACCGCTTTCCCGTTTTGCAACAAGGTGACGGCCGCGCGGGCACGGCACCCCGACAACTCTTTCGGGTAGTTTTCCAACTTAAACCCCACCAACGAAGCCGATAGTTTTTTCTGTTTTATCTTTAAATCAGAAAGATAACCATTGTAGTTCTGCCGATTTTTGGCAATCATACCCGCAGGAGAGCCGGAAGACAGCAAAACGGCGTCGTAGAGCGTTTTTCCATCATTGATTTGCCACTTTTCTGTGGATTTCTGCAATTTTTTCACCTCATAATCGGTGATAATCTGCACATTTTCGCCCAAATTTTGCAAAAGGACGTCAATAACAGTCTGGGAGAAGAGGGTGGCGGGGTACACACGTCCCTCCTCGTCGGCGGAAAGGCGCAGTCCCATTTTTTCAAATTCAGTCTTAATGACTTCGTAATCAACTGTTTTTAGAAGATTATTGATGAAATCGGGCTGGTTGTAGCAGGAGCCTGCAATTTGGGTGTTCATTAAATTGGCGCGACCGCCGCCAGAGGCACGGAGTTTTGTCCCCACCTTTTGTGCTTTTTCAAAAACGGTAATGCGCAGCGATGTGTCCGCAGAGAGCATTTTTGCGGCAAAGAGTCCGGCAGCGCCCGCCCCGATGATAGCTATATTTCTCATTATCTGATGAATATGCTAGGAGTTTTTCTTTGCCATCTGTTTGGCGTCTTGCGACAGTTCGGAACGGAGATGCTGGGGAGCCACCACCTCGACACCGGTGCCAAAGGAGAGGAGTTCGCGACGGAAATCGGAATTGGGCTTCAGGCAATAGTAGAAAACCGCGTACCCCCGTTTGCGCTCGATTTCACGCTGTGAAACGTGCAGCGGGCAATTTCGGAGGAAAGCGGCGATCTGTGCCCCCACTTTTATCATAATCTCTTCTGTTTCAATATTTTCAACTACGCTTCCATAGTGATCGTTCAAAAGTTGAAGGATTACCTCATTGGCGGGCATCACAAAGGTATCGTTGAGGGTGGTAATTGAGGTGACTTTTTTCAAATCAACAAGTTCTATTGTATTTGCACCGCGTTCCCCGAGGAGATACCAACTTCCTTTGAATTCCTTGATGGCGTAGGGGGCAAAGAACGGGTATTTCAGCATTTTTTCCGACCAATAGGGCTTGTATTCCAGCTTCAGCAGCCGCTTTTGCGAAATGGCATCCATCAGCTTGGCAAGGTAACATTCGCCGCCAGGCCGCAACTCCGTCTGCAGGTGTACCGCCAATTCAGGCCTGCCGTCCAACAATTGGTTTACAGACACCAATTCCAGCAATTTTTGCATGTTGCGGTTGGCCACGCCCGTATCCGCAATGTAGTAGCTATTGTTGCACTTTTGGCATTTGATGTCAATGTTGAACACACTTTTGATTTCCTTCCGGTGGTTATGGAAGGTTCTCACCGGGTAGGGGCGTCCGTTCGAGAAATTGCTCTCTTTCCATTTTTGGACAATCTCTTCGTAGGTAATTCCCTCTTTTTCAGCTTTGTAAATTGTGTCTATCAGCCAAATATATCGATTAAATGCCGCTTGGTTCATGGATTTAAATATTTTTAACGTTGCTAAAAAATTGCATTATTTCATTAAGTACTGGTCATGGAACTGCTCAATCTTGTGCCACATCTGCACTCGGTCGAGGCCGCGCACGTTGTGCTCGTGCGTGGTGTAGGGGAAGTACTGGATCTGCACATCATCCAGCACCGACTGATGCAAAAGTTCCAGGCTGTGCTGTTGCACCACGGTGTTGTCCTGCTGGCCGTGCATAATCAGCAGGGGACATTTCAAATTCTTGATTTTCGGAATGATACAGGCGTTGGCATACCCTTCAGGATTCTCCTGCGGCGTGTCCATATAGCGCTCGCCGTACATGATTTCGTACCATTCCCAGTTCACGACGGGGCCGCCGCACGAAGCCGAGCGGAACACCTCGGGATGGTCCGTCACCATCGTCAGGGTCATGAAACCTCCGAAGCTCCAGCCGTCGATGCCCATACGCTCCTTGTCGATGTACGGCAGCGACTGCAAATAGCGGATGCCAACCATCTGGTCCGCGCTTTCGCAAACGCCCAAACGGCGGTGGATGCACTTCTCAAATTCCGCACCACGGTTGGCTGTGCCGCGGTTGTCCATCACAAAAATCACATAACCCTTTTGGGCCATATAGTTCAAGAAAACACCAGCCGTCATAAATGTATTCGTAACCAACTGGGAATGAGGACCTCCGTAAACATAAACCAGGCAGGGATACTTCTTGTTTTTGTCAAAATTCGGAGGAAGAATCATCTCACAATAAAGGTCATCCCCATTTTCATTTTTGAGGGGGAAGATCGTATCGGTGCCCAGCTGCAAGTTCCTGTAAGGATTTTTCGACTCAAAAATCTTCTTATATATCTTTCCGTCGGTGCTTCCTGCATAAATCTGGAAGGGCACGTGCAAACTCGAAAAGTAGTCAAGGAAGTACTTTTTATCAGAAGAAAGCACAATGGTATGGGTACCCGATTGCCTTGTAAGTTGCTTTAATTCACCCGTTTTTATATTGACAGAATAGAGATAGCGATCCACGGGATTATCCTTGTTGGTCATAAAATAGATAACCTCTTCTTTTTCATCCAAAGCAAGAAATTCCAAAACAGGCCACTCTCCTTTGGTGATTTGCTTCACCTCTTTTCCATCGAACGTATAGAGGTAGAAATGGTTCCATCCGCTTACGTCCGACTGCCAGATGAAACGACCATCCTTCAAGAAAATCATACGGGTTTGCGGTTCCACGAAACGCTCATCTTTCTCTTCAAGCAGAATGCCAATTTTTTTCCCAGTGTTCACATCGTAGCGAATCAGTTTGGAGTGATTCTGTTCGCGGTTCAAATGGGTGATATACAAATATTTCTCATCAGTAGAAAAGGTAACATTGGTCAAAAATTCGCCGTCAGCCAGATTGGTTTGGATGTAGTGGTAAACCGTTTTTTTCTGCTGGAATGATTTCGCCACATCGAAAATGCCGACTTTCACCTGATGGCTGGTGCGGCCGGCCATCGGGTACTTGATGTTCTTGACGTAGGCGATGTGGGCGGCACCCTCTCCGTCGCTCGTCTGGAGCAGCGGGTAGTCTTCGACCATCGACTCGTCCATCCGGTAGAAGGCGATGTAGTTGCTGTTGGGAGAGAAGTACCAGCCCTCGTCAATGCCCCACTCGCTGCGGTGCACGGGCTCACCGAAGACGATATGCTCACCCGTGTCGGGACAAAGGAGGTAGTGCTCTTTCCCGTCGGTGACGAAATAGCCCTCTTCCCCTTCAAAGTTGGAGATGCGGATTTTCCCGTCGGCGGACTCGTCCACCGGAGTCTCCGTCTCACCACTGGCGGGCACAGTCTGGAAACTCTTTGTAGAAAAAACATATGTTGCGTGGTAAACATTTTTGTCAGAAGGATTTACAAAATCAAAACTCAAGGTCTGGTTGTCCTTCCACGTGAAGGCGGTGGAAACTCTTCCTCCTTTTGCCTTAAAATCCGCGGCGCTCATCGTTTTCTGACCATTGGCTTTGGCATAATTATCGTAAAACTGCTGGAATTTGAACAGTTCCGTTTCTTTTCCTTTGGCCAAATCCACGCCTATCACCGCATCTTTATCCTTGTCATAATATGAATATTGGTTGGAAGCGGGCCGCCATTGCAAAGACGGAAGACGGTCGTAGCGGTATTTTCCAGTGAAAACACCTTCTAAATCAATTAATTCTGTTTGTCCATAAAGGAGAATGCCCGAAAAGAGCAAGACGAAAGCAAGAAGAATTTTTTTCATATAATTAAGTTGTAAAATGCTGGCGGCAAAGATACAACGAAAAGGCGAACCCACAACAGGTTCTGCCAAAATTTTTCATTATTGAAGTTTTGTTCTTCTGCGGAAGCCTATTTGAGAATCTCCTTCACTTTCCGTTTGTCTCGGGTGATGAAGGCGCCGGGATACTGAGCCTGCAGCTCGTGGAACATTCCGTAAGCCTCTTGTTTGGTGCTGAAATTGCCCACGCGGACTTTGTGGTTGGGCGCATCGAACACACTGTAGGCCTGTGCATTGATGCCGCGATTGCGGAATTGTGTGTTCAGTTCATTGACAATGCTTTGGGCTTTTGCTCCGGAACTTTCGCCTGAAAAAGAGCCCAACTGGATGCAGAAAATGTTCACTCTTTCCACTTTTTCCCACGCCTCCACATGCAGACGGGAAGCTTTCTCAACCGACGGCTCGATGTCGTAGGTGATGTTTTGCGCTGAAATTCCTAAGGATATTCCTGTCATCAGGAAAAACAGGAGGAGACACCGGCCTATTGTTTGAGAAGAAAATAGTTGTTGCATAGCTTGTTAGTGTTTGTTTTTGAAGGCCGTCACGCCGCTTTCCAAAAATTGCAGATACTTGTCAATATCCGTTTCAAAGTACTGCGGCCCCACGAGAGTGGAACCGTCAGTATCTACAATGAAGTAGCAAGGCTGCGAATTGCACTGATAATTGTGCAAGCCGATGTAGGTGTTCTTTTCACCTAACATCTTAATAACATTGCCGTTGCCATCTTTGAGATAATCGCTTTCCTGCAGTTCAATGTTTTTGTCATCCACATAAAGCGCCACTACGACGAACTCTTCGGCAAATTTTTTGCGGACCCGCGGGTCGTTCCACACCATGTTCTCCACCATGCGGCAGTTGGTGCAGCCGTGACCGGTAAAGTCGATGAACACCGGCTTGTTCTGTTTCTGCGCCACTTGCAGGGCCTGGTCGTAGTCGAAGTAACCTTTGATTCCGAAGGGAAGTTTCAGCTTGTCGGCGTAGTGTGGCGTTTCGAGGTCGGCCTTTGAAGTTGTACCTGCGATGGAAACACTTTCGAGTTCTCCGCGCACAATGTCTTGGATGACAAAATCTTGCGTTTCCACAGGCGGCAGCCAGCCAGAGATGGCGTTGAGCGGAGCACCCCACATTCCGGGAATCATATAGACAACGAAGGTGAAGGTGAAGATGGCGGCGATGAAACGGACGGGACTTTTCTGCACGGGAAATTCATCGTCGGCGGGGAAGCGGATCTTGCCGATGAGGTAAAGCCCGAGCAATGAGAAAATCACAATCCAGAAGGCGAGATAGACCTCGCGGTCGAGGATGCCCCAGTGGTAGGTCTGGTCGGGCACGTTGAGGAACTTCAACGCGAAGGCCAACTCGATGAAAGCGAGGATGACCTTGAGGGTGTTCATCCAGCCGCCCGACTTCGGCATCTTGCCCAACAGGCTGGGGAACAGCGCGAAAAGGGTGAACGGGACGGCGATACCGAGAGAGAAGCCCAACATGCCGATGATCGGTTTCAGGAAGGAACCGCCCGCTGCGTTAAGTGCCACCGCGCCGGCAATCGGCAGGGTGCAGGAGAATGAAACCAGCACCAACGTGAGGGCCATGAAAAAGGTGCCGACCAAGCCGCCTCTTTGCTCGTTTTTGGCCGACTTGTTGACCCAGCTGCTCGGCAATGTGATTTCAAAATATCCGAACAACGATATGGCAAAGATAATGAAGATGACGGCGAACAATACGTTCGGAATCCAGTGGGTACTAAGGATATTGGCAAATTCGGGGCCAAATATTGCTGCCAAAATTATGCCGAACAGCACAAAAATCACCACGATGGAAAGACCATAGAAAAGGGCTTCCATCTTGCCTTTTTTGCCTTTTTTCATGAAGAAGGAAACGGTCATCGGAATCATCGGGAAGACGCAGGGCATCAGCAGGCCGATGAGGCCGCCGCCGATGGAGGTGAGGAAGAATATCCACAGGGATTCCTCTTTCTCTTCGGCTGCTGCGGGTTCTTTCGCTTGTTCGACGACTGCCGTGGCCGCGGCGGGTGCGGCGGTTTCTTCCGCCACTTCCGCAGGTTCGCCCTCTTCGTCAGCAGGTTCCTCGGCGGTGGCCTCCGCCGTTGCATCGGAGCCGTTGGCGGCGACTACGGAAAATTCGAAGTTTTCCTGAAGTTGCGTACAACGCCCGTCGATGCAGGCCTGTCCCGACAGGCTCCCTTTAACCTTGAAGGTTTTGTCGGGCGTTTTGACCTTTATCTTCTGTTTGAAAGTAACACTTGTGGTGAAATACTTGGAGTACATCTGGAACATCGAGTCGTACGAAACTTTGGGTTTGGGCTCAATGGTTTTGCCGACGAGTTCGTAATTTGCCGACGGGGTGAACTTGATTTCCAGCGGGAGCTCCATGCCGTCGTGCTGGATGGCGTACAGGTGCCAGTCCTTCTGGATGGTGGCTTTGAGGAGAAGTTCCGCCTCCGTGTCGGAAACGCGGTTCACTTCATACTTCCACTTCACAGGAGATTCAAGCTGGGCAAAGGAAATCAGAAAACTGATACAAAGAAAAATAGCGGCAAAAAGTTTTTTCATCACAATTTGATGGATTTGTGTAACAATGGGCGGCAAAAATAGTAAAAATAAACGTATTTTTGTGCGCTTTATTTAAAGTGAAGAAATTAAACCATTTATAATTATGAAAGGAATCATTCTGGCCGGCGGATCCGGCACACGTCTTCATCCCTTGACCTTGGCAATGAGCAAACAGCTGATGCCGATTTACAACAAACCGATGATTTACTATCCGCTTTCCACGCTGCTTTCAGCGGGAATCCGCGACATCCTCATCATTTCCACCCCCACCGACCTGCCTCATTTTGAGCGTTTGCTCGGCGACGGCAGCCGCATCGGATGCCATTTCGAGTATGTGGTCCAGCACGTGCCGAACGGACTGGCACAGGCGTTTGTGCTGGGTGCCGACTTCATCGGAAACGACAAGGCGGCATTGGTTCTGGGCGACAACATCTTCTATGGCAGCACCTTTGAACACAACCTGCACCTCAACAACGACCCCGACGGCGGCATCGTGTTCGCCTACCACGTTTCCGACCCCGAGCGGTACGGCGTGGTGGAGTTTGACGAAAACATGAACGCCATTTCCATTGAGGAGAAACCGAAACAGCCCAAATCAAACTATGCAGTTCCGGGACTGTACTTCTACGACAACTCCGTGGTGGAGGTGGCCCGCAACATCAAACCGAGCGCCCGCGGCGAGTACGAAATCACCGATGTGAACAAGTACTATTTGGAGCATAAGAAACTGAAAGTCTGCAAGATTGACAGGGGTACGGCATGGCTTGACACCGGCACGTTCCGCTCCCTCATCGAAGCCACCCAATTCGTCCAAGTGGTGGAGGAACGCCAGGGACTGATGGTCGGCTGTATAGAGGAAATCGCTTACAAACAGGGGTTTATCGATGCCGAGCAGCTTCTCCGGATTGCCGAACCGCTCCGTAAGAGCGGCTATGGCGAATATCTGGTGAAATTGGTGAAATAGTTGTGGTGACACAATCTGTAGAGGCGCAAAATTTTGCGCCTCTATTTTTTACTTTATAAACTTGACAAACTTTGTAAACTTTATTGTATTTTTGCCCCTCATTTTTAAGAAGAACAAACAAACCATAATAAGAGCTTTATGCGTCCAGATTTCAGTAATGTAAGTCACAAAACCGCGCCGAAAAACAATGAGGATTTTTTGGCGTGGTGCAAAGAAAACCACATTGATTTTAACCGCATGACGGCAGAGCAGATTCCCTGCAAGCCCGTCTATGGCAAAGACGACCTCGAAGGGATGGAGCATCTCAACTATGCCGCCGGCATCGCGCCGTTCCTCCGTGGCCCCTATTCCACGATGTACGTGATGCGCCCGTGGACCATCCGTCAGTACGCCGGTTTTTCGACGGCTGAGGAGTCCAACGCCTTCTACCGCCGCAACATCGCCGCAGGACAGAAGGGTCTGTCCGTGGCCTTCGACCTGGCCACCCACCGCGGTTACGACGCCGACCACGAACGCGTTCTCGGCGACGTGGGCAAAGCCGGTGTGAGCATCTGCTCCGTCGAGGATATGAAAGTCCTTTTCAACCAGATTCCGCTGAACAAGATGTCCGTCTCCATGACGATGAACGGCGCCGTGATGCCGATTTTGGCTTTCTATATCGTTGCTGCGTTGGAACAGGGCGCCAAATACGAGGAGCTGCAGGGCACCATCCAGAACGACATTCTGAAAGAGTTCATGGTGCGTAACACCTACATCTACCCGCCGGAACACTCCATGCGCATCATCGCCGACATCTTCGAGTTCACCTCGCAGAACATGCCGAAATTCAACAGCATCTCCATCTCCGGCTACCACATGCAGGAAGCCGGTGCCACCTCCGACATCGAGATGGCCTACACGCTGGCCGACGGTTGGGATTACCTCCGCACCGGTGTCAAGGCAGGTTTGGACATCGACGCCTTCGCGCCGCGCCTCTCCTTCTTCTGGTGCTCCGGCATGAACCATTTCATGGAGATCGCCAAGATGCGCGCCGCCCGTATGATCTGGGCAAAGATCGTGAGCACCTTCAACCCGAAGAATCCCAAGTCGTTGGCATTGCGTACGCACACGCAGACCTCGGGTTGGTCGCTGACGGAGCAAGACCCGTTCAACAACGTGGCCCGCACCTGCATCGAGGCTATGGGCGCCGCCCTCGGCCATACGCAGTCGCTGCACACCAACGCGTTGGACGAAGCCATCGCCCTGCCGACCGACTTCAGCGCCCGTATCGCCCGTAACACGCAGATCTACATTCAGGAAGAGACCAACGTCTGCCGCGTGGTGGATCCGTGGGCCGGTTCCTACTACGTGGAAACGCTGACCAACGAACTGGCTCACCGCGCTTGGAAGCATATCCAGGAAGTGGAGGAGCTCGGCGGCATGGCCAAGGCCATCGAAACCGGCATTCCGAAGATGCGTATCGAGGAGGCCGCCGCCCGCAAGCAGGCCCGCATCGACTCCGGCACCGAAAGCATCATCGGCGTCAACAAGTACCGTTTGGAGAAAGAAGACCCGATTGAAACGCTGGAGGTGGACAACACCGTGGTGCGCGAGGCGCAGATCAAGCGTTTGCAGGAGCTCCGCGCCAACCGCAACAACGAGGAGGTGCAGTCCATTCTGGAGGCCATCACCGAATGTGCCAAAACGGGCAAGGGCAACTTGCTGGCACTCTCGATTGAAGCCGCCAAGAAGCGTGCCACCCTCGGTGAGATTTCCTACGCTATGGAAAAAGTGTTCGGTCGTTACAAAGCAAAAATTAATCTGATTACAGGCGTGTATAGTTCACAACAGCAAGACAACGATTCCTACAAGAAGGCGTGCGCCATGGCCGACGCTTTCGCAAAGAAAGAGGGACGCCGCCCCCGTATCATGGTGGCCAAGATGGGACAGGACGGTCACGACCGCGGCGCCAAGGTGGTGGCCACCGGTTATGCCGACATCGGTTTCGACGTGGACATGGGTCCGTTGTTCCAGACCCCGGCAGAAGCTGCGAAACAGGCTGTGGAGAACGACGTACACGTGCTGGGCGTTTCCTCCCTCGCCGCCGGTCACAAGACATTGGTGCCGCAGGTGATTGAGGAACTCAAAAAACTGGGCCGCGAAGACATCATCGTCATTGTGGGTGGTGTGATTCCGCCGCAAGACTACGACTTCCTCTACAAGGCCGGTGCCGCCGCCATCTTCGGCCCCGGCAGCATCATCAGCGAATGCGCCATCAAGATTTTAGAGATTTTAGAAGCATAATCATGAATATTTTGGAAGCCAACATACAGACAATCATTTTCTTGTGCAAAAAGTACAAGGTTAAAACCTTGTCTGTTTTTGGCTCTGTCCTGACTAACCGTTTTTCTCCTACAAGTGACATTGACTTCCTCGTTGAATTTGATAATATTCCCCCCGAAGAGTATGCAGACAATTATTTTTCATTTAAAGAATCTTTGTCAAGCATGCTTGGCCGCGAAGTTGATCTGTTGGAGTTGACGGGGATTAAAAATACCGTTTTGCTCAACAACATTGACCGCACAAAAAAGCAATTGTATGGAGGAGTATGCTAAAAAACACTTAGAGGACATTTTCAATGCCTGTCGTGAAGTGGAGTCTTTTTTTGAAGGGCAGCCAAAAGTTTTTTCTGAATTCTCTAAAGATATATTAAGACAACGAGCCGTTGAAAGAAATGTGGAGATTATGGGAGAGGCCATTAATAGAATCAAAAAAGACTTTCCTGATATTGAAATAGAAAATGCAAGGGAGATCATCAACACGAGGAACAGGGTGATTCACGGCTATGATAGCGTAACTCCAGAATTTCTGTGGGAACTTGTTATCAAGTATATTCCTTTATTGAAGGAAGATATAGAAACATTATTGTCAAACAAAAACCAATAGCCTATGAGATAGTGATATCAAAAAAGCATACACTATAAAGGAAAAAAGCGTTTCGCTGAATCGGAATTTCTGAAACTTCGACACTTTCAAAAATTCTTCCCGACAAAGCCGCTGAATTCCCGCCGATTGGCGTGGACTTACATCGTAATATTTGGGAAGAATTAGGTAGTCGAAGACCTCAGAAGTTCTAAATAAAGCGAGCATGAAGTGCCACGCTTTTTTTGTGTCTTGTGCTAACTTTTCTTCAGAGCACTTCGTCTTTTTATTTTCAACAAATTTAAAATCAAAGTGTTATGAGGAAAATTATTATAATGATTTGTGCTATAGTTTTAAGTGTGGGCTGTTTTCAGGCAAATGCCCAGCAAACGGTGAACGTGGGTTTGGAAGTGGTGAAAACACTCCGTAAGGATAAGTTGAAATCGGAAACGGGGTCCGTGGTGGTCAGCAATGATGTCGTGAAAGACGGAAAGATTGTGATTGCTGCCGGTACGCCGGTGGTCTTGGACATCCAGTCGGAAAAGCACCGCGGCTTAGGCAAACCCGGAACGATTACGGTCAGGCCTGTAAGCACCACCGATGTGAACGGGCAGGTGGTTTCCCTCAACGGAGCTGAGAAATCCGATATTGGGAAGAATCGGCACGGTGCCGCCGTCGCTTGCGGCATCGTTTTCGGTATCATCACCTTCCCCGTAGGCCTTCTGTTCCTGTGCATCAAAGGCGGCAACGCCTCCATTCCCGCAGGCACGCAAATGGTGGCCACTGCAACTTTGAACTAATTTTATCCAAGACTTCATAAAAAACGAAAAATATGAAATCGAGTAAACGCTATCTGCTGGTGGTGCTGTGCCTGATATTCGGTTATCAACTTTTCGGGCAAACTGACACCCCACCCTACGGAACCAAATTAGTGCCCGGGAGCAACAATCTCTATTTGTTCTCCTATGATGAGCCGGAAAAACTGAACCGTCCCGACGCGGTATGTGCCTGCCAGAACAAAGGGGACGGTTGGAGACTGCCTACCTTGAATGAGTTGAAGGCGCTTGCATCGCAAAATGCTGGATTGACAGCAGGAAACACATACTGGACCATGGACAAAGTGGTCGGGAAACTGGATTTTTACGCTATTTCTGCCAATGGTAAGGTGAAAACATGCGCCTTCAGTGACAAGAACAGCATCCGTTGCGTATGGTCGCCGTATGTGGCTGCTACGGAAACAAAACCCGCAGAAACCGTATCCGAACCTGTTACAAAACCCGTGACTGAACAGGGTTCTAATGTGGCTGAAAACAAGGCGGATGTTGAAACAACACCTGCGCCCATAGCAGAAGGGGAACAGCAAAAGGAAGAGAAGAAAGCCGCCGAACCACAAACAAAGAGCAAGGATGAAGAGAAGCCCGTCCAAAGCCCAAAAGTGAAAGAAGAAAAAGAGAAGACTCACAAAGAAAACACCGCCATTTTCAGTGAAAAATTCCCATACAAGCATAGTTTGGGGCTTGTGGCTGGAAATATAAACGGCATTTCCTACAAAACATTTATCAAAGACCACTTCGCCATCGAATTGGATTTGGCGGGATTTGAAGTGTCATTATGCTCTTTTTATAACAACTATTATTATCAATACAACTATTACGAATATAATCGCACTATATTGGCAATGTCAGCACCAGTTCTCCATTTGAATTTCCTTTATCAGGGACATTTCACAAAAGGACTTTACGGAATGGCGGGCGGTGGCATCAATATTGGTTATTCGTTTACCCCCGAATTAAGGAGGGCATATCGTCCCTATATGTACAATGACCCCTGGGCTAATTGGGAGGAGTTTGGCAAAGGCGGTGCGGGTGCGCTTTTAGGATTGGAGTATGTGTTTGAAAAGCCAGTCGCCCTTCAGTTCGACTTCCGTCCGGGCTATGGAATTCTTTTTTCAGACCTGGACTACTATCATTTCTTTGATTGGGCTTTGTGCCTGAGTGTTCGTTATGTTTTTAAATAATTATAAATATTTTAAAATCAAATTATTATGAAAAAATCAGTATTTGTCATTTTGATGATGCTTATCGTTGGCAGCTTTACAGGCTGCCAAAAAGAAAAAGCTCCGATAGCTTCTTTTACCTATTGGATTGAGGCTACCGATAACGGGGCAGTGGTTCATTTAACGAATACTTCTACGAATGCCAAAAAATGTTGGTGGGTCTGTAAAGGGTATGATTCGTATTACTCAATGCCTACCTATGATGAATCTTTTGAATGGTCCCCCTCATTTACCCTTACCACCGAAGGGTGGTACACCATTACTCTGCATATTTATGCAAAAGAAAGTACAGAAACCACCCAAGAAATTTATATTGAATCGTGGATGATTGGCAATGGTGGCGGCGGCGGTGGACAAACCACACTCCCCACGGCGCGTTTCAGTTTCACCGGGAACAACCAGTACGCCCCAGCCACCGTCAGTTTTACGAACCAGTCATTGAATGCCACCAGTTATCTTTGGAATTTCGGCGACGGAGCCACCTCGTCTTCGACCAATCCCACTCACACCTATGCGGCTGGAGGCAACTACAACGTAACTTTGACAGCAATGAATTCCAACGGCAATGACCAGACCACTCACACGGTAACGGTGAGAAACACCCCTGCAACGTGGACACTGACCAAATTTGTGCTGACGGCTTACCCCCTCACTGACGGCGGAGACAACTGGGACTGGACCGATGCAGGCCCCGATATCTACTTTAAGTTATATGATGCTAACAATACATTGATATACACGAGCTCCACAAAGGATGACGTTACTGAATCCTCACTCCCGCTGACGTGGAACCTCTCCAATGCCACATTGAGTACGCTTACTGGAACGTGCACCATCAAAATATATGATGAGGATGGCGCTTTGGATCCCGATGATTTGATGGGAAATATCACTTTTGTTCCGGCCGAGCATTGCGGCTATAACAATAGTACATATTCGTGGACAGCCGGGAGCTGGAGTGGAGTATGGACCTTTTCTTGGGGTTACTAAAGACAAGAATTTTAACTTTCATCATTGAGAGGAAGGCGCTGCTTTCCTCTTTTTTTATTTTTTCCGTATTTTTGCGCCTTCAAAAAAATGGATTTCTATGAAAAAAATCACACTGATCACCTTTTTATTGATGACGAGCGTGATGCTTTATGCCCAAAGCAGTACTCGTTTTTTTAACCGTGTGTTCCAGGACATTACGGTTCGTTCGGAAATCCAGTACGGACAGGGTGCGCCCGTCGGAAGCGACACGGAAGATCCGCTCTATTTTGACTTTTACGAGCCCGCCGGCGACACAATGGCCCATCGGCCTTTGGTGATTACGGTGTTTGGCGGCGCCTTTGTCGCGGGCAACCGCAGCTGGTGCGATATGGTGGCTTTTGGCGACTCGTTGAGCCACTACGGTTATGCCGTCGCCTCCATCGATTACCGGTTGCTGCCCGTCTATCGGATTACGGAAACAAACTTCATCCGTGCCGGTTATATGGCCGCGCAGGACGTCAGCGCCGCCGTCCGTTTCTTCAAAGGAAACTGCGATTTATATGGCATTGACACCAACCGTATCTTCGTGCTTGGCAATTCCGCCGGCACCATCGCCTCCATGTATTTCTTGTGGATGGATGACGATGAACGACCGGAAGAAACGTTTGAAGACGACGGCTGGTTGGGAATCGGCGGGCATAGCGACCTCGGAAATATTCACACAACGGGATTCCCCGAATACCTTTCGTATTCCCCGCGCATCGCCGGCCTAATCGCCCAATGGGGCGGCGTGATGGACACCAACATCATCAGCAATGACGACACCACCCCCGTCTGTCTTATCCACGGCACCGCCGATGAAACCGTACCTTACGAATACGGGGCTCCCTACGGCGAGAGTTTTTTGGGTATAACTACCCTTGTTTTACCCGATTTATATGGTTCCTACTATCTTGACCAGCGCCTCACATCGCTGGACGTGGAACACGAACTCCACACCTTTGAGGGAAAGGAACATTGCTTTTACATTGAAGGAACCACCACCCTGCTTCCCGAAGAACTGGACACCTGCTTCCGCATCGCCCTTCATTTTATGACAAATATCATGTTTGACAACACGCTTCCTGAAGGGGTCCGCGACATTGATGACGAGTCTGTACTGGTTTTTCCCAATCCCGTGGAGGACTTTATCTATCTGCAAATCGGGGACCACAATTCAAACTTCACATGCGAACTCTATGATATGCAGGGAAGGCGGCTGATGAGACAGGAAAACAAGACATCGATGAATGTGAGCGCTCTGCCTTCCGGCACCTATATTCTTCAAATCAACACGAATAATGGAACGCAGTTTCAAAAAGTCATAAAAAAATAAAATAGTTCCCCCTTTTTCCGTACTTTTGCACCCCAAAGAAAATTCTTAAATCCTAATATTATGAGCATCGTACTTCACCAAAAAAATCTGCTCGGCATCAACGGCGCCGGGCGTATCGGTAAACTGACCCTTTGGCATCACCTTCTCTCCCGCAAGTTTGACGGCATCGTCCTCAACGTGGGCCGCGAGGTTGGAAAAAGCCTCGAGGATCTCGTCCAGTCACTGACCACTGACTCTACCTACGGAAACCTCAGCCTCTTCCTTTACGGGCGGGCCGGCAAGCAGATAAAGGTGGAGGTTGTGGATAGCGAAAAGAATATCGTTGAAATCGACGGACTTCCCATCAAGGTTTTGATGAGCGAGAGAAATCCCCGCAACATCAACTGGAAGGATGAGGGTGTCCGCGTGGTGGTGGACTGTACCGGCAAGTTCCTGGACCCGTCGCTGGAGGACAACGAAGGCAAGGGCAGCATCCTAGGCCACCTCACCGCTGGAGCCGAGCATGTCATCGCCAGCGCCCCGTTCAAAATCAAGAAGGCCGACTTCAACACGGACGAGACGCCTACATTAATATATGGTATCAACCACACCTGTTTCGACCCGAGTGTCCACAAGGTGATTTCGGCGGCCAGCTGCACCACCACGGGTCTGGCCCACATGATCAAGCCCTTGCTGGAAGATCCGGAAACCAACAATGTGCTGACGGCCTCTCTCTCCACGGTCCATGCCGCCACCAATACGCAGAGCGTGCTCGACGCGGTGCCGAGTGCCGCCGCCTCCGACCTCCGCAAGAACCGTTCCGTGCTCAATAATATAATATTGTCATCCACGGGTGCGGCCAAGACCTTGGAGAAGGTGATCCCGCAGACCGCCCACTTCGGTTTCATGGCCGACTCCATCCGCATCCCCACTCCGTCGGTGTCGCTCATCGCCCTCAACATCACCTTCAACTCCCGGATGAACGAGCGGGGAGTGCCGTACATCTCCGGCGACTACATCCGCGACATCTACCGCCGCGCCGCCGAAGGCGAACAGAAGGGGCTGCTCCGTTTCTCGATGAAGCAGAACGTCTCGATGGACCTGCTCGGTCTGCCCGCCGCCATCACCATCGAGGGCAAGGAGATCCACACGCGCACCGGTTTCCTCAAGATTCCCGCCGAGATTTTGCAGTCGCTCCACGTGTCCGACTACAAGGACATCAACATCCCCGTCACCCATGCCAAAGTGTTCGGATGGTACGACAACGAGTTCGGCAGCTATGTCACATGTTTGGGCAAACTGACGGAATATATTGCCTCAAGTTTGGATTAAGAAAAGCCTGTCCTGTCGGAAAAAAATCCTCCGACAGGACATATTTTTTTGATATATAACAACTTAAAGGCCATTAAAAAAATAATGGGGTGTGCAAAAAAACAAAATTATTTTTTTGTAATTTCGCACCCGCATTTTTTAGCACACGGAGAGATGGCCGAGTGGTCGAAGGCGCACGCCTGGAAAGTGTGTAAGCGCCGAAAGCGCTTCTAGGGTTCGAATCCCTATCTCTCCGCCAAATTAAATTATTGAAAAAGAACAAATTAAAAAATCAAATCAACAACAAAACAAGTATTATGAAAAAACTTATTGCATTATTTGCCGTTTTTGCCATCTTTGCTTTCGGCATCAACAATGTGACCATCGCACAGAATGACAAAAAGGCTGCTGAAGAACCGGCAACCGAACAAGTGACTGAAGCCCAAGAAGCTGCACCCGCAGCCGCTGAACAGGCACACATCGTCAAGGCTGAAGACCAGAACACTTCTGTCGAAAAGAGCCTTCACTACGTTTTGAAAGACAAATTCGCTGAAGGTGATCCGTTGTGGATGACCCCGGTGTTGATCTGCTTGGTTCTCGGTCTGGCTTTCGCCATCGAGCGTATTTTCTACCTCAACCTTGCCAGCACCAACTCCCAGAAATTACTTGCCAAAGTTGAAGAAGCCATGAAGAACGGCGGTGTCGAGAAGGCCAAGGATGTTTGCCGCGACACCAAAGGACCCCTCGCCGGTGTCTTCTATCAGGGCCTCGACCGCTACGACGAAGGCCTCGATTCCGTTGAAAAATCCCTCGTTTCTTACGGTGGCGTTGAAATGGGCCGCCTTGAAAAGAACCTGAGCTGGTTGAGCCTCTGCATGGCCCTTGCTACTCAGTTGGGTTTCATGGGTACCGTTATCGGTATGGTCGCTGCATTCGATAACATCGAACGTCAGGGTGATATCAGCCCCACCGTTGTGGCTGGCGGTATGAAGGTCGCTCTGTTGACTACCGTGTTCGGTTTGATCACCGCTGTCATCCTTCAGATTTTCTACAACTACATTCTCTCCAAGATCGACGGTATCGTCAACGATATGGAAAACGCCACCATCGGTTTCATGGATATTATGGTTAAATACAATAGAAAATAATTTATAATTTCCCAATTATAAATCTTCAAAACTAACATTATGACAAGAAGAATAGTAAATATTGTCATTTTCGCTATAGCCGCAATTGCTTGTGTATTGGCCATCATCTATGCCGCCATGTTCGACAGCGACAAGATCAACCAGTACAAGGCCGTCGGTGTGCTGCACGACAACAATCCTGAACTTCTCAGTGATTTGTCTGCCACCACCCCCGAAACTCTGCCCGCCTACGTAGAAAAATGCCAGACTGTCTCATCAGAACTGGACGGCGAGCTGAGAAGCGAAAAGAAGGCAAAGGAAAACTTCTACGATTATCTGTCCACCCTTAAGGCATTGAACGCCGACAACTTCGACGCTTTCAAAGCCGGTTACCCCGCCAATGTCAAGAGCCTCCTCGATCAATTCGATACCGAAGGAAAGTATGTTGAAGAGTTTGCCAAAGTTTCCGATTACAAAGGACTCACCAAATATTTGGTGGACTTGGAACAGGAATATAACACTGTGCGTCAGGCCTACCTTCAGAAAGAGAACTATCGCAATTCTCTGAAAGTTGTGCAGGATGCCACCACGGCTATCGCTGAACTCAATTCCGCAGAATTAAAAGAAAGTCAGTTGGCAGATTTCCAAAACTTCGCTCACAAGTCGCAGGTTTCCAGCAACAAACTGCTCAACACCTCTTTCTATCTGTTCTACATCATGCTGATCTTCGCTATCGCGGCATTGTTGTTCTTTGCTATCATGCGTATCGCCAAGAACCTCAAGACTTCGTACAAGGCACTTGTGGCCATCGTTGCGCTGGTGGTGCTCTTCGTCATCTGCTACCTTTGCGCTTCTCCGGTTTTGGACGATGTGTTCATCAAGCTGCAGATTGCACCTGAAACCGCCCGCCTCATTGAAGCGGCCGTCTATTTCACCTATGTGGTCTTCTTTGCCGCCATCGTCACTATCATTGCCGCCCCGATTGTCAGTGCAATCCGCGATAAAAAATCCCTTAAATAAGCGATTATGTCAAGAAAAATGCCCTCATTGAACACAAGTTCGTCGGCCGACATCTCCTTCCTGTTGTTGACCTTCTTCTTGTTGACATCGTCCATCACCAACGAGCAGGGTATTCCCCGTCTGCTTCCCAAGATCTCCAATCAGGAGAAACAGCAGCAGGAGGATATCCGTGAGCGTAACATCCTCACCATCCTCGTGAACAAAAACGACGACGTTCTGATCAACAAGACCCAGATCCTCAAAAAGGAAGATATAGCCACGAAATTGAAGGATATTGCAAAGGAATTCTTGGCCAACCCGCGTAATGCCGACAATCTGCCTGAGAAGACTGTCAAGCAGATCGATGGACTGGGAACCTTCGCCGTCTCCAAAGGGGTTATCTCTCTGACCAATGATAACAGCACCACGTTCGCCACCTATATTCTGGTGCAGAACGAACTGCAAAAGGCGGTCAACGAACTTCGTGACGAGACCTCCCTCAACTATTTCGGTCAGAAATACGAGAAATTGGCTCCCGAAGAAAAGAAGGCGATCCAAGAAGCAATTCCGATCAATATCTCCGAAGCTACCAGTAAATAATAAAATTCGAACACTATGGCTCGTTTTAAGAAAAACGGTAAAAAAGAGCTGCCGGAAATCAACAACAGCTCCATGTCAGATATCATTTTCATGTTCCTCTTCTTCTTCATGGTGATTACCACCATGAGAGAAAGCGACGCTGCCGTGAAATTCACCGCACCCCACGCAACGGAATATCAGAAACTGGAAAAGAAGTCCTCCATCGCCACCATCTACATGGGTGCGCCAAAACGCGACGGCATCCCGGCTATCGACGAAAAGGTCTCTATCCAGCTCAACGACAAGTTCGCCAGCACCCGTGCCGAGATCATGAGAAGGGACGTGTCGGATTTTATTAAAGGTGAGCGCGAATCCTGCGCCAACAAGGGCAAGGATCCGAATACCATCACCTACTCCCTTAAAATCGACCAGGAGGTTCAAATGCGTTACGTCAACATCCTCAAGCAGGAGCTGAGAGAAAACAACGCTTTGAAAATCAACTACGCAACCAAGAAAGACAAGAAGAACGAAAAGTAATCGATTGTCTTCAAAACGATAAGAGACTGTTTTACGCAGTCTCTTTTTTTTATTAATGTATTGGATATGAAAACCATTGATAACCAAGAGATTTGTATAGGAGTCATCGGTTTGGGCTATGTAGGTCTCCCGCTCGCCCGACTCTTCTCCACCCGTTTCCGCACCATTGGGTACGACCGTAACCAAGAACGCGTCGCCACCCTGATGTCGGGCCACGACACCACCCGCGAGGTGGACGACAGCCTCCTGCAAGAAGCCATCCGCAACGGCTTCGTATGTACCTCCGACCTGGAAGCTATCCGCTGCTGCAACGTCTATATCGTGGCTGTGCCCACCCCCGTGGATCACAACAACAACCCCGACCTCTCACCGCTCATCGGCGCCAGCACCACCGTCGGGCAAGTGATCGGCAAAAACGATGTGGTCATCTATGAATCCACTGTTTATCCGGGCGTGACAGAAGAGGAGTGCCTTCCCGTCGTAGAGAAAATATCGGGACTGAAGTTCAACACCGACTTCTTCGCGGGCTACTCACCCGAACGCATCAATCCGGGCGACAAGGAACACACGGTGGAGAAAATCAAGAAGGTAACCTCCGGTTCAACGCCGCAAATCGCCGATTTCGTGGACAATCTGTATAACTCCGTATTAGTGAACGGCACGCACAAGGCCAGCTCCATCAAGGTGGCGGAGGCATCGAAAATCATTGAGAATTCCCAACGTGACGTAAATATCGCGTTCATGAACGAGCTGGCA
>JAEEQA010000084.1 GCA_016285085.1 Bacteroidales bacterium
CACCTCTTCCCATTCCGAACAGAGAAGTTAAGACCGGCCGCGCCGATGGTACTGCCTGAAGAAGGTGGGAGAGTAGGTCGTCGCCCAATGCCACAAGCCTCCTCATCACGAGGAGGCTTTTTTTTATTAAAGACATTGCAGAAAACTGTACTTCACCCGTTCCTTTTTTCTGATCGTAGCCGATACATCCGCTCTGTGAAGCCACCTTTGCTCATGAAATCTTTGCTTAAACGCTGTAGCTGCCTGAATAACAGGTAGTCAGCTTGTTTGATGAGAACGATGCACATATTGGCTATGGTTTCTGGCGGACGAGTCTGCGCCAAATTCATAAAGTATTCTGCATCATTGTGCTGGCGCCCCAATTCACGCATGGTGAGGAGTTCTACAGAATTTTCTTCCCATTGTCGGTGGTTGCGTGTTTTCAGATAATCCTCATAGTCTTCCAGCAATTCCTGAAGGCTCGCTTTGGCAACGTTTACGAGTTTTATTTCGGTTTTTGCTGATGTCGTGCTCGCTGCACTCCCTTCAATGATGTTCTGCTTGCCTGAGCGCGCTGCCTGAATCATTTGGTCGCATGTGCGATCCTTTTTGTCCAGATAGTTTTGTACAAAGTAATAGGTTAGACAGTAAATCACATTGGATTTTTGATACGAAATCAGTTTTTTGTAATTTCCGTGCTGTGGGATTAGTTCTTCCATTTTTCTACTTTTTATCAGAATTATTGTATAAATTAATATTTTATTATGATATTGTAATTTCTCTTGAGGTGAATATAATTTATTGTTTTGTACTAAATTAGTGTGTTTATATTAAAATTAAATGTATATATTGAATTGTTTTTGCAAATATATAACAATTATAAATAATTAAACGTAAAAATTATAATTATTGTATTTTTGCCACCTTGTTTTTGAACTGTACAAGGTTATGGATATGAAAAAAATCCCTGCTCTCACCTTTTTCACATTGCTTATGCTTTTTGTTGGTTGTGGATCAGATTTTTATGCCGAAAAATATGCCATTCATACCACCCAGAAGGAACTTGTCGATAAAGTGGATTCATTCAAGAAAGAACATCCTGAATACAGACATCTCGCGATAATTGACAGTACAATGGTGCCAAAAGAAACCGATGGACCGAGAGCCCCATTTCAATCCATGGGAGATACCTCTCTTTTGCATTACAGCTTCTTTTTTCGTGTTGCCTCAGAAAATAGGATCTTTTATTGCAACATTATTAATTATGACTCCTTGAGTCTATCGGAACCAACCATCCTCGACTTCGTTTCCGTTACAGATACTGACGTGCGTCAGGGTTATACAATCAATACAAAGGATTTAAGCAGGAAAGACAATTCCCGCTACAAAAGGGTTTTTGAGAAAGAGATTCTTGACAATCTGGGCGTAGCATGGGAAAACAAAGGACGGTGGTAACCACCTCTCAGTTCACTTTTACCTCATCTGTCATGATCCACGTTCCCACGCATGTAGCGGGATGCCATTCGGGCAACCGCTCCACTGGCTGCGCCTCGATACGGATGTACTTCACATTGCGCCCGGAGATTTTGTGGCGCAATAGGCAAACCCGCGGCCTTTCGTTCTCCTGCAACGTCGGGTCGAAGGGCAAAGTTACTTCCTCGGGTTTGCTGTATTTTATGCCGTCGGTGGAGTACGACACCGTCACTTTCTTCGGCAAAAACACCCACTGCGCCGGATGGTGGGCAAAACTCAACGTAACGGTTGGAGAATCGTAAGCGTAATCAACTACTTCATACTGAATGATCATGGGGCGCCCCCATTTGCCTATCCAGCCTTCATGGAAATTGGCCAAATTTCCGATTTTCCCATCCAACAGTATTTTATCCTCATCGCGATCGTATGGCACACTCGGCTTGCTTTTCAACCTGATTTTCTGCAATGGCAGTGTGCGATTCACCAAAGGTATAAATTCAGGGTAGAAATAGTCAAGATGTTTGGATTTGTCCACCATTAAATCGTTAAAGAAAATATTCTCGCCCACCTGTAGGTGCAAATCAAAGTTGAATTCCCTTCGGTTGTTTTCTACCAGATATCTGTCGGCAATGCCCGGACCGCAGGTGGCAGTACCTACTCCCGCCTGTTTAAGGTCAATGTTAAGAGTGTAATAATCAGTATGTTGCAATTCGTTAATGTGCCGTGCTTGCTCAATATTCTCGTCTGAATAGGGATAGATGCTGAACTGCAAGTTGTCGGTGTCTCGCCACCAGTTTGCATTGGTGAAAGAGAGCATTCTCTTTCTGTTCTTGTTGAGCAGCGATACATAACGGATTCCCATGCGGTTGCCCGCCGCCTGCGGACGAACGTAGCAATGGAACAGGTCGTCGGTCGGAGCCTTGTAATATCCTACAAATCCGCACGCCTGCCGGTCAGGATAGGTCTCCTGCGCATCGCCCACCCACTCGGTGGTGACCAGCTCTTTCGACACCTTCATCTGAGCCCCAATCCTGGTGAACGAAGGCACCCACTTCTCCGGGTAAATGGAGTACATGATCAGAATATCCCCGCTGCGTTGGATCAAGTAGTCTTCTACATCCGTTAAAACCAGCTCTTTGTTTTCATTGTAGGCAAGCCTTTTTACCCTAATTTGCACATCAGAAGGACCGTAATGCATCCCCTGCCAAATATCGACGTCTTGATGCTGGATGTTTTGATAAACCTGAACATCTTCCACCTTCCAAGTCAGGTTATCCAGCCCGATTCTGCGCCAGAGCAGCTCGCCATGCCCGTCCACGCGGTCGTTGTCGGTGGGCGGACGCCAGAAGTTGAGCCGCGGACCGTCCACCACCACGGGCTGGCCGTCTTTTTCGATGGAGCGGATGACCCCCTGCACCGTGTCGAATACGATGAGGGTAGTACCGATGGTGATGTTCAAATTTTCACCCACTTGTTGAATTTGAACGGTATCGTCAATGAGCTTGAAATCAGGAGTGCCTCCCTTCCGAACCGGCACCGGCAGCTTGAACTGCTCGTAAGCCGCAACAGGACGGCCATACAGGGAATCGACGGAGTGTAAATCGAGCATCCATTGAGCCTCCTTTCGACTAAACAGCTTGAAGTCCAGCGTCACATCCTGACCGGGCGCCACAGAATCCAGCTTCTGCATTACATCCATTATTCGCGCAGGCAAGGTGAAGTAGCCCGTGTCGTGCGGAGCCAGGTCGATGGGGATGCTCACCAAAGGATCGTGAAGCGGCAATGCCAGGAAATTGTCAGGATGGACGGGTAGGGTGTGCGCAACATCCTGCCGCAGCATGCACGACAGGTTATATTCGTTCAAGTTGCTGAAATCAAAGCGGTTGATGATTCGAAACTCTCCCTTCTTCCAATCCACTGCCTCAATCTTGATGGGCTGGTACACTTTCTTCACTTCGGCGAGCTGCGGGTGCGGTTTCCGGTCGGGATCCACCAAGCCGTTGATGCAGAAGTTGCCGTCGGAGGGCACATTCTCCCCGAAATCGCCGCCGTAAGCGTAATACTCGCGTCCCTGCGCATCGGTGGCCAGCAGGCCCTGATCCGCCCAGTCCCAGATGCAGCCGCCCTGCAGCTGCGGGTACTTGTAGATGGTGTCCCAGTAGTTCTGGAGGCCGCCGCAACTGTTGCCCATGGCGTGCGCGTACTCACACATGATGAACGGGCGGGTTTGCGGCTTGCGGGCGTAGTCGGCGAGGTCGGCGGCCGTGGGGTACATGATGGCCACGATGTCGGTGTTGCGGTCATAGAGGGCACGCTCGTACTGCGCGGGACGGGTGCTGTCCTTGGCTTTCAGCCAGTCGTAGGCGGCCTCGTAGCACACGCCGTTGCCCGACTCGTTGCCCAGCGACCACGTGATGATGCACGTGTGGTTCTTGTCGCGCTCGTACATGTTGCGGGTGCGGGCCACCGTAGCCTCCTTGAAATCCGCGTGTTTCGCCAGCGATGTTTCACCGTAGCCCTGCGCGTGCGACTCGGCGTTGGCCTCGTCAATGACATACATTCCGTAATAATCGCACAGGTTGTAAAACTCGGGGGCATTGGGGTAGTGACTGGTGCGTATCGTGTTGATATTGTTGGCTTTCATCAGGAGGATATCCTGCTTCGTGCGTTCCTCGGAAACCACGTGGCCGGTCTGTGGGTCGTGCTCGTGGCGGTTCACCCCGCGGATGGTCACCGGCACGCCGTTCACCAACAGCTGGCCGTTCTCGATTTTGATGTTGCGGAAACCGATATAAAACGCCACATCATCAATAGTGTTGTCCTTGTTTTCATCCAAAGTTATCCATAGGGTGTACAAATGGGGATGTTCGGCTGTCCATGTTTTTACGTTTGGAATAAACAATCGAAAATTAATGGTTTGTTTGTCGGGGTTTTGGAATAGGATGTTCGTTCCGTCCTGTAGAGACGTTTCATGAAACGTCTCTACAACGTTGTCGTTTTCCAATTCCACGGACAAACGGAATGTTTTGTTCTTTGAAAATTTTTCTAAATTCTCCACCGTCACCTCCACATCCAAAATGCCGTTCTGGTAGTTGGAATCCAAATCGGCCACCACCTTGTAATCGTAGATGTATGTTTTAGGTTGGGTGTAAAGGGTGATGCCGCGTTCGATGCCGCTCAGCCGCCAGAAATCCTGGCATTCGAGGTAGGAACCGTCGCTCCATTTGAAAACCTGCAAGGCAATGAGGTTGCGCTCGCCGAAACGCACAAACTGGGTGATGTCGAACTCGGAGTTGGTCTTGGCATCCTCGCTGTAGCCCACAAACTGCCCGTTTACCCAAAGGTAGAAACAGGATTTCACCCCACCGATGTTGAGGATAACCTGTTGGTTTTCATAATCTTTATCAATCGCCACCCATTTTCGGTAGCTACCCACGGCGTTGCCTTTCACCGGCACTTTTGGCAGTTGGCTGTTGTCGAAATCGTTGGTGGTATTCACATACACGGGCGTGCCGAAGCCGTTCAGTTCACAGTTGCCCGGCACAGGAATTTCATCCCAGCCGCTGTCGTCATAATCGGTGCGGAAGAAGTCGGTCGGACGCTCGTCGGCGTTGGGGACGTAAAGGAACTTCCACATCCCGTCCAAACTTTTAACGTAAGGATTATCAGATGTGAAGCGGTTGTTTTGCGGAATGTGCGCCCTCGGGTAAAGTTTGTTCACCTCGAACACAGCGGGGTCCTGCCACTCGGTAAAGGTCTGCGCCCCAGCGGTGAGGCCGACACAGAACAGCAGGAAGGTGAAAAACAGGCGGGGGTTCATAGTGGGGGATTTTTCTATTTTCCAATCAACATAATTTCCGAAACACAGAGGTCGTTGTATTTGCGCCCCTTCGCCTCGGCGGTGATGATAATGCGAATCTCTTCGTAGTAGGTGCTATTCCATGGGCCATCGCTGAGTCCCAACAACATGGCACTGTCCACAAGTGACTGCCAATCGAATTTTTCTGGTGCATACCCTGCATATTTTTGTGGCAACCGGTTGGCTTTTATGTATTTCACAATCCATTCGTGTTCTCCAAACAGCATAATTTGACGGTTTCGGTTGGTGTCGGTTTTGCCTTCATAGGTGTAAACCTGGAATCGTGATCCGAAAACAATCAGGCTGTCAATGCGTGCGTTGTTGCGGTAGGTTTCGGCATTCTTGGTGTATCCGTTCAGCAGGAGCATTCCCTCCAATGCCGTGGGTTTATGGAATCGGATGGTGATGTAGATGGAGTCGTTTATGTCGGGGCGGAGCACGGTGGCAGTAGCCGGGTCAAGGTCACTGAGGTTGGCGACAGGATACTTTGGATCCACGCCACTGACTTCAATGGTGTATTGGGAGGGTGGAATGCAGTGATTCAGCACCTTATCTAAGGGCTGGTGGGAAGACTGCGTGAGGTAATAGTCTATGGTAAAGGGCTTTGCTGTGGCAAAATTGAACCTTTGTGCTTCATAATGATATGTATTCCCTTTTTGTTTCATAGGTAAGCCATCGATACCGGTGGAGTAGCAAAAGAATGCCCTAAGCCATGTGCTGTCCCTGACGATGCGGATGCCTGTTGTGTCAACGCTCGCACTGAAGTGGCCTGCATGGCCGTCTCCCCAATAGGCGGCGGGGGTGAAATCGTATTGGAAACGCAAGAATCCATAGTAGTGGGAAGTGTACTCCTGTAAGTTGGATTTGCGGTCATAAGCGCCTTGCGACCATGTGCATTCCGCAGTATAGCGGACTTCCAGCACGACGTAACTTTGTGCGGGGATGTCCAAATAGGTGTAATACCAGCGGCGTGAAACGGGTTTGGTATAGGTGTATATGTCTTCACCGTATAGAGTGTACAAGCTGTCGATTGCCCGTTGACTGTAACTGTCTGCGCTGTCAGGTGTTATGTCAAACATCTCCTCGAAAATGACTTTGCGTTTCGGGACGATGATGCTGTCGCGGGAACACTGCCATGGCAATTGTCTTTCACCAAGGGTAAAACAGACGTTACGGATATATCCGTCGCGCCAGCCGGTTTCTTGTTCTGATTCTCCAAAATCATCGAGTGGTTCCCATTTGGCGGACCCGCTTCCGTAATAGTCGATGGGGAAACCGTAGGGGAGTCTGTCGAAGGTGCGGTCGGAATGGTTGTGCAGCAGATAGCGCACGGTCACTTCCATGTACCGGTCGCGCGGGGTGAAGGTGACGACCTCGTCCACCAGTTGCACTTCGGGCACGTGTACTGCCACCGGTGTGGGCGAAAGGGTAAGAGCGGAATGCACCGCCACCGGGTCTCCGTTGCCGTACCCTATGAGGACCGATAGGGTTAAAACAAAGAAGTTCAATAGTTTTTGTTTCATAATAATCAGCAAATTCGTCTGCAAAAGTACAATAATATTATTGTATCTTTGCACGCTTTTAATAAAATGAATAACCAAACCATTTGCAATGAAAAATATCCTTTTTATCGTGGGTTCCTTGCGCAAGCAATCGTTCAATAGACAGTTAGCTGCGATGGCGGAGAAAATGCTGTCGAATCAATTTAAAATAAAATATCTTGATTTTGAAGAAGTTCCTTATATGAATCAGGATTTGGAGTCCGTTGCCCCCGCGCCAGTGATGCATGCACGGAAAGAGGTCCTTGCTGCCGACGGCATCTGGATTTTCACCCCCGAATACAACTACAGCTACCCCGGACTGCTTAAGAACCTGCTGGACTGGCTGTCCCGTCCGATGGACATCAGCGACTACACCAACCCCTCCGCCGTGGTAGGCAAGAAGGTGACGGTGAGCGGCGCCGGCGGCGGCAACCAAACCGCCTCGTGCCGCGCCAAGCTGAACGAACTGCTGGAATTCATGAAGATGCAGGTGCTTACGGAACCGCAAGCCGGCATCGCCCTCGGCGTGGAAGCATGGACCAAAGGCGAATTCAACCTCACCGACGAGCAAACCGCCCTGTTGAAGGCCCAAGCCGACAAATTCGCAGCGTTTGTGAACGAGTAGTAGTGACGCATTGGAATCATTAAAATTCTCATACAATGAAAAAAATCAGTTTCAGTATCCTCTTTTTAAGTGCAATTGCTATGATCACCTCGTGCCATCAGCAGAAAAAGATTGAACCGGTGCAGTATCCGGAAACCAAGAAGTGCGACACCGTGGACAACTATTTCGGCACGGCGGTGCCCGATCCGTACCGCTGGCTTGAAGACGACTACTCCGAAGAAACCGCCAACTGGGTGAAGGCGCAGAACGCTGTGACACAGCAGTTCCTGTCGCAAATTCCCTATCGTGAACAGATGAAAAGCCACCTGATGGATATTATGAACTACCCGAAGGAGGGCGCCCCGTGGAAAAAGGGCGACCGCTACTTCTTCTACCGCAACGACGGTCTGCAGAACCAGAGCGTCCTCTACTACAAGAACACCCTCGACGGCGAGGCGGTGGAACTGCTCGACCCCAACAAGCTCTCCGACGACGGCACCGTGGCGCTTTCTACCCTCGACATTTCCGATGACGGCAACTACCTCGGCTACGCCATCTCCCGCAACGGCAGCGACTGGCAGGAAATTTATGTCAAGAACATCGAGACGGGTGAGGTGCTGAACGACCACCTCGTGTGGGTGAAGTTCTCCGGCATCGCTTGGAAGGACGACGGTTTCTTCTACAGCCGCTTCCCCGAGCCCAAGAACGAACTCTCCGGCGTGAACGAGAACGGCAAGCTCTATTACCATAAAATCGGCACCGAGCAGAGCGCCGACCAACTGGCCTACGAGGATCGCACCAATCCCAACCTCAGCTTCTCCGCCGATGTGGTCAACAAACGCTACCTCGTGATTTACGGCAGCGAGTCAACATCGGGCAACTCTTTGTATTTTAAAGATTTGGATAAAAAGAATGCCCAATTTGTGAAGGTGGTGACCACTTTCGAGGACGACTACGGTGTAGTGGATGAACTCAACGGCAACCTCATCGTGATGACCAACCACGATGCGCCGGAGTACAAGGTGGTCAGCATCCCGATGGACAATCCGGCTCCTGAAAACTGGAAAGACATCATTCCCGCTGCCCAGGAAGTGCTTGCCGGTGTCAGCCATATCGGCCAACGTCTGATTGCCAACTACACCAAGGATGCCCGCTCACTTGTGAAAATTTTCGACGAAAGCGGCAAGTTCCTTGCCAACCTCGACAACGACATGATCGGCTCCATCGGCGGTTTTGCCGGCGAGCCGGAAGAGACCGAAACTTTCTACACAGTAACCTCCTACATCACACCGGCCACCATCTACCGTTACGACATCACCAACAACAAGTCCACGTTGTATAAGAAATCTGAAATCAACTTTAATTCAGATGAATACACAACGGAACAGGTGTTTTACACTTCAAAAGACGGCACCAAGGTCCCGATGTTCATCACCCATAAGAAAGGCATCAAGATGGACGGCAACAACCCGACTTTGCTGTATGGTTACGGCGGTTTCAACATCTCGCTCACGCCCGGTTTCAGCGTGACCCGCATTGCGTGGCTGGAGCAGGGCGGTGTGCTGGCGGTGGCCAACTTGCGCGGCGGCGGCGAATACGGTCGTGCATGGCACGAAGCCGGCACCAAGATGCAGAAACAGAATGTTTTCGACGACTGCATCGCGGCAGCGGAATACCTGATTGCACAGAAATACACAAATCCTGAAAAGCTGGCTTTGCAGGGCGGTTCCAACGGCGGTTTGCTGGTCGGTGCAGTGGTGAACCAGCGTCCCGACCTCTTTGCAGTGGCCATCCCGCAGGTGGGTGTCATGGACATGCTGCGCTACCACAAGTTCACCATCGGCCGCTACTGGGCGGTGGACTACGGCACCAGCGAGGACAGCAAGGAGATGTTCGAATACCTCTACAAGTACTCGCCGCTGCACTCCATCCAGAACGGCAAGGAGTATCCGGCCATTTTGGTGACCACCGCCGACCATGACGACCGCGTGGTGCCGGCGCACTCGTTCAAGTACGCGGCAGCCTTGCAGAACAGCGACATCGGCGACCGTCCGCACCTCATCCGCATTGAAAGCAACGCGGGCCACGGCGGTGGCAAACCCCTCGACAAGACCATTGAAGAGACAGTGGATATTTTCTCCTTCATCTTCTTCAACATGGGGGTAGATGTAAAGTATTAAGCTGGATTTTTTGAAAGATTTTTGTACCTTTGCAGTCCCCCAATCAACAATAATAATTCTTTATAAATCAGTAAGATAAAATGAGTAATCAGATTTCTAAACTTAGAAATATCGGAATTGCCGCCCATATTGATGCCGGTAAGACCACCGTTTCGGAACGTATCCTCTTTTTCACCGGCGTGAAGCGCAAGGTGGGTGAGACCCACGACGGACAGGCCACGATGGACTTCATGAAGCAGGAGCAGGAGCGCGGTATCACCATCGCCTCCGCCGCCATCACCGCCAACTGGAACGACCACCAGATCAACCTCATCG
>JAEEQA010000085.1 GCA_016285085.1 Bacteroidales bacterium
AGCGGCAGCATCTCGGCGGCGGCGTTGAGCTTCATGGTGCAGCTTCCCAGCGGAATCATCGCGCGGTTGAGCGACAAATCCTTGATTTCCATCATCTTCATATAACGCATCATTTCCGTTTCGGAATGATATTTGTGGAAGATTTCCTGGGTGAGGATGGGAGACTTGCGCTGCAAGTTCTCGGGGATGTTGGCCATCGGTGTGCAGTTGCCGTTGCAAACGTAGGGAGTGAACGGTTTGTTGGCGGTGATTGCCAGCACTTCGAGGATGGCGTTGACATCCTTCAAGGTCACGGTCTCGTCCAAAGAGACGGTGAAGCAACGTTCGCAGTGGTAGCAGAGGTTGATCTCTTTCGACAGGGCCACCTTCTTCACGTCGTCGCAGGTAAGACCTTCGGGCGTTTCGAGGCAGAGGGTGTCGAAATAAACCTCGTTGTACTGTTTGAAACCGTACTTGGCGGCTTCGTTAGCCAGCACACCGGCCAGCACGTTGATCTTGATGGCTTTGTTGCGGAGTCCGTCGGCACCGTGCCACATGGCGTAGAAGCCGGCCATGATGGCAGTGAGGGCGCTGGCGGTACAGATGTTGGAGGTAGCTTTCTCGCGCTTGATGTGCTGTTCGCGCATCTGGAGGGCCATACGCACGGCGCGGTTGCCTTCGGCGTCAACGGTGATACCGATGATACGGCCGGGCATCTGGCGCTTGAACTCCTCGGTGCAGGCGTAGAAGCCAGCGGCCGGTGAACCGAAGCCCATCGGGATGCCGAAACGCTGGGTGGAGCCGGTCACGCAGTCGGCGCCCCATTCGCCGGGAGGCGTGAGGAGCGTGAGCGCGTACAGGTCGGTGGCGACGCCCACGAAGATGTGTTTTTCGTGGCACTTGGCGGTGAAAGCGGAGAAATCGTGGATTCCTCCCCAGTAGTTCGGGTACTGGACCATCGCTCCGAAGAAAGTCTCGTCGAGTTCCACCTGGTCGGCTTTGCCGATGACGAGCTCGATGCCCTGGGCGGCGGCGTTGGTCTGCATCACACCCACGCAGTGCGGGAACACGCCTTCGGAAACGAAGTACTTATGGACGTTATTCTTCTGCTGTTCGCGGGTGCGGCAGCGGAAGAACATCAGCATCATCTCGCCGGCGGCGGTGGCGTCGTCCAACATGGAGGCGTTGGCGAGCGGCATGGCCGTGAGCGAGCTGACCATGGTCTGGTAGTTGAGCAGGGCTTCGATACGGCCCTGTGAAATCTCAGCCTGATAGGGAGTGTAGGCGGTGTACCAGCCTGGGTTCTCGAAGATGTTGCGGAGAATCACCGCGGGGGTGTAGGTATTGTAGTGGCCCATACCGATGAAGGAGCGGTACATTTTGTTCTTGGCCATCTTTTCATTGATAAGGTTGAGGTACTCGCCCTCCTGCATTCCTTCGGGGAGGTCGAGCGGACGGGGCAGGCGGATGGCCGCGGGCACCGTCTTCTCAATCAGTTCGTCCATCGTTTTGACGCCGATGGTCTGTAACATTTTCTGGGCCTCCTCGCAGGAAGGACCGTTGTGTCGGGTTGTGAAATCGTCTTTGATTGCCATATTGTAATGTTTATTAAGTATTTATAATTTTCTTATCCAAAACATAAGAAGCGGCAAAAGTAGTAAAAAGTTCGCAAAGTTTATCACATTTATAAAGTACGAAAGTTTGAAATTTGCGCATGCGACAAATCATTATTTTGTGTAAATTTGCAGATTTTCCTACAACTTTCAAAAAGAATATAATCCATTATCAATCAAATAAATATGAAAAAAACTTTCATTTTTGTTGCAATTCTTTTGGCTATGACTGTATCCTGCAAGACCCAGAAGGGTACCGATGACACCGACAGCGAACTGATCACCCGCGACAACCGCCCCGTACCCGACTTCTCGAAAGGCGTGCTGACGGAGGAGATCCTGTGGTACTTCGGGCGCGTGTCCGCCCCCGAGGTGTCGCCCGACGGCAAGACGCTGCTCTATTCGGTGAAATATTTCGACTACACCAAGGACAAAGGCAACGCCGAGCTCTACACAATTCCCGTGACGGGCGGCGAGCCGAAGCAGATCACCACCACGCCGGCCAGCGAGGCGCAGGCCATCTGGCGGCCCGACGGGAAGAAGATCGCCTTCCTCTACCCCGCCGACGGCGTGATGCAGATTTTCGAGTGCGACCTTGACGGCGGCAACCGCACCCAGCTCACCCACGCCGAGTCGGACATCAACGGCTTTTCCTTCTCGCCCGACGGCAAGAACCTGCTCTATACCCGCAACGTGCGCCTCGACCCCACCATCGAGCAGCGCTACGCCGACCTGCCGAAAGCCAACGCCATGATCTACGACGACCTGATGTACCGCCACTGGGATGCATGGTCCGACGGCACTTACGCCCACCTCTTCATTGCGCCCGTGGACAAGCCTGAGGAGGCCACCGAGCTGCTGAAAGGCGAGCGTTTCCACGCCCCCGTCCCGCCGTTCGGAGGCATGGAGCAGGCCGTATGGAGTCCCGACGGCACGAAAATCGCCTACTGCTGCAAACGCGAGAGCGGCAAGGCGTTCGCCGAAAGCACCAACACTGACATCTTCATCTACGACCTCGAATCCGGCACCACCACCAACCTCACCGAAGGGAACCTCGGCTACGACATGGACCCTGTCTGGAGTCCCGACGGCAGCCAGATTGTATGGTGGAGCATGGAAACGCCCGGCTTCGAATCCGACCAGAAACGGATGATGGTACACGATTTCAAGGGCAACGCCACCAGCATGATTATCGGCGGCAAGTACATCCCGCTCAACCCCGAAAATTTCGTATGGAGTCCCGACGGCAAAAAAATCTTTTTCCGCAGCAGTTACGAGGGAACCGTACGTGTGTGCGTATGGCAGACCAAGGATGAGAATTCGGATCAGGTTGTTCACGAAACCCGCTGCCTAACCGGAGGCACAGCCGACTACAACAGTCTTGCGTGGGCCGACGGCAGGCTCATCGCCACCAAGACAACGCACCAGATGCCGGCCGAGATCGTCGCCATCGACCCCGCCACAGGCGACGAGACGCAGCTCACCTTCACCAACAAGGAGATTCTGGACAAGATCGACATGGGGAAAACCGTGGAACGCTGGGTGAAGACCACCGACGGGCAGGAGATGCTGGTGTGGGTGGTGCTGCCCCCGCACTTCGACTCCACCAAGACCTACCCCACCCTGCTCTACTGCCAGGGCGGCCCGCAGTCAACCGTGAGCCAGTTCTTCTCCTACCGCTGGAACTTCGCCATGATGACGGCCCACGACTACATCGTAGTCGCACCCAACCGCCGCGGACTGCCGGGCTTCGGCAAGGAGTGGAACGATGCCATCAGCCGCGACTACGGCGGACAGTGCATGCGCGACTACCTGTCGGCCATCGACGATGTAGCGAAAGAGCCCTACGTGGACAAGAACCATCTCGGCGCGGTCGGGGCGAGCTTCGGCGGCTACTCCGTCTATTGGCTCGCCGGCAACCACCAGAAACGGTTCAAGGCGTTCATCGCCCACTGCGGCATGTTCAACTTCGAAAGCTGGTACGGCACCACCGAAGAGTTGTTCTTCGCCAACCACGACATCGAGGGCAACTACTGGGATAAGCCGACCCCGAAGAGCTACAGCTTCTCGCCGCACCGCTTCGTCGGCAACTGGGACACCCCCATCCTCGTCATCCACGGCGGCAACGACTTCCGCATCCCCTACACCGAAGGGATGCAGGCCTTCGACATCGCCCAGATGAAAGGCATTCCCAGCCGCTTCCTCTTCTTCCCCGAAGAGACGCACTTTGTAAGCAAGCCGCAGAACGCGATGCTCTGGCAGCGCGAGTTCTTCCGCTTCCTCGACGAAAATCTGAAGACTGATAACGCGACGGCTGCAAAATAGCCGCTGTCCAAAACCACACCACCAATGAAGAAAATCACCTTATTCCTACTATTTTTCGTTTTTGCCGTGACGGCAGCGATGGCGCAACAGGACTGTCCGCAGGTTGACTGTCCCGGCATTTGCGGCCGCTTCGTGGATGCCGACGGCGACGGTTTCTGCGATCACGGACGGCTTTCCGCCCAGGAGAAGCCCACGGCCTCCGCAGAACAACCGGCACAAGCGGCCAAAACACCGGAGCCGAAAAAGGCCGTTGAAGCGGGCAACGAAGTGACAGCCGCTCTCCAAGAGGAACCGGTCGTTATTCCCGAAGCGGAAGCATCGAAAGAAGACATTATTGCTGAGGATGTTACCGGAAACATCACCGAAGCGGAGGATGCACCGAGCGAACCAGCCAAGCCGTTCCGCTATCCGCTGTTCACCATCTTGGGTGTCACCCTTGGATTGTACCTTTTCACCTTCATCTTGGTAAAAACCGGCAAGATATCCAAACCGACCCACCGGAAAATCTGGAACGTGACCTTGGGCATCACCTGCCTCGGCTCGTGCCTTATCGGACTACCGCTGGCGTTTCTCATCAACTACGGCTACCGACCGACGTGGTACGTCAGCATCCTGCACTGGCACGTCTATCTCGGCATTGCCATGACCCTCATCGCTATCTTCCACATTTTCTGGCATGTAGAATATTTCAAAGCAGCGTTTACGAGTAAAAAGTATAAAGTAAAAAGTAAAAAGTAAAAGGTTATTCCTTATACGAGCCCCAGGAGTAAGATTTTCGTTGGGCGCGTAAGCGCCAGTATAATAAATACAAGTGGGCACCAATCCCTCGCAAAACAACAATAACATCAAAACCGTGGATTTTAAACCGAGATTGGATTTCAGAAACAGCAATTGGCGATGGAGCCTCATGGATAAATACATCCTCGTGAAGTTCCTCGGCTCGGTGTTTTATTCCATCGCCCTGCTGATGACCATCATCATCGTTTTCGACATCTCGGAGAAAATCCATAAGTTCTTGGACAACGAAGTGCCGGTCAATGCCATCATTTTCCAGTACTACTTCAACTTCATCCCCTACTTTGTCAACCTGTTTTTCCCGCTGTTCACCTTCATTTCCGTGATATGGTTCACCTCCAAGCTGTCAGGCAACAACGAGGTGATCTCCTTCTTCAACGGCGGTGTAAGTTTCTACCGGTTTATGGTTCCCTACATCACAGGAGCTATCATTTTGAGTATCATATCGTTATTAATGTCAAACTTCCTCATTCCGCTCACCAATGCACGGATGCACGCCTTCAACGAGGAATATCTGCACAAAAAAAGGGTCATCACCAATACGAACATCCATTTCAGAAGTTCGGAAAACACCTACGTCTATGCGGAACGATGGCGCAAGCAGACTCTTGAGGGAGAACACTTTACGGTGGAGGTGATGAGTCCCGACAAAGACCGCATCGAGACAAAACTCAGTGCGGCGCAGGTACAGTACAACGACAGCACGAAACTGTGGCACCTTTACGACTACAGCATCCACACCTTCACCGAAACGGGGCAGAACATCCGTGCCGGCATCGAGATGGACACCACTTTCGAGTTTCTTCCGGAGGATTTCAACGACGATATAACCATCACGGAAACAATGTCTTACGGCGAATTGACCAAATTCATCGACAAAGAGCGAAAAAAAGGCTCCAGCTTGGTGAAGCACTACCTGATAGAAAAGAACAAGCGCATTGCCAACCCACTTTCCATCCTGATAATGACTATGTTGGGATTGAGTGTGGCGGCGCGGAAGACCCGGCGCGGGGTGGGCGTCCACATCTTCATCGGACTTTTCTTCGTGTTCACCTTCATCTTCTTCCAGCAGGTCTCCAACGTGTTCGCCATCTCCGAACAGCTGTCGCCGGCACTGGCCACGTGGCTGCCCAATCTGGTCTATCTGGTGGTATGTATCGTTCTCCTTCGATTTACCCCGAAGTGATTAGGGTATAGGGTATAGGGTATAGGGTATAGTGATTAGTGAATAGTGAATAGGGTATAGTAATTAGTGATTTAGGAATTAGAAATTAGAAATAAAAGATGTCAATTATTGTAAAAAACGTTTCGAAACAGTTTGGTAAGCAGTGGGCATTGAAAGATGTCAGTTTTGAAGTACGCAAGGGCGAAGTGGTCGGTTTTCTCGGGCCCAACGGCGCAGGGAAATCGACGATGATGAAGATCATCACCTGCTACCAGCCGCCCACCAAAGGCGACGTATCGGTGTGTGGATTGGACATTTGGAACGACTCGCTCGAACTCCGCAAGAAAGTGGGTTATCTGTCCGAAGCCAACCCTCTCTATTTTGAAATGTACATCACTGAATTCCTGGAATTTATCGCCGGAATCCACGGAGTGAAGGACAAAAAGAAACGGGTAGCTGAGGTAGTGAAGATGACGGGCTTGGAGCCGGAACTGGGCAAGAAGATCGGGATGCTTTCCAAGGGTTACAAACAGCGTGTAGGATTGGCGCAAGCCCTGATTTCCGACCCTGAGGTGCTGATTCTGGACGAGCCCACCACCGGTCTCGACCCGAACCAGCTGGTGGAAATCCGCGAGCTCATCAAGGAGTGCGGCAAGACCAAGACCGTGCTGCTCTCCACCCACATCATGCAGGAGGTGGAGGCGATGTGCAGCCGCGTCATCATCATCAACCGCGGCGAAATCGTGGCCGACGCCACCATGGAGCAGCTCCGTGCCGAAGCCGTCCGCCGCAACGTTCCCAACGGTTCCATCGAAGAACTGTTCCACGTTCTAACAAAATAACCGATAATGAGCCTATTAAAGAAAATATTGCTGATTGTTTTCCTGTCGGGATGGATGGGCGTATTCGCGCAAGACGACGCGGATCCGTGCGTGCAGTCGTTTGGAAAGCAGATTGACAAAACCTTCGCCAAGGCCCGCGATTTTCAGAAGTCGGGCAAAAAAGCCGAAGCCAACGCCCTCTACAACGAGATTTTGGATGAGTATCCCGAGCACTTGGAGGCCAACTACTATCTCGCTCTCAGCTACTACCTGCCCATCAAGCTCAACGATTTCGTCATCGAGCGGAAGCAGGACGCCCGCAAGGTGATCGAGGCCGCCGACCGCATGTACGCCGTATGCCCGCACTACAAGATTATCGTACACCTCTACGCCGCACACATCGCCTACCTCCTGGAGGACTTCCCCGAAGCCACCAAGCACGCCCAAGTTCTCATTGACAACCCCGACCTCGTGAAGAACGAGGACGACCTCGACTTCGCCGAAAACATCCTGAAGTATTCGAAAGTCTATTCCGACATCCTCAACAACCCCGTCCCTTTCGACCCTCACCCCGTCAGCGGGCTCTCCACCGACAAGGACGAATACCTCGCCACCCTCTCGCCCGATGCTGAATATTTCTACTTCACCCGCCGGCAACCCGAGCACAAGTCGGACTACTTCGGATCGGAAATCATTGATAAAGAGTATTTTTCATATAGTAAAAAAGCCGGGGAGAACCGCTACGAACAGGGCAAGCCGCTCCCATACCCTTTCAACCAGTCGGACGGCGAGGGCAGTCCCACCATCAACTTGGCCAATGACCTCCTGATTTTCGCGATGGTACACGAAGTAAGGGTGAAGCAAGACCGTGGAGCCGAGTTGAAATACCCCAACTACGACCTCTACTATTCCCGCTGGGACGGAATGGACTGGTCGGAGCCGCAGTCGCTGGGTGACAAGGTAAACCGGCCCGACTCGTGGGAGTCGCAGCCGTCGCTCAGCTCCGATGGCAAGGTGCTCTTCTTCGCGTCCGACCGCAACGGCGGGTACGGCGGCTCCGACATCTGGATGTCGCGGCAGGACGCCAACGGAAACTGGGAGTCACCCGTCAACCTCGGCCCGAACATCAATACCAAGGGCAACGAACGCTCGCCGTTCCTCCACACCGACAGCAAGACGCTCTATTTCGCCTCCGCCGGCCACGCCGGACTGGGCGGCATGGACATCTTCTACTCCAAGATGAGCCCCGACGGAAAGTGGGGAAAGCCCGTCAACATCGGCTACCCCATCAATTCGGAGAACGACGAGGTCGATTTCTTCGTCAGCCTTGACGGCACCACGGCCTACTTCTCCTCCAACAACCTCGACAGCAAGGACTGGAACATCTACAGTTTCGAACTGTACGAGGCCGCCCGTCCCAAAAGCATGGTGATTGTCAAGGGAACGGTGACAACCGATGACAAGGAACAGGTGGAGTCGGTAGTGGAACTTCTTGACGAGGATGCCAATGTGATTGCCGTCACCAAAATCAACGAGAACACCGGCAACTTCGCCCTCGCCACCGAAGCCGACAAGGAGGAGACACAACAGCTCATCCTGAACATCAAGCAAGAAGGATACGCCTACGACACCAAGTTAGTGACCATCACACCCGAAACAGAGCCGGTCATCAAGTCGGACGCCGAGGTCAAGAAGATTGAGGTCGGCAAGATCTGCGACCTTCACGACATCTACTTCGAGACCAACTCCTACTCGCTGACGGCGGAATCGAAGCGCATCATCGACGTGTTCGCCGACTTTTTGCGAAACAACCCGACGGTGAAGGTGGAGTTGCAGGGCCATACCGACAACATCGGCAACGACGAGGACAACCGCGTCCTTTCCGACAACCGTGCGAAGTCGGTTTACAACCATCTGATTTCCAAAGGAATTCCCGCCAACCGTCTCCGTTACAAAGGATATGGCGAAAGCAAACCGATTGCCACGAACGCCACGGAAGAGGGGCGCGCCAAGAACCGTAGAACCGTCTTTTTGATCTATGAGCAATAACGACCCCATCTCTATCCTGCCCAAAGAGCCGCTGTTGGCGAACAAAAAAACTCTGGTCCAGCTGATTTTCCTGCTGTTGTTTGTCATCGGCGGAATGTTGGTTTTCAGCGCGTTGGGACTCTTGTGCGCCACACTCATCTGGGGTGCGGACATCACGGACCATCCCACAGCGGCCTACTACCGGCTGATACAGGTTTTCAGTGCAACAGGCACCTTCTTGGTGCCGGCATTGCTGTTTTCGTTCAGCAGCACCCGAGGATGGTTCCGCTATCTTGCCGCCGACAAGGTGCCGGCCAACGGGCGGCTGTTCCTGTACGTGTTGCTGCTCGCAGTGTTCCTGATTCCATTGGTGGGCTATGTGGCCTACCTCAACGAGCAACTGCATCTGCCGGAGGCGTTTGCTTCCATCGAAAAGTGGATGCAGGAGCAGGATGCGGCCAACAACCACGTGGTGGAGGTCATCCTTGGGAGTTCCGACATTCCGACGTTCCTCCTCAACCTGCTGATTTGCGCGGTGTTGCCGGCCATCTGTGAGGAGTTTTTCTTCCGCGGGGCACTGCAGAACCTATTCTGCCGGTGGACGGGGCGGGCCCATGTCGCCATCTGGCTCACAGGCTTCATTTTCAGTGCCATCCACTTGCAGTTCAGCGGGTTCTTTGCCCGGTGGCTGCTCGGGGCGTACTTGGGTTATCTGTTCTGGTGGAGCGGGTCGATCTGGCTGCCCGTGGTCGCGCACTTCCTGCACAACGCGCTGTATGTCACGGCGCAGCTGCTGGTCGTGCGGGGCGTCATCGCCGACGAGCAGAGCGTCACCTTTGCGGAACAGATTCCCGCAGTGGTGGCATCGGCCATCCTCGCTGCCGCGTTCATTGCGCTGGTGAGGTACGATTGCCGTA
>JAEEQA010000012.1 GCA_016285085.1 Bacteroidales bacterium
CCGTCACCTTCATCGTCAAACTCGCTGAAACGAAGCATCCGGTTCTCCATGTCAATGCTAAAGCTCTGGTCGAAACTGAACGGGATAATGACCCTGCCGGCAGTGTCAACCGCACCATATTTACCATTCTTTGTCATGCAAGCGTAGCCGCGATAAAACCAGGTGTTCATATCAATACATTCCAGACAATCGATGTCGTGTTCGTATTCCATGGGCAAGATCCAACGCATGTTTTTGTCAATCAGTCCCATTCTGTCATCGCTTACCACAAGGAATCGTGAGGTGGCTTTCTCGTTGACATATTGTCGGTAGATGTGATATTGTGCGGGAAGCAGTACTTTACCATCAAGGTTGATGATGCCTTGTAGGTAGTTGGTGTCGGTGAAAATGGCCAATCCGCAGTCAACGTAAAGCATGAAATCGGTATTGTAGCGGGTATCGTATTGCTGCACAATCTTTTTCAATTGCGCTATACGTTCTGCACTCTGCTGTGCGGTAAGCTTCGGGTTTTGTCCAATGGCCAATAGGGGTAATAAGACCATTGCAAGGGCGATGATGCGTTTCATGAATTCTTTTTTTATTTTGGGTGCAAAGATAGAAAAAAATCAGGTAATTTCTGCTTTAAAGGGAATGATCCATTTTAGCCAACAAGTCGGCCACAATAAAGGTGCTGCCTCCGATGTAGAGAGCATCCTCTTTATTGAGCTGTTGCTTCAGTTGTAAATATGTGTCATAAACAGAAAGGGAACTCGGCACGGCGTTGAGTCCTGCCGCCAGCATCTTGTTTACAATCTTTTCCGGCTCTTCCGCCCGCGCTACCGATGCCTTGCACACGGTGTATTTCGCTTTTTGGGGTAAAAGATGGATGATGCTGTCAATATCCTTGTCGTTCACAAATCCGATGATGCAATGCAATTGCTGGCAAGATAAGCTGGTGAGCTGTTTTGAAAGGAAAGTGAAGCCCCCGCTGTTGTGTCCGGTGTCGCAAATGACAAGGGGATTTTGGGCGATAATTTCCCAGCGTCCGTGCAAATGCGTGTTTTTCAGTACATTCTCAATGGCTCGAACAAGGGTATTCACCATATTATCTGTACAGGGATGGAGTACGAGGACGCTCTTGACGAAGGTGGCCACATTTTCTAACTGGTAGTCGCCAGGGAGGGGGAGTTTTACGCTGTCAATCAGGTTTTTATGTTGATATTGAATGCGGATGGTTCTGGCAGCGACATTGGTATCGTCGAGGGTGGTCACCTCCACATCTTCTGTGGTGTGGAGCGGCGCGTGCAGGGCGGCGGCTTTCGCCTCGAAAACGGGTTGGGTTTTCTCCTGTCGTTTTCCAATCACAACGGGTACACCTTCCTTGATGATGCCTGCCTTTTCGCCTGCAATCTTCGCCAATGTGTCGCCTAATAACTGTGTGTGGTCCAGCGAGATATTGGTGATGATGCACAGTTGGGGATGGATGATGTTGGTGGCATCGAGCCTTCCTCCTAACCCTACCTCCACAATGGCAATATCTACTTTTTGGGAGGCGAAATGGTAGAAGGCCAGTGCGGTGGTCATCTCAAAAAACGAAGGCTCAATGACTTTGAACTGTTCGTTGTACTTTTCAAAGAAATCCACCACGGCCTCTTTCGAGATCATCTCGCCGTTGACACGGATGCGTTCGCGGAAATCCACCAGATGCGGAGAAGTGTACAATCCGACCTTCATCCCTAACTCCTGATAGAAAGAGGCGAGCAGGTGCGAGGTGGAGCCTTTCCCGTTGGTGCCGGCCACATGGATGCACTTCAGCTGCTGTTCAGGATGCCCGACGACTGCGGTCAGGGCTTCGATATTTTCAAAACCTTCCTTGTACGCACTGCTGCCCACCTTGTGGTACATGGGCAGTGCGGTGAAAATGTTGTTGAGAATGGATTCGTAGGTCATGGTGAGGATGGATTACCTCGAAATCGTCAGCTTTTTATTAACATACTGACCATTAGGTAGTTCAATGCGGATAATATAGAGACCTGTCGGCCAACTGGAGCAGTTGACGGTGCGTTCTTCCGCGATGGTGTTCTCCCGATAGATGATTTGTCCGAAGGCGTTGAATACGGTCATGGAGGTGGCCGTCGGCGTGGTGACCACAAACTGCGACTGAGCGGGATTGGGCAGGATGTGTATTGCCGACAGTTGGATGTTCATGACGAGGTCGTTAGTGTCGATGGAGGTCGTGTCGGTCGGTATCGTGTCAGACGGGATGGTGTCGGTGGGGACGTCGGGGTTGAGGTTGTGGCCCACGGTGAAGATGAACGGGTCGGGCTCTCCGATGAGCGGGTAGGTTTCGCGGCGGCCCGATTCGTCTTTTGCCAACAGGTAGTACTCCACCTGGCAGGTGTCGGTGATGCCGCTGATGGTGCCGGCCCAGGTCTCGCCGCTCACAAGCGTCATCGGGGTGCCGTTCCACGGACTGGTGCCGAGCGAGTCGGTGATGCGATAGTAAATTCTGACAGAGTCGGCTACGATGGCTTGATGGCTGAGGTTCTTGATGTTGGCAGCAAGGATGAAGGCCGAATCGTAGGGCTGTGAGCCAAGGGTGGGGTAGTGGGTGATGCGCAGCATCCCGAGGTCGGGAATCTCGTGGGTGCGGCAGTGCAGTGCATCGGTGTTCTCCCACGGCGTGCTGCTCTTTTCCATGATGGGCACGATGGTGTAGCCCGGCATGGCCTGCTGATACACGGCGATGGCGTCATCGTCGTAGCTGGTGCCCGTTACGGGTACGAACACGTGGTCGTTGAGTATCAGACTGTTGGTATAGGGGGTGCGGGCATTGCTGACCACGCTGCCCGGCTCGAACACACGATATACCTTATATTTATTACCCCATGGTGTGGTGGCGTTGGCGAAATAGTTAGCCACATCCTCATAGTTCTGATAGTTGCTGGCGCCTGTGGGTAGCTGTGCGATGAGGATCTTGTCCACACCGAGAAATTTGCCCCAGCAGTCGATGTGGGCAATATAGTCGCCTTGCGGGTCGATGGTGACGTGGTAGTTGTTGATGCCGAGGTAGTCGTTGCAGTACTGGAGAATCTGCGCCTGTGTGAGGTCGTCGTTCTCGTTGTAAAGCAGATCGTCGGAGGCGGCGGTGCCGTAGCCGTCAGACATATAGTTGCCACCCGTATGTATGATAGGGAAGTCAAAATGGTTGATGTTCAAAAAGTTGGCCATGATAGCCATGTGGGCGTCGTCGTTGGGACGCGCGGGACGGTTGTAGGTGAAGTCGGCCACGCCAAACTCGTCGTTGCCGTCGAGGATGAACCACGGACCAAAGTCGCGGGTCCAGTAGCTATCGACGGAACCCACCACGAAATTCACGTTGTTCATGTTCACCCCGTTGTTTTGCAGCTGGTTGCGCACGGTGTTCTGCTGGTAGGTGGTGCTGACAGCCACTGTAACGGTGACGAGCTCCGACATCTGGGCGATGAGGTTGTAAGGGATGCCGAAACCGCTGTAGCCGGGGTAGGCGATCAGCACGCCCTGGCAGCGTTCAAACTCGGCGATGCTCACTACAGGGGCGTCAGGGGGAGTGGAGGTGCGCAAGCGTTCCGACAATTCGTGCCAACGCAGAATATCTTCCGCGGTCAGCTCATAGCGCTGTTGCGTTTCTTGTGCCTGTAAAATATTGATAATTAAGATGAAAAGAAAAGAAAAAATAGAAATTTTCTTCATTTTGGTATGGATTTTTGGGAATGCAAAAATACGCAATTCTTGTTACAAAAACAACCCGCCCCCGTCTTGCGACGAGGGCGGGGTTCGATTTCAATGTAGAGACGTGCCATGGCGCGTCTCTACGGATGGGTTATGGAATTATTCCATGTTGCGGTATTCGTCAACAATACCCTTGATGTCGGCGGGGGTGAGACGGCCATAGACCTTGTCGCCAACCATGGCAACAGGTGCCAGACCGCAAGCGCCCACGCAACGCAGACAGGTCAGGGAGAACTTGCCGTCGGGAGTGGTCTGACCCACCTCGAGGTTGAGCTCCTTCTTGAATGCGTCAAGAACCTTCTCGGCACCACGCACGTAGCAGGCCGTACCCAAGCATACGCTGATCGGGTACTTGCCCTTCGGGGTCATGGTGAAGAATGCGTAGAATGACACCACACCGTAAACCTTGGCGGTCGGGATGTGCAGACATTCAGCAATCAACTCCTGAACCTCAGCAGGAAGATAGCCCAAGAAGTCCTGAGTCTGGTGCAGAACATTGATCAATTCACCGGGATCGTTGTTGAATTTGTTACAGATGTCAATGACTTTTTCTCTGACATCCTTGTTCAATTTGATGATAATCTTATCCATTTTTTTGAAACTTTCTTGATTACTAAATTATTTTTCAACATCCACTTCCACCGTGGTCTGTCTGTCGAAGTAGTGCGTGTGCAGCAGTTCGTGAGACTTGTGACCGCAGGGCTCGCCAAGGAATTCCTTGTAGATGGCCTGGATGGACGGGTTCTCGTGCGATTTACGGATGGGCATTTCGCGGTCGGCGCGGTAGATGGCCTCCCAACGAGCCTTGATGATGTCGCTGTTACCGTGGTGCAGCGGCTGACCACCACCGTCGATACAACCGCCGGGGCAGGCCATGATCTCGATGGCGTGGAACTGGCTCTTACCAGCCTTGATGTCCTCTAACAACTTGCGGGCGTTGTGCAGACCGTGAGCGATACCGATGTTGAGTTTCAAGCCGTCAACGTCGATGGTAGCGCTACGCACACCTTCCAAACCACGGAGTTCCTCGAAGTCGATCTTCGGGAGGGTCTTCTTGGTGATGACCTCGTAAGCCGTACGGACGGCAGCCTCGATCACACCGCCAGTGGTACCGAAGATGACACCAGCACCGGTGGATTCGCCGAGCGGGCTGTCGAACGGGATGGGCTCGAGAGCGTTGAAGTCGATGTTGGCCATCTTGATGAGGCGGGCCAGCTCACGGGTGGAGATGGAGTAGTCCACATCGGGATTGCCGTTGACTTTGAACTCGTCGCGGCTGCATTCGTATTTCTTGGCCAAGCAGGGCATCACAGAAACGCTGATCATATCCTCGCGTTTGCAGTTGATCTTCTCAGCGAAGTAGGATTTGGCGATGGCGCCGAACATCTGCTGCGGAGATTTAGCGGTGGACGGAAGGTCGCGCATTTCCGGGAACTGGTGCTCGAAGAAGTTGACCCAAGCGGGGCAGCAGGAGGTGAGGATCGGGAGCGGAACGCTCTTGTCGCCAGCCAAGTATTTGGTCAGACGGCCGATGAGCTCGGTACCCTCTTCCATGATGGTCAAGTCGGCGCTCCAGTCGGTGTCGAATACATAGTCGAAACCGAGAGCCTTGAGAGCGGCAGCCAATTTGCCGGTAACGATGCTACCGGGTTCCATGCCGAACTCTTCGCCGAGGGCGACACGCACAGCGGGAGCCACCTGCACGACGGTCTTCTTGTTCGGGTCGGCGATGGCGCGGATGATCTTGGGAGTGTGGTCCACTTCCGTAAGAGCTCCCACGGGGCAGACGGCGACACACTGACCGCAGAAGGTACAGGGTGAGAGTTCGAGGTGCTGGTTGAAAGCGGTGGAGACCACTGCCGGGAAGCCACGTTCGATAGCGGAAAGGGCACCCACGGTCTGCATTTCGTTACACATGGTCTCGCAACGACGGCACATCACGCACTTGTTCATATCGCGGATGATGGACGGAGAAACCTCAACCTGGTAGGTGGACTGTTCGTGAGCCTCACCAACGAAGGGATTCTCGCGGATGCCGAAGCGGATAGCCAGGGCCTGAAGCTCGCAGTTGCCGCTCTTGGCGCACTGGAGGCAATCGTTCGGGTGGTCGCTGAGGATGAGCTCAAGGACGGTTTTGCGGGCGTTGATCACGCGGATGGAGTTGGTGCGAACGACCATGCCTTCCATACATTCGGTGACGCAAGCGGGAGCGAGGTTTCTGCGCTTCTCAACTTCGACGACGCAGATACGGCATCCGCCGGGTTTGTTGTGGACATCCATGCCTTTGAATTCAAAGTGGCAAAGGGTCGGGATGTCGATGCCCATGCTTTGTGCGGCTTTAAGAATGGTAGTCCCTTTCGGAACTTCAACTTCTCTATTATCGATGGTTAATTTGATTGTATTCATTTATCTAATACTTTATTATTTAATACTAATTGCGTTAAACTTACATTTTTCGTAGCAAGTGCCGCACTTGATACAGGCGTTCTGGTCGATTTCGTGCGGGTTCTTGACGGTGCCGTGGATAGCGCCAACCGGACATGCTCTTGCGCAGGCGGTGCAACCCTTACACTTGTCAGGATCGATGACATACTGTTTGAGGGCCTTGCACTGACCGGCAGGACATTTCTTATCGACAACGTGTGCCACGTACTCATCCCAGAAGTTGTCGATGGTGGACAACACCGGGTTCGGGGAGGTCTGACCCAAGCCGCAGAGAGCAGTGTCTTTGATGACGTGGGCGAGGTTACGCAATTCTTCAAGGTCTTCCATCGTGCCCTTGCCTTCGGTGATCTTCACGAGGATTTCGTGGAGACGCTTGTTACCGATACGGCAGGGTGAGCACTTACCGCAGGATTCTTCCACGGTGAATTCGAGGTAGAACTTGGCGACAGAAACCATACAGGAGGTTTCGTCCATCACAATCATACCACCGGAGCCCATCATGGAGCCGGCAGCGATGAGGTTTTCGTAATCGATCGGGGTGTCGAGGAACTTCTCGGTCAAGCAGCCGCCGGAGGGACCACCGGTCTGGACGGCTTTGAACTTCTTGCCGTTCTTGATACCGCCACCGATTTCGTAGATGACTTCGCGAAGGGTGATGCCCATCGGAACCTCGATCAAACCGACGTTGTTGATCTGGCCAGCCAAAGCGAACACCTTGGTACCTTTGGATTTCTCGGTACCGATGGAGGAGAACCATTCCCAACCCTTGTTGATGATAACGGGGATGTTGGCGAGGGTCTCGACGTTGTTCACGTTGGAGGGTTTCTTCATGTAACCTTCAACAGCCGGGAACGGCGGTTTGAAGGTGGGTTCGCCGCGGAGACCTTCCATAGAGTGGATGAGGGCGGTCTCTTCACCGCAGACGAATGCGCCGGCACCATAACGGAGCTCGATATCGAAATCGAAGTCGGTGCCGAAGATGTTCTTGCCGAGGAGGCCGTATTCGCGGGCCTGGCCGATAGCCACCTGCAGGCGGTGGATAGCCAGCGGGTACTCAGCGCGGATGTAAACCAAACCCTTGGTGGCGCCGATGCAGAAACCGCCGATAGCCATAGCTTCGATGACGGTGTGCGGGTCACCTTCGAGGATGGAACGATCCATGAACGCACCCGGGTCACCCTCGTCGGCGTTGCAGATCATGTACTTCTGGTCAGCTTTGTTGGGACGGCAGAGGCTCCATTTCAAACCGGTGGGGAAGCCGGCACCGCCACGACCGCGAAGACCGGATTTCTTGATATCCTCGATAGTGGCTTCGGGGTCATTTCTCTCGAGCACGCTGGCGAGGGCCTTGTAACCGTCGCGGGCGATGTACTCGTCGATGTTTTCGGGGTTGATGAAACCGCAGTTACGCAAAGCGATACGCATCTGTTTCTTGTAGAAACCCATGTGTTTGGAGTCGGCTTTGTGTTCCTGGCTCTTGGGGTCAAGATAGAGGAGGCGCTGAACCTTTCTGCCCTTGACGATGTGCTCGTCAACGATTTCGCGGCAGTCTTCGGGTTTCACCTGGGTGTAGAACGTGTTGTCAGGAAGCATCTTGACGATGGGGCCTTTCTCGCAGAAACCGAAGCAGCCGGTACCCACGACCTGAACATCATTCTCTAAATTCTTCTCTTTGATGAGTTGTTCAAAATTCTCTTTAATCTTGGCGCTTTGGGAGGCGTGGCAACCCGTACCGCCGCAAATCAAGATATGGTATTTGTAATTAGCCATTCTATAAATTTTTTATGGGTTATTTATCAATTTTTTCGTAGTTAACGGGGATGATGCCATCCAACAGTTCGTTGCCGGCAAGGTATTTGTCAACCAATTCGGTGGCTTTGGCGGGGGTGATGTAGCCGAAGACGACCGGATCCTGACCGGGTTTCTTCACCTCGACGGTGGGTTCTGCATAGCAGTAGCCCATACAACCAGTCTGGGTCACCACGACGGGGAGTTTGCGGTCATTGCACTCGTTGATGATGGTTTCCATCACCTGCTTGGCACCGGAGGCGATACCGCAGGTGGCCATAGCGACCTTGACCTGAATCATGTTGTCAACATTGTCGCCCATTTCGCGCAACTGCAAGCTGGATTGAAGCTGTTCTCTCTTCTTCTTCAAATCCGCTAATGATTTGATTTTTTCCATAGTTACCTTGTTTTTGTTTATGATTAAATTATGGTTTTTGCGGTTTTCCAAAAAACGCGGCAAAGTTAGTAATAAAAACCACATTATGGCTATTTTTCAAAAAAAAAATCCCCTTATTTAGGTATCCGATGAAATTCCCTAAAAACCACAAAAACATTCTACTTTTTTTCCCGCGACACTCAAACATTTTTAGTATTTTTGCACCCTCTCCTTGAGGATGGGTGACGGGCGTTTCTGCCCCACGAACTGCAATGGAATCCGCAACATTCTCAGGAGGTTTTTTGAAGGGTAAAATTGCTATCGGAACTCGTATGTTTATCAAGGAAGTCACCACACGAAAAGAATTGAATGCTTTCATCCAATTCCCCAAAAAACTGTACCGGGGCTGTCCTCACTACGTTCCGCCGTTGGATGATGCCGAGATGAAAGCCTTGACCCGTCATCCCGCCATGGAGTTCTGCACATTGAAGATGTGGATGGCGTACGAGAACGGAGGAAGGGAGGTTGTGGGGCGCATTGCTGGCATCATCAACCACAAATGCAATGAATTGAAGGGGCAGAAACGTGTCCGCTTTGGCTGGTTCGACACCATTGACAATTTTGCCGTTGCACAGGCGCTCCTTTCCACCGTGGAAGCATGGGGCAAGGAAAACGAACTTACGGAAATCTGCGGGCCGTCACGTTTCTCCAATATGGACAAACAGGCTATGCTGGTGGAGGGATTTGACCAAACCGCCTCCATTGAGGCAGACTACAATTATCCCTACTACCCGCAGTTCGTGGAGCGACTTGGTTTTGAGAAAGAGGTGGATTATGTGCAGTATAAGGTTCAAGTACTGGAGGTGCCAGACAAGATCAACAGCCTTTGCGAACGAATCACAGAACGCAGCAAGGTCCATTTCCACAAATTCAGAAACAAGGCGGAAATGAAACGGTACGGAAAGGTTTTTTTCCGAGTCATCAACCAGAGTTATCGGAACATCTTCAACTTCATCCCCCTTACCGAGAATGAAATCGATTACATGGTGGACAATAATTTCGCCGTCGCCGACCCCGAGCTTGTTTCCGTACTGGAAGACGAGAACGGGAAGATGGTTGGCATTGCCTTTTGCCTCCCTTCCCTCAGCGAGGCGTTCCAAAAGGCCAACGGGCACTTGTTCCCATTTGGGTGGATTCACATTCTTCGTGCTTTAAAGCGCAACGACTTAGTTGACATGTACTTGACAGGCGTTATCCCCGAATATGCCAACAGCGGGATACACATCCTTTACCATAAACAGCTGAATGAGGCTTTCCTTAAAAAGGGGTATCAATATGCCATCACGTCACAGCAGTTGGAGACCAATATGGCCGCAAACATCTGGTCGAAGTATGCCTCTGAACCATTCTGCCGCCGCCGTTGCTATAAAAAAGACATTCTCTAAACTAATGGCACAATGAGTATTGCAAAACAAACCGACTCCTCCGGAGCTACGAAGAAGTACGCAGTGGTTACGGGAGCGAGCCGCGGGTTGGGAAGGGCTTTTGCAGAGGAACTCGCCGCGCGTAACATTCCCACTGTCCTCGTCAGTTCCAATCATGGCATTTCGGAATTTTGCGAACAGCTCCGTCAAACTTACCAAACTGACAGCGAATATGTTGTTGCAGACCTGACTCGTGAGGAGGACATTCTATCCGCTGCCGAAGAGATCAATGCAAAATACGAAGTGTTCCTGTTGGTCAACAATGCCGGTTTGGGCGGTTCGCAAGCCTTTGAGAATACAGAGGTCGAACGCATCCGTCGCATCATAGGGCTGAATGTGGTGGCCACCTCCCTCCTGACACGCCAGCTGCTTCCGAATCTCCTGCGGCAGGGGAATTCCTTCGTGCTCAATGTTTCCAGCATGGCCGCCCACACCCCTATCGGGTACAAGATGGTCTATCCTGCAAGCAAGGCTTTTGTCAATGCTTTCTCTTTCGGGCTTCGGGCCGAGTTCAAAAACAGGGGGCTTTCCGTCAGTGTGGTTTGCCCCGGTGCGATGGCGACCAGCGAGGGAATCCGGAAACGCATTGAAAAACAAGGTTTCTTCGGAAAACTCACACTGGTATCTCCCGAAAAAGTGGCGCGAAAAAGCATCTCACAGACCTTTCGCGGCAAAAGGGAGATTCTGGTGAACCCTGTCAGCTACTTCTTTTCCCAGATAGTCCCTGAGCGCATCAGGACTTCCCTCCTCACAAAGGTAGTGCGGCGGGAAGTTGAAACGAAGTAATATTCTTAGCCCTTCCTTCCAGTCTTTCAAAGAACGATGGTATATGGCGTCAAAGCAGAAGCCCTTCGGCATAAAAGCTGTAGGCGTTCTCTTTGTGTAGGATGATATGGTCCAGTATGTGGATGTCGAACACTTCCGCTGCCCTACGGATTTTCTGTGTCAATGAAATGTCAGGTTCGCTGGGTTTCAGACTCCCGGAGGGGTGGTTGTGGCACAGGAACAGCCCCGTGGCACTGACTGCAACGGCTGTTTTGATGATACTGCGCACATCCACGACAGTGGAGGTCAGGCCACCTGACCCAACCCGTTCCACCTTCAGGATAGCGTTGGCCTGGTTTACATAGACCACCCAGAATTCCTCGTGGTCGATTTCCGCCAGTCTGCTCTGCATCAAGGAGACGATGTCCTCCATACACGTTATTTTCCCGACCTGTTCCACTTCTTCGGCGCGGCGGCGGCGACCCAACTCAAAGGCGGCATGCAGGGTGATGGCTTTCACCTTCCCAATCCCGTTTATCCGTATCAAATCGTCCACCGTGTTGTCTGCCAACTTGTTGATGCTATTCTCATTATCTGCCAAAAGCCGTTTGGCAAGTTCCACAGCGGACTCCTCCTTGCTCCCGTTTCGCAGCAATATGGCAATCAGTTCTGCGTCGCTGACATAGCGGCCGCCATTTGCCAAGTATTTTTCCCTTGGACGGTCGGAAGCCGCCCATTGCGGTATGGTCAGGCGAGGGGACACATAACGGACTTTTTCCTTCTTGAGACATGACGGTTCCTCCATAATGCAGGGCATTTCTGAATATTATTGTTAATCTCCTTCTTAAATAGCGGATAAAAGCAATCACCTCCTCTCATCATAGGAGAGGATCTTGCATCGTAATTCCAGTAGGATAGGTAACTGCGGTACTAATTCGCCTTTTGACGTTTCAGTACGTACGGCAGCAGAATTTGGTCGAAACCTTTGGTGATGTCGGCGGGAATCATATCTATTTGATATTGACCGCACTTGATTTTCAACTCCTGAAAATAGTCACCGATGGCGGCTTTATAGTAGTCTCTGATCTGGTTCGAGTGGATTTTCAACTCTTCTCCGGACTCCATATCCACAAAGCGGTAAAGCCGGTTCTCCAGGGCGAAGTCAAACTCCAGTTTCTTGTGGTAGGTGTGGAAAAGGATCACCTCGTGCTTGTTGTGGCGCAGGTGCTGGAGAGCGAGGAGCAGTTCTTCCGTATTCCGGTTGGATTCGAGCATGTCGCTGAAGATGATGACCATCGAGCGGCGGTGAATCTGTTCGGCGATGCGATGGAGCGTGTCGGTCACCATGGACTTCCGTTGGACTTCGGCTGAAATCGGACGAAGCAGTTTCTCCAATTCACGATAGATCATCTTTTGGTGCATTTCTCCTCCTCGTGCGTGGGTGTGAAGTTCCAGTTTGTCTGAAAAGACACTCAGCCCGACGGCATCCCGCTGGTTCTTCAGCATTTGTATCAGGGCGGCTGCCGCATAGATGGAGAAGAAGATTTTGTTGGGCGATGCCAGCGTATAGCTGTTCTGCAATGGGAAGTACATGGAGGACGAATTATCAATTACCAGATGGCAGCGTAGATTCGTTTCTTCCTCGTAACACTTTACAAACAGTTTGTCCGTTTTGGCATAGAGTTTCCAGTCAATGTGCTTGGTCGGTTCGCCGGTATTATACTGACGATGTTCCGCAAACTCCACGGAGAATCCGTGCATCGGACTTTTATGAATACCGGTAATAAAACCCTCAACAACTTGTTTGGCAACAAATTCCAGATTGTCGTATTGGGTTATTTTTGAGAAATCTATCGTATAGTCCATCGCTTGAAATTAGGGTGGCAAAGGTACAACTAATTTCATTTTCCCACACCTCCTTTCTGATGCAGAAACCGGGCGAAATATCTTACACATTCCTTTCTCAAGGTACTGCTTGTCAAATTTTCCGTAAAAATGGCGTCATTCGGGAGGATGACAGCCGCCGATGTTCCTGCTTCCTTCAACAGCACAATCGGATAAACCAAGGTTCCCATCTCTTTCAAAAAGGCATCTTTCGTTTCTGTTGGCACGAACAGCGGGACGAACGGAGTTGACAGATGTTGCCGGACATTTGCGATTAGATCTTTTTTGGCAAGAAAGCTGTCCGCGTTGTTAAAAACAATGAAAATCTTGCAGACGGAGGTGTCAACTGAACTGAGGAGGTTCAACAGGGCAGCCTCGCAGTTGTGGCACTGCGGCGGATTGTTCATGAGAAAGACAGCTTTGGAAGGGGAATTATCACTGACAGAGAACGCTTCACCCTCATAGGTTTGCAACCCCAAACTGTTGATGTCGCATTTCCGCTCCGCACCACCTGTACGCAATCTCGCCACCCGCACCCGAACAACGGGTGGATGGTCGGCAAAGTACCGGTCCACGGCATCGGCATACTGCCGCCCCGTCATTCCGCGCCACTCGACCGGAGCCTCCCGCACCACTTGAACGATACGGTTTCCGTCCGTCACCTGAAGGCACAACTCGCGCCGCGCATAGTAGAGCGGGAAGGCCGCAGTGCCAATCACCGAATCCTGCGGGGAAAAAAAGGTGTATGGCCCTTCAACTTTCGTCACAGTGCCTTCCGTATCATAATGCACCACGGCGGAAAGAACCTGTTCTTTCTTTTCAGAACGACGATAATGATGGTAGGCGAGTAGCAGTGTTGAATCATCCAATGGATTGATTTCCAGCGGAAAGGAATATCCCTTGCCTTGCGAAAAGGTGTACATCGCCCGGTCGCTGCTGTAGGGCATGGCGGAAATTTTCCGAACCAGTTCGTCCGGCATAGGTGCCCATTCCGGAATCTCCGGAGCAATGACCGCCTGCAAATCACCGTTATCGGAATATTTCTCAATCCTCAACGATGGCGAGGCCAAGAAATAAAGGGAATGGTCCATCATTTTCACAAAGCCATTGGGGTCGTATTGAATCATGAAAGGCCCCGGAAGCTTCACGTCAAACACCGAATCCAGCATTCCCGTCCGGTCATGTTGCCGCCGAATCATAAAACGCCCTTCTTCGGGGATCCGTTCCACCACTGTCAGCCTCCCGTTCTCCGATTGTGCCCGGTCCGGCAAGTCAGAGTCAATTCTTTTCGTGAATTCATACCGGTCCCCCTTCCCATTCTGATACACAAGAATCCCATTTTGCATCAGCAGGAACAGTCGGTTGGACTCAATGCAAATTCCTCGAATCCAATATTTTCTAGCAGAAGTGGCATTCACCTTCTTTTCAGGAAGAACGAGTGCGAAACTACCCTCTGCACCTGTGGTGAGGTCAATGGTTGTAACGATCGCTTTGTAACCGTCCTCCTTGTTTTGAAAACCGCGCCGGCAGCAGCAATATAAAATATCTCCGTCCACACACCCTACCATCCCCTGCTGCTGGATTCTTTCCACACTGCTTGTAAGTGTCCACTCGTCTTCCAGCTCAAAAGCCATAGAGATATGCGGTTGGGCAACCGCCCGCATAATAACGACAACTAGAAAAACCAGACACAGGAATACACACCTTTTCATAACAATCGATATTTCAATCTTTCATTTAAAAAGAATGGAGAAACTATGGTTTATCAATCATTTTTTCACACAATGGAAGCACCTGTACGAAAACGGAAGATACAACCATGCCTCCCCATTCTTCAAATTGATACTTGTTGGTTAAATTCGTTGGTTGAGCAGTGAACGGTCATCCTCTTCAATGGTGATGACGATCTTGGCTGTCGGCTGCCCACCTCTCGTGACATAGTTCCAGCTGGCCTTGACAAAATAGAGCGTGGTCTTGCCCCGACTGCAGACAGCCACCTTCTTGGAGGCTGAAGATGCTCTCGTCTGTCGTGCGAATGCCGTTTCAGACTCCTCAATCAGGCTGTTAATAGCATTTATAATCTGCTCGTTACCAAGTACATTGTGCACATCATTGGTAGAATGTCCAAAACTCATTTCTCCAATCTGACGGGAAGCGCGGCACCATGTGTAGCCCGCTCCAAGACAGTTCAGCGTGGCACACGGCACCCCGTTTTGTTCCCCGACGTAGGTGGTAGTCACCTCACGGTAACAATTGAACAAATTCTGCCAGCCGTCACCCTCCTTCGTGACCTCTATGACAATGACTTTCTTCCCAAATGAGGGGAACAACATCAAACCTAAAGCTAAAATCAATAAAAATCTTTTCATAACTACTTTTTTTAGGGTTTAAACAATCAAACAACTTACACTTTCGCAGTATTACATCGTATGATGCAGTATCATCGTCAATTTGTTAAAAATTGATAGTAAATTCAGACATAGGCATCCTTGAGCTTTTAATTTATAAAGTTCATCATTCCAAAAACTGTACTGCAATAAGGGGTGCCAACCCTTGTTTTTTGACACCGCAAAGATACAACAACCCGACACCCAATTTCAAGTGTTTCGGTTAATTTTTTGAAAATTTTTTTATTTCTGAAAATCAAGGATATACGATAAAATCACAGCAAGTGCCCAAATTTACCTAGTATGGCCATGCCAATTTTTCGGAGAATTTTTAAAATTTACAGAATAATAACAAATATATGCAAGCGGTTAAATTCCTTCAAATTTCCGGATGGCCTCCTTGTATTTTTCCTGAATGGGAATGGAACTTTCTGTCGCCCGGTCAAACCCCGCGAGCACGCTTTTGCACACCGTTTTAACAATTCCCGTTTGGGCACACCGCAGCTGCTGGATCATAGAAACACTCTTGTTCCCAATACGATATATGGAGGTTTCACAAACAATATCATCATGGACTTTAATCGGATTTTTAAAATCCAACTCCGTGTGTACCAATACCATATCCATATTCAGCCAATCGATCTTCTCGCCGAAGACCGATTCAAAATAGCGACTGCGGCCATAGTCGAAATAGTTGCATTGAACGCCGTTGTTCACATGGGCAAACGGATCCAAATCACACATTTTTATCTGGATTGGCGCGGAAAAACGGTAAGTTACGTCGTGGTCTTCCATCTTCTTTTCAAAATGGTTTATACATATATATAATGTACTTACAGCAGACTATATTTTTCAATCTCCTGTTTCATTTGTTCGGGGGGGATGGGAACGACACCGCTGTGCTCGCACACAATGCCGCCCGACAAATTGGCGATTTGGGCCGTCCGAAGCGTGTCCAATCCAGCTGTCAAACAAAGTGTTGCAACAGAGATGACCGTGTCGCCCGCACCGGAAACGTCACTGATCTTGCGCAAATACGCAGGCTGCGTGTAAAAACGGTCCGCCCGTCGGTCGTAAATGGCCACGCCCCTCTCCGACAACGTCGTGAAAACCAAGTCTATGGCATTGTCCGCAGCAAAGGATTTCATCACCTGATGAATCCCCTCCTCCGAATCATCCGTCAGGGAGACTTCCATGCCCTCCCGCAACTCCTTGAGATTCGGCTTGAACAACGTAACACCCTGATAATGATTAAAATTCCTCTTTTTAGGATCAACGGTCACTATAATACCACGCTCCCGTGCCCAGCCGACAACCAAACGAATAACGCCCGGTGTCAGAACTCCCTTGTCATAATCTTCGAAAACAATAGCATCAATTTCTTGATTGTCAACTATTTTCTTGATTGTTGAAAGATAATCGTCCGTCTCTTTTTCATCCAAAGGGTGGCGGTCCTCCTCGTCAATCCGCAGCATCTGCAAACGGTTGCCAATCACGCGGTACTTGATGGTGGTTTTGCGGTTTTCGGAACGAACCAGCGCCGTTGTATCCATCTGTTTTTCAGCCATCAATCGGCTGAAAAGCTCGCCTTTTTCATCGTTGCCGATGACCGAACAAAGAATGGGGGTGGCTGACAGCGACTGCAAATTGAGGGCGACGTTGGCGGCACCTCCCAAACGGTAGTATCGTTCCTCAATGTCCACAATGGGGACAGGGGCTTCCGGTGAAATCCGGTTCACCCTCCCTTGCAAATAGGCGTCAATCATCACGTCGCCGAGGACGAGCACCTTTTTCCCGGAAAAGGCACAAAAGAGTTCATTCGATGTCATATCCTATATATCTTCCTCGTGTTCAATTATTTCATCGGCGAGACGGCACTTCTCCTCCTGCGACATCTGGGCATTGATGCGAGCCAGAATTTCCTCCTCCGTCCAATCGGGATTGCGGCGTTTCACCCGCGCCACCCGTACCGGAACCGACGCATTGACAACGAACACTTTGTCAAAATATTTTTCCAAATGGGCCTCGAAAATGATAGCGGACTCCATCATCACCTCCTCTGTGCCCTGTTCCGCTGCCCACTGTTCAAATTCGGCCATCACCAAGGGGTGGATGAGCGTTTCCAACTGCTGCTGGTTCGCGGGATTGGAGAAAATAACTGCACCCAGCTTTTTGAAATCCAGTCTATTATCAGTAAAAATTTGATCTCCAAAAAGCTGGCGGAGCTGTTCGACAACCTCCTCGCGGGCATACAACTTCTTTGCTTCCTCGTCCGCATAGAACACAGGAATCCCCTTCTTTATAAACTCCTTGGATATAAAGGTTTTACCCGTTCCTATTCCACCTGTTAGTGCATATTTTCTCATAAACAGCCATTTTCACGATTTTTCATAAAAACCGTTGCTGCATTTTACGAAAATGATGTACTTTTGTTGCGGTTTTATGAACTTTATCCAACAAAACGTTTTCTTATGAAAAAAATCCTCTCGTTTGTTGTCCTGTTTGCGATGACATTCACCCTTTTGGCACAACAACAAGTTAAAACACAAACCGTTACAATCCAAACAAACGGAACTTGCGAACAATGCAAGAAAATCATGATGGAGAACATTCCGCAATGGCCGGGCGTGAAGGAGTGCGCCTACGACATGAAAACCGCGAAAGTCACCATCACTTTTGATGCAAAAAACACGAATGTGGACAAGTTGCGGGAAGGCATCCGCCACTTGGGGTATGATGCCGACAACGTAAAGGCCGACCCCGAGGCCCGTGCCAAATTGCCGAAATGCTGCACGGCTCCGAAAGGCTCCACAGGTTGCGGCGGTGGATGCGGCGGATGTGGACACAAGCACTAATCGCCAACTACGTAGATTTCGCGAATTTATTGATTCCGATACATCAAAAAAGGCACTGAAATTCAGTGCCTTTTTCTTTATTTCGTCTCTGCCGGAGTTTCGGTCGGCGTCTCCTTCTTTTCGGGCCGCATCTGCGGGAAGAGCAGCACGTCCTGGATGGAGGGTGAGTTGGTCATGATCATGGCCAGACGGTCGATGCCGATGCCGAGGCCCGCGGTGGGCGGCATGCCGAACTCAAGGGCGCGGAGGAAGTCCTCGTCAAGCACCATGGATTCGGTGTCACCGCGCTTGCCGAGTTCCAGCTGCGCCTCGAAGCGGCGACGCTGGTCAATCGGGTCGTTCAACTCGGAGTATGCGTTGCAAAGCTCCTTGCCGTTGCACATCGCCTCGAAACGCTCGGTCATGCCGGGTTTGGAACGGTGCATCTTCGTAAGCGGCGACATTTCAACGGGATAGTCGTAGATGAACGTCGGCTGGATGAGTTTTGACTCCGCCGTTTCTCCGAAAATTTCGTCAATCAGCTTGCCTTTTCCCATCGTGCTGTCCACGGCAACGCCCACGCTCTTGGCGAAGGCGGCCAGCTGCGCCTCGTCCATGTTGGAGACGTCGGTGCCGGTGAAGTGTTCGATGGCTTCGAACATCGTGTAGCGTTTCCACGGGCGTTTGAAGTCGATGAGGTTCTCGCCGACCTGCACCTGGGTAGTGCCGTGCAGCGCAATCGCCACAGCCTCCACCATCTCCTCCACGAGGTTCATCATCCATTCGTAGTCCTTGTAGGCCACATACAGCTCCATCTGGGTGAATTCGGGGTTGTGGAAGCGGTCCATGCCTTCGTTGCGGAAGTCTTTCGAGAACTCATAGACGCCGTCGAAGCCACCGACAATCAGCTTCTTAAGGTATAGCTCGTCGGCGATGCGCAGGTAGAGCGTCATGTCGAGGGTGTTGTGGTGCGTTTTGAACGGGCGTGCGGCGGCACCTCCGTAAAGGGGCTGGAGAATCGGGGTTTCCACTTCCAAATAGCCCTTTTCGTTCAAGAAGTTACGCATCGTATTCACCAGTTTGGTGCGTTTGATGAACGTATCCTTGATATGCGGGTTGACGATGAGGTCAAGGTAGCGCTGGCGGTAGCGCTGTTCGGGATCGGAGAACGCATCGTAAGTGGTGCCGTCCTTTTCCTTCACGATGGGCAGAGGGCGCACCGACTTGCACAGCAGCGTGAATTCCTTGACATGGATGCTGATGGCGCCGGTCTGTGTAGTGAACACGAAGCCCTTCACACCGATGATGTCACCGATGTCCAGTTTCTTGAAAACGGAATTGTACATCGTTTTGTCCTCGCCCGGACATATTTCGTCGCGTTTCACATAAATCTGGATCTTGCCGACCGCATCCTGCAGTTCGTAAAACGAAACCGCACCCATAATGCGCTGGCTCATAATACGTCCCGCGAAACTGACATTCTGGAAAAGGGTATTGTCTTCTGGATATTTTTCCAAAATCTCCTTACTGGTGGCATTCACCTCGTAAAGGGGCGCCGGATAAGCATTTACGCCAAGATTCGTGAAATCGTCCAATTTTTTTCTACGGATAACTTCTTGTTCTGAAAGTTCGTTTGCCATAATATATATTTGTAAAAATTGAGGGTGCAAAAGTACGACAAAGTTTATAATGTTTGTCAGACTGCACGTTTATAATGTTTGCAAAATTGTCGGCAGTTCACGGATGTTACTGACCTGCCGCATCCGTTCGTGCTCGAAATGGTCGATGATTTCGTGCTGCCACATGATTTCGTAAGGGATGTAAATAGCCGTAGCCCCGATGTTGAGGGCGGGCAGGATGTCCGATTTCAGGGAATTGCCCACCATCAGAAGCTGCTCCGGCTCAATCTGCAAGTCATGGCAAAGCCCTTGGTAATTCGCCTCTTTTTTGTCGGAAACGATGAAAACCTTGTCGAAAAAGGGCCGCAGTCCTGACCGTTTCAGCTTGTTCTCCTGCGTAAGCAGTTCCCCCTTTGTGAAGACCACCAGCCGGTATTTCCCGCTCTCCTTCAGAGTGCGGAGGGTTTCCGCCACCCCGTCCAGCGGCGCGGCATCCAGGCGCAACAGCTGCCGCCCCATCTCGATGATCTCCCCGATTTCGCGGGCGGAAATCTTGCCGTCGCTGATTTTTATAGCACTCTCTATCAGCGACATCGTGAAGGCGATAGCGCCGTAACCGTAGTCGGGCATGTTGGCCATCTCCACTCCGAAGATACGGTCGGACAACTCCTCCTCCGTCCCGTACGGAGCCAGCATCTCGCACAGTTTGTGCTCCGCGTTACGGAAAAAAGGCTCGTTGTCCCACAACGTGTCGTCCGCATCAAACGCAATAACGGTTATATTTTTGTAATCCATTTGTTGTCAATATGTAATTTTAATTTCTGTTTGTAGAGACGTTTCATGAAACGTCTCTACGGGGGCGTTGTCGTTTTTTCGGTTATTGAGACGCGGTACACCGCGTCTCTACTATACCCTAATCACTATACCCTATCCCCTAATTATCAATTAATTCCATCCATTCCCATTCTTTCTCCTCGATGGCGTTCTTGATGGTTTCGTATTCCTTGTACAATTCGCCGGAGGCGATTTCGGCGGCGTACTGTTCGGGCATCGCCAGTTTCAGTTCGATTTCGTTTCTCCGGGCAGTCAGTTCCTCAATTTCTCTTTCCAACTTTCTGGCCTGATTCTCCTTTTTCCGTTTGGCCGCCTCCTGTGCCTTTTTCTGTTCGTAATTGACCTTGTTGGCACTGACTTTCTGTGGGGTGGCTGTTGCATTTCCATCTTTTACAGGAATTTGCAAAGCGTTGAGCGAGTCAATTTTCTTTTTCTCCAAAAAGTCGTACACGTCACCGAGGTAGGTTTTGATTTTGTGGTCGCGGAACTCGAACACCTTGGTGCTCAGTCCTTGCAGGAAGTCACGGTCGTGCGACACGAGGATCATGCTGCCCTCGTACTGGAGCAGGGCGCTTTTGAGCACGTCCTTCGACTGCATGTCGAGGTGGTTGGTCGGCTCGTCGAGGATGAGCAGGTTGAACGGGGAGAGGAGCAGCTTGGCGAGGGCGAGGCGGGCTTTTTCGCCGCCCGACAGCACGCTCACTTTTTTCTCGGTGTCTTCGGTGGAGAAGAGGAAGCTGCCGAGGATGGTGCGGATTTTGGGACGGATGTCGCCGACCGCCACATCGTCGATGGTCTCGAAGACGGTTTTGTCGGGGTTCAGCTTCTGCGCCTGGTTCTGGGCGTAGTAGCCGATGACCACCTGATGGCCCAATTTCACCTCGCTGTGCATCGGTTGCAGTTCGCCCACGATGGCTTTCACCATGGTGGATTTACCTTCGCCGTTGCGCCCGACAAACGCCACTTTTTCGCCTCTTTCCAAATGGAAATCAATATCTTGCAAAACCTCGTTTCCATCGTAGCCGAGGGAGAGGTGCTCCGTTTCCACGGTAACACGGCCGGAATGCGGGGCGGGCGGGAACCGGAACGAGATGTGCGAGTTGTCAATGTCTTCCACCTCGATTTTGTCCATCTTGTCCAGCAGTTTCAGGCGGCTCTGCACCTGTTTGGCCTTGGTGGCCTTGTAGCGGAACCGCTCAATGAACTTCTCAATCTGGGCGATTTCCTTCTGCTGATTTTCGTAGGCATTCTGTTGTGCCTCAATGCGTTCCAAACGCTGCTGCACATATTCGGAATAGCTGCATTTGTAGTCTTGGATGTTGCCGAAGGTGATTTCGACGGTGCGGTTGGTGACGCGGTCGAGGAAGGCGCGGTCGTGCGACACGAGGATGAGTGCGCCTTCGTAGTTGGCGAGGTAATCTTCCAGCCACTGGATGGATTCGATGTCGAGGTGGTTGGTCGGCTCGTCGAGGAGGATGACTTCGGGCTTCTGGAGCAGGATCTTGGCGAGCGACACGCGCATCTGCCAGCCGTTGCTGAACTCCTTCATCGGGCGGGCGAAGTCGCTTTGCCGGAAACCGAGGCCGGTGAGCACCTTCTCCGCGTCGCCCTCCATGGTGGCGCCGCCCAGCTGGTGGAAACGGTCGGTGAGATCCGACAGCTGCTGCGCCAGTTTTGCGTAACTGTCGCTCTCATAGTCGGTGCGGTCGGACAGCTGCTGGGTGATGTCGGCAATGCGCCGTTCCAAAGACTTCAGTTCGGTGAAAGCCGTCATTGTCTCGTTCCAGACGGTGGTGTCGTAAACGCCGTGCAGCTCCTGCGGCAGGTAGCCGGTATGGTGCCCCGCCGTGATGGTGATTTCGCCGGAGGTCGGCTCCTGCAGCTTGTGCAGGATTTTCAGCAGCGTCGATTTCCCCGCGCCGTTCTTCCCTACCAACCCGATGCGGTCGCGGTCGCCCACCACAAACGAAACATCCCGAAACAGGAATTCCCCTGTAAAATTAACCGATAATTTATTGATTGATATCATTTTTCGTTTTTTTGATTATGCGATTATACGATTATACGTATCCCCGCATCTCCGTATCCTCGCATCCCGTCTCTACATCTATCCCCTATTCACTATTCACTATCCCCTATTCACTATCCCCTATTCACTATCCCCTATCCCCTATATTTCTCCGCGTACCCCTTAATCTGTTCAATCATCGACATCAGGCCGTTGGAACGGGTGGGTGACAGGTGTTCCTTGAGGCCGATCTGGTCGATATAGGCGAGGGGCGCGTCGGCGATCTCCTGCGGGGTGCGGTTCGACAGCACGCGGATCAGCAGGTTGATGATGCCCTTGGTGATGATGGCGTCGCTGTCGGCGCGGAAAACCAGCTTCCCGTCCGCAAAATCGGCGTGCAGCCACACCTGCGACTGGCATCCCGGGATGAGGTGCTGCTCGTCCTTGTACTGCGGGTCAATTAGCGGCAGACTTTTTCCTAACTCAATGATATAGTTGTATTTATCCATCCAGTCATCGAACAACTCGAACTCTTCGATGATCTCGTTTTCGGCTTCTAAAATCGTGCTCATTAGGGTGAAAATATTAAATCAGAAATGAGCGGCAAAGGTACGATAAAGTTTGTCAAGTTCATCAGGTTTATAAAGTTGGAAAGTTTGAAGGCGGGAATTATCTTTTTCACTATTTTTGCGCTCTCAAATTGTAGAGATTATGGATTCTCCTTGCAAAGAGGACAATAACCGTGACACCGAAACGATAATCTGCCGCAGCCGGCCATACGACAGCGGACATCCTGCGTTTATCCTGTTTATCATGGTCGGATTTACGATTTTGGTCACCGTTATGTCAGGAGAACTTTCCGCTTTTGTTATTGCGACAATTTTCTGGTTCCCCCTTTATCTTGTAACAATAGATCAATTGATGTGGCAGATTGCAGGCGAGGAGACGGTCTCTATATCAGACAACTATTTGCATATCCGTCGAAAGCACACGATATTCCGCCGTAAAGGAAATATCCGATTGGATAACATTCGCGAAGTGAGAAAGTGGAAACCTTCCCTATTTCTTCGTCTCCAAATGATGCCCTCCTACACAGGGGCTTTACAATGGACTCTTTGCGTAACCTCCAATAAGGTCTTCCCGTTCAAATTCGCTCCCCGCCTGTCGGAGGAAGAACAGGAACGGGTGATTTCCGAGATCGAGGCCGCCGTGAAACGGGCGAAGGAGGAAATGTGGGAGGTACATTGAAATTTGGGTATAATAGCAACTGACATAAGACAATAGTATTCCCAATTTGTCCAATCACCTAGAACAAGTAACATTCAGTATTCATCATAGTGAACAAAATTTCATTTTTCATTTTGTTCATTGTAGGCAACAAAATGGAACGATCCGGTGCGGCTCAACTTTTAACTTTACAAACATGATGAACTTTATGAACCAAAGGCGATGGCCTGTGCGCCGGTCCACGGAATGGTGAGGGTCAATATACAAATCCAAACATCCAAATTGGAATAGAATTCCCAAAAGCGTATTCAATATTGTCTTTTACCAAATAGGCGATATTGGCTTCTTTGACCTGATTGTCTTTCTTGTTTTTCCCACCGACTTCAAAAGTGATGCCTTCTATTTCAAAATCCGAAATCCTTGAGGAGGTTATACTATGGACTTCCTGCATCCATGTAAGGAACATAGTCTCACGTATGCTACCTTCATCAGGTTTTGTGTCAGAGACAGCATACGCTATATTGCTATTGTTAAGATAGAGTTTCTCAACCTTTTGCATAATGGCATCGCCTGTCCCCTTTTCTTTCAAGGCATTGAAAATCCGTGACGATTCAAGGTATTCGATGTAGTCGGGTAACTGGTTCCGGCCAATGTTGAGGTCACGAGCAAGTTTGCTGTAATTCGGTTTGAAAGGTACACTATTGGCAAGTACATACATAAGCTTCTTCAATTTAACTGCTGATGCCACAGGCATTTCTGCATAATTCGGGATGTCGTGTTCCACAGTCTCATTGATGGCCTGCTTCAATCGCAGATGGAAATCTTCTTCTTTGAAAAAAGGATAGCACCCGTTCTTGATATATTCAGAATAATATTTCAGAGGACGATGTTCACCATACGGGAAATCAACGTGACCTTTTAGAATGTCATCCAAAGAGGACGTCTTGAGACCCCATTTGTTGTTGATGTTTAGGTATTCCCTGAAAGAAAGCACAGGCATGGTATATTCAATGGCTCTTCGGCTTAGATCAGCTGAAGTCCCTTTTTTCAATGCCAGCAGTGAACTACCCGAATAAACCACTGAAAGAAGGGGCAATCTGTCGTAAATCATTTTTATCTCAGTTGACCATCCTTTATATTTATGAATTTCGTCGATGTACAGTTTTTTCCCACCTTTTTTTAAAAAATCGTATGCCAGTTCGTATAAACCATGTCCTGCAAAATACAAGTCATCTGCTTGAACATACAGTGTCTCATCAATGTTGTCAAAATTCCTGATGTGCTGCAATAAAAGTGTTGATTTACCAACGCCTTTTTGCCCTAATAGGCCAATCAATCGGTTTTTCCAGTTAATTCTGTCATGAAAACTTCTGACATATTCCATAGGGGTGAGTTCAAGCGCAAGGCGGAAAGAATCGTAGAGTTTCTCCATATCGAAAATTTTTGCAAAAGTAGTAAAATTTTTCAAACTGCACTTCGCGAAGTGCAACTTTTTATGAAAACTGCACTTTCCGAAGTGCAATCATGCAATATTCCAGATTATCAGAAAGAGCGTATCTTTGCCGCGATTTTTTCCCGACAAAAGAAAATATTATGCCTCCCATTCCTTATAGAACGAAGAAATGTTTGTCTATTCTAGCGCTTTTGTTGGTGTCAGTGACCGTTTTAAAAATGTTCATCATAATGAACAAAATTTAATATTTTTTCATTTTGTTCATTATAGTCAACAAAATGAAACCATCCAATCTTTGTGAATTGGAGATACTCTATAGATATTTTAATTTTTTTGAGTATTTTTGCCGCTGTTAATCCATATTAGCAGAAATTAAAGAAGATGAAGAAGAAATTGACATTAGACATTTTAAAAGCAGAAGCCAAGACCTTTTGTGAAGCAGAATCCAAATTCAAAAACAAAGAATTGTTTGGTATAACGGACGGGAAAGCCGTGGGAACGTATGTAGAGCATAAGTTTCAGCAGCAATTATCTGCAAAGTACTCCGTTTCTATCGGATCTTCCGCAAATGGGATAGACCTCCCTTCCACAGAAATACAAACTGATATTAAGGTAACCTCAATAAAGCAACCTCAGTCTTCATGCCCTTTTAAGGATGCAAAACAAAAAATATTTGGATTAGGATATAATTTATTGATTTTTGTTTATGAAAAGATTGACAATCCGAGAACAAAAAACGTGTGTGTTGAATTTTGTAAGTTGTGCTTTCGTCTCAAAAGAGCGAACGGCAGACTATACAACGACCTATCGGTTGCGTGAAATGATAAAAGACGGAGCCAATGAAGAGGACATCGTTGCTTATCTGGAAGACCGCAATATACCAGCGGATGAAATTACTCTTCATCAATTGGCAAAACAGATTATAAAGACCAAACCCAAACAGGGCTATCTGACCATTTCCAATGCTTTACAGTGGAGACTCCAGTACCAAAGAGTAGTGGATTTGAAAACAAGAGTGGTTGGTATTACAAAAATGATATAGGCATTATGGGTGTCTTTGATGTCGAAATACCACCGAGTTGTATTGAATTTTTCCAGCAGGTTATAAAAAATTATGTGAGCATAGTCGATTTGAATGCCCAACTAAAAGAGGTCTGCGGATGTGAGGATTTTTTCTCATCTCAAGAAGAAATTATTCAATTCCAGAAGTTGCTTCAAACTATACCTGATGATTGTGCAGCAGAAAACCGTGCTGAATACGGTGATTACCAAACAAATGCGAAACTTGCCAAAGGGATAGTAGCATTGGTATCTCAAGAGGTGACCCCTGATATTATTATAGAACCCACTTGTGGAAAAGGTAATTTTATAGTTGCATCCCTTGACGCTTTCCCAAATATTAGTGAAGTCATTGGAATTGAAATTCACGAACCTTATGTATGGCAATGCAAATTCAACATATTGAACCACTATCTGCAGAATCCTGTTGTTTCGAAACCAAAGATCAGAATTATTCATAAAAATGTTTTTCAATTTGATTTTGCAACAATAAAAACTGAAAACAAGAAAACATTAGTGATTGGGAATCCCCCGTGGGTTACGAACTCCGCCTTAGGAGCAATGGACTCATCCAATCTTCCTGAAAAAAAGAATTTCAAACACCATAGCGGCATTGAGGCAATTACAGGTAAGGGGAATTTTGATATTGCAGAATATATAACGACTCTCTTATTAAAAAAATTCAGTAGTCAGAAAGGTTATATTGCTCTGCTTTTAAAAAATTCAGTCATAAAAAATCTGCTATATGAACAAAAACGTTATAATTTTAGAATAGGAAAATTATCTGAATATCAAATAGATAGTAGAAAGGAGTTTTCTGTTTCGGTAGGTGCTTCCCTTTTTTGTTGCAAAATGGGAATCGACCCTGAATATCAATGCAAGGAAATTGACTTTTATTCTGGAAAGGAACAAAACAAATTTGGATGGGCTAACGAAAAGTTTTATCATAACATTAGTTTTCAAGACAAAATCCCAAATATTGACGGAAAATCCCAATATGTATGGAGACAAGGAGTAAAACATGATTGCTCTAATGTTATGGAATTGACAAAAGGCGATAATTTGTATATCAACAAATTGGATGAAATAACTCCGTTGGAAGAAGAATTGGTGTACGGTATCCTTAAAAGTTCTGATTTAAAAAATAATATTATTCAAGATTGCTGTAAATATACGATTATCACCCAAAAAAGAATAGGTCAAGATACCTCCACCATTCAAGATTATCCCTTGACTTGGAATTACTTACAAAGTCACAAAGAAGCATTTACATCAAGAAAATCAAGCATTTATAAGGGGAAACCAGATTTTTCAATTTTTGGTATAGGCGATTATGCTTTTGAACCTTACAAGGTTGCTATTTCAGGTCTTTATAAAACATTTCATTTTTCTCTTGTTATACCCAAAACAAGAAAACCACTGATGTTGGATGATACCTGTTACTATTTGAGTTTTAGCAAATTGGAGAATGCAATCATTACATGGTGTCTTCTTAATTCCGAAATCGTCAGAGATTTCTTGGAAGCGGTCTCTTTTCCCGATGCTAAACGCATGATCAACAAAGAATTGCTAATGCGCATGGATTTAGTTAGAGTTGCAGAACTTGTTTCTGAAAAAGAAATCCAACTGGCAGCGTCTATTGTCGCTGGCGAAATAGGTGTGTCTGTTGAAATTGATTTGACAGCATATAAGAAGCAATTGAACAACAAAGGTGGCGAGCAATATGTTCTGTTTTAACGAACATTCTTGAAATTATGCCCGTACTTTCCCTGACCTTATACTTTATCCGTTACCACCAGTTTGACGCATGACTATGCGCCTCAACTTTTAACTTTACAAACATGATGAACTTTATGAACTAAATTTGTATTTTTGCCGCCCGAGAAAATTTTGAAGCATTATGTCGAATGAAAGATTTGCCATTATAGGCGCAGGCCATTTCGGATCGTCGATTGCGACGGCGCTGTCGGAGCGCGGAGCGGAAGTGCTGGTGATTGACTCCGACATCAAGGTGATACAGGATCTGTCGGAGGAAGTGGCCTACTCCGTCTGCATTGACGCTACCAACAAACGCGCCCTTTTGGCCGAAAACATACAGGATTTCGATGCCGTGGTCGTCGCCATCGGTGAGGATTTCGTGAAGCGCCTGCTGTGCACGGCCAACCTTTTGGACATCGGCGTGAAACGCATCATCTGCCGCACCATGGGCAACAACCAGCGGACCATCCTCGAAAAGATGGGCATCACCGAGTTCCTCTCGCCCGAGGACGAGGTCGGCACCCTCTTTGCGGAACGGCTGCTGAACCCGAACATCCTGTCGTACCTCCAGCTGCCCGACGGCTACAAAATCGCCGAGGTGGTGCCGCCCAGCAAAACCGTCGGCCTCACCATCGCCGACCTCAACCTGCGTGACGCCTACCGCCTCAGCTTGATCACCATCCGCCGCAACTTCTCCACGGAAGAGGACGGCGACGAGGCAACCAGCCACATCATCGGTGTGCCCGAGAACTCCACCGACATCCAGGCCAACGACTGCTTCGTGCTGTTCGGACGCTCGCACGACATCGAAAACTTCATCAGGAAAAACCAGTAAGGGACGATGCCGCTCACACCATTCGACTATTTCAAGAAAAAACTAAACTTCCGCCTCGTCAACCTCCAAGGGACGGTGGAGCGGGTGCTCAATATCCTGGCCCTTCTGCTGGCGTTGGCCGCACTGGCCGGCATCCTGTACGAACACGGCTGCTACCTCACCCCCCAACAGGAGACACTGGTCACCGTAATCGTCACCATCGCCTTTATCTTCTACGTCCTCCGTTTCATTGTCAGCGCCATCTTTTCCTCCAATATTAAACAGTATTTCAAGGATGAACGACTTAACTTCATCCTGATACTCTGCACGTTGGGTCTTTTCGCCTTCTTCGCCATCTATGAACACACCGCCAACATCCGCAACACGGTGCAGTTCTACCACCAGCGCATCATCGTCTTCCATCTGCTCTATTTTGTCATCTTTTTCATCGAAGTTGTCAAGGCGATGGCATTTGTCAAAAAGATACAGCTGAGTCCGCCCGCGCTGATGATGCTGTCGTTCTTTGTGCTCATCTCCATCGGGACGGGGCTGTTGCTGATGCCGAAGATGACGACCCACGGAATCTCCTTCATCGATGCGCTGTTCACGGCCACCAGTGCCAGTTGCGTCACCGGCCTCACGGTGCTGAACACCGCCAACGACTTCACCACCTCCGGCCAGATTGTGCTGATGGTGCTGATGCAGCTCGGCGGTATGAGCATCCTCTCTTTCGCCACCTTCTTCATCTCGTTCCTGTCGCACTCCGTCACGGGCCTCCGTTACCAATACATGGTGAAGGACATGCTCTCCACCGACAAATTGTCCGACTCTTTCTCCTTCCTGCGGGAAATTGTCATGACGATTTTCATCGTGGAAGGCATCGGAGTCGTCATGTTATATATGTATTGGGAAACGACGGGGCTTTTCGCGTCCGACGGGGAGACGTTCTACTTCGCGCTGTTCCATGCGGTGTCGGCCTTTAACAACGCCGGCTTCTCGCTCTGGACCGACGGCCTGATGGACACGGCCGTGGTCAACAGCCACTTCCCGCAGGTCATCATCATGCTGCTGGTCTTCGTCGGCAGTATCGGCTTTGTGGTGCTGCGCGACTTTTTCGCGCCGGCGGTCATCCGCGAGCGCAAGCGCAAACGGTGGAAATCGCTGGCCATCGGCACGCAGATCGCCCTCATCACCTCTTTCGTGATCATTGCCGTCGGTACGGTCCTTTTCTTCTTTATGGAGTATGACAACACGCTGGCAAACAGGAGTTCCCTTTTCGACAAATTGTTCACCGCGTTCTTCCAGGTGACGGCGGGGCGCACGGCCGGCTTCAACATCGTGGATGTCAATGCCATCAGCGTCCCGATGCTGATGGTGGTCACGCTGATCATCTTCATCGGGGCGTCGCCGGGTTCCACGGGTGGCGGTATCAAGACCACCACCGCCTTCGTGATCATCAAGTCCCTTTTTGCCACCATCAAGGGAAAGAACAAAATCGAATTCAACAAGAAAACCATCCCGTTCTCGTTGGTGGACAAGTCCTACTCCATCGTTGTCATGTCCTTGGTCTTCATCTTCATAACCGTGGTGACACTGGGGCTTTTGGAACCGCTGGTTCCGTTGAAGAACATCATCTTTGAGTCCACGTCGGCATTCACCACCTGCGGGCTTTCCACGGGCTGCATCGGCGATTTTTCCGTGGCCGGCAAGGCGGTGCTCACGTTCAACATGTACCTCGGCCGCATCGGCACACTCACTTTTGCTTACGCCCTCAGCAAACGTACGAAGGAAAGCCGCCACGAATATCCCGAAACCTACTTCATGGTAGGGTAGTAGTGGTTAGGGGATAGTGATTAGGGGATAGTGATTAGGGGATAGTGATTAGGGGATAGTGATTAGGGGATAGTGATTAGGGATTAGTTTTCAGTTTTCAATTTTCAATTTTTAATTTTTAATTTTCAAAAAAGTGTTGTATTTGAAATTTTGTGTATCTTTGCAGCGCAAAGTACTTTTAAATCATGAAGGAAAAAGAAGTAGAAAAAACCTTGAGCGATATTCGTGATATGATGAGTAAATCATCACGTTTTCAATCAGTTAGTGGATATTCCATTGTTGTTGTGGGATTGCTTGCAGCGGTGGCGTCACTGATAACGGCGGTCTTCATCGGGGTGGAAAATTGGTTCCCATGCTCCGAAAAACTGCAACATTTCGCGGTGATGGACACTGCGGCACGCACCCAAAGCATTGCAATAACCGGCATGGTTCTTTTCGCTCTTTCCCTGCTGACGGTGTTTTTCTTTGCTTACATCAAATCCAAAAGACACCAGCTGCGTTTCGCCTTCGACAAACGGATGGGCCAAATGCTCCTTGACTTCTTCATTCCCTTGGCTGTCGGCGGCGTGCTCAGCATCGTATTGGTGATGCAGCAACACTACGGGCTCACCTCATCCATCATGTTGATATTCTATGGACTTGCCCTGGTCAACTGCAGTCATTACACCTACCCAGTTTTCCGTTATTTAGGGTACGTGGAGTTGCTGCTCGGCATCATCGACTGCTTCACCATGTCGCATGCGCTGCTGACCTGGTTCCTCGGTTTCAGCGTGGCGCATATCGTCTTCGGCATCGTCTATATCCTCCTGTTTGATCGTAAAGCCAAATAGTCATGACCATCCTTGAAGGGCTGAACAAAACATTTGAAAGCAAAATCCGCTTGGGCATCATGTCGGTGCTGGTGGCCAACGAGTCGGCGGATTTTGCCACGTTGAAGTCGCTGCTGGGGCTTACCGACGGTAACCTGGCCAGTCATACGCGCAGTTTGGAAGAGGCCGGCTACATCCGCTGCGAGAAGAAATTCGTAGGACGCAAACCGAACACCACTTACATCATCACGAGTTCCGGCCGCGAAGCCTTCACCGCACACATCAATGCCCTTGAAAATTTTTTGAAAGAATGTAAAAGCTAATTTTTTTTGTCTTTTATACTTTGAAACGCAAAGTACTTTATATTTTACAAACCACTTAAAACCAAATTAATTATGACAACAGAAATGGAAAACGCGGCAATGGAACCGCAAGAAGCACAAACAAAGAACGAAACCTTCAACACCGTGACGAATCCGGTGCGAGAACCCAAAAACGCAGAGACGCAAAACGGTCAAGGGAAAAAACGGAACAACCGCTTGCTCCTGAAGCTCGGCATCATCGGGCTGCTGAGCGTACTCCTGCTGATTCCCCAACAATTCATCCTGCGGCTGATCAACGAGCGGTACGAAACCTCCTCGAAAGCGGAAACGGAGGTGAGCCAACTTTGGAGCAAGGCCCAACAAGTCACGGGCCCGGTCATCCACATTCCCGACAAATACAAACGCGAAAAAGACCTCTATCTTCTTCCTGAAGAGTTGCATATAAAAGGGAATGTAGAAACCGAGAAGCGTCATCGCGGAATCTTTGACGCAATGGTTTACTCCGCAGAGTTGGATATGAATGGGAGTTTTATCCTACCCGATTTGTCCGCACTTGAGGACTCTTTCTATGACATCTCAAAAGCGGAGGTACTGATTGCACTCAACGACTTTCGCGGATTGACAGAAAACATCTCGATCAGCTTCAACGATACGATTTATTCAATGAAATCCAACCAAGATGCACAGATGGGTTCCGTACTGTGCTGCCCTGTCACACTGTCGAAGACGCAGTCAGGAGAGTCGGTCAGCTATTCGGTAAAGATGCCGGTAAAGGGCTCCGAGTCGCTGACGTTCCTTCCCCTGGGCAACAGCACGGAAGTGGAGCTGACTTCCAATTGCACATCGCCCAGTTTCCAAGGCAATTACCTGCCCGTCACCCGAACCGTTTCCGACAATGGTTTTTCTGCCTCGTGGAAAATTTTGGCCATCAACCGCGACTTCTCACAAACGGTTTTGAAATGGAACGAATGTGGCCATGGTCCCCAATGTGTGAACACCAGCGAGAACGAGTTCGGTGTCACCATGAAAGTGCCGGTGCTGCAATACCAGCAGACCACCCGCAGCGTCAAATATGCCTACCTCTTCATCTTCATGACCTTTGCCATCGTATTTTTCCTGGAACACCGCCATCTTACCCCCATCCACCCTGTGCAGTATCTGCTGATTGGCATCGCACTGCTGCTCTTCTACACCCTGTTGCTCTCTTTCAGTGAACACATCCCGTTCCTCTGGTCCTACCTCATTGCCATGCTGATGACGATTGTATTGATTACGGGATACTTGGCGGGAATTCTGAAAATCCGGAAGACCTCTATAATAACGGGGTTGTTCTTACTCACCCTCTATATTTTCATGTATGTTCTTTTACAAATGGAAACCTACACGCTTCTCGTCGGCAGCATCGGCATCTTCATCATCCTCGCCATCCTGATGTATGCATCCCAGAAGGTGAAATGGTACAAGGAGAGATAGACGAATGGGGAATTTCGATTCCCCATTCTTTCCATCAGGAAAAAATCTTATCTTTGCAGCCGTTTTTTTCGGATAATGAAGAATCTCTACATTTTAGCGGGATGCAACGGAGCGGGCAAGACGACGGCGGCTTTTCATCTGCTGCCGGGAATCCTGCAGTGCAAGGAGTTCGTGAACGCGGACGAGATTGCACGCGGCATCTCGCCGTTTCAGCCTGAAAAGGCCACCTTTGAGGCGGGGAAAATCATGACCCGCCGCATCGAGGACCTGATGGCTGCCGAAAAAAACTTCGCCATCGAGACCACCCTTGCCGCGATTTCCTACCTGCGTACCGTCCGTGTGGCGCAGGAACGAGGCTACTACGTCACCCTCATCTTCTTCTGGCTGCCCGACGTGGAGCTGGCCAAGGCCCGCGTGCGCCTGCGCGTGCAGGAGGGCGGGCACTCCGTTCCGGAGAAGGTGATCGAACGCCGCTTCCGCCGCGGCCTCGTCAACTTCTTCGACCACTTCATGCCTCTGTGCGACAACGTGATGGTGTTCAACAACGCCAGCGAGGAACCCAAGCTGGTGATGGCCAAGACCAAAGACAAACCTCAAGAAATTTTTGATAACGAAATTTATAACCAAATCCTGCTGTGTTATGAAGGAAACAGAAATCCAAAGGCTTAGAAGAAAAATCATCCGCGGCCTCGCCGACTCCACCGGCAAGATGCTGGAAGAAAAGGTAAGAACCCGCACCTCCATCGCCATCATGCGCAACGACCGCGTGGAGGTGCTCAGCCCCGCCCGCATCAAGAAGTTGAGATAACCCCAAAACCATTGACCTTGAAATCCGAAAAAATACGTCTCCTCGTCCTCATCCTCGCCATCGTCGTCGCCTACGCCGACACGCTCACCCTGCACTACGCCTCCGACGACCGGATGATCATCTTCGAAAACGACTACACCCTCAAAGGTTTTAAAGGCATCCCCGAGGTGATGACCAAGGACGCCTTCACCGGCTTCTTCGGCGACAGCAAGACGCTCGTGGCCGGCGGCCGCTACCGCCCCCTCTCCCAGATCACCTTCATTCTGGAATACGAGCTGTTCGGTGGCTCCATCCACGACAAGGTAGGCTTCCACCAATGTCCGGAAAACGAGCAGCTATTCTCCGACAGCATCCTCCCCGTGATGCAGCACGGCGGCAACCTCATCCTCTTTATCCTGTTGTGTATCAGTATCTACGCCGTCCTGAAGCTGCTTTTCCCGAAATTTGAAAACGAGAAATGGTACTTTTCCGTGCCCTTCCTCGCCACGCTGCTGTTCGCCCTGCACCCGCTCCACACCGAGGCCGTCGCCAACATCAAGGGGCGCGACGAAATCATGAGCATGCTCGGCGCCATGCTCGCACTCTATGCTTCCCTCCGCTTCGTCAGCGACCGCAAGTGGTGGTGGCTGCTGCTCTCCTTCGCGGCGATGCTGTTCGGCATCTTCTCCAAAGAAAACGCCATCACCTTCCTCGCCGTCGTGCCGCTGTCGCTCTGGTTTGTGGAAGCGCCGAAAAAACGGGGCGACTACCTTCTCACGCTGCTGCCGCTGGTCGTGGCGACAGGTCTTTTCCTCGCCGCCCGCACCCACGCCCTCGGCGGCATGATGAACCAAAGCACCTCCGACCTCATCCTCAACAACCCCTTCGTCCATTCCACCAAAGCCCAGACCGTCGCCACCGTCATCCTGACGTGGGGCATCTACCTGCGACTGATGCTGTTCCCGCACCCGCTCACCCACGACTACTATCCGCACCAGATTGAAATCACCAACTTCGCGAATCCCGTGGTGTGGTTCGTCACGGCCATCATCATCGGTCTTATCATCTTTGCAATCAAGACTTTGAAAAAGAAAAACGTTGCATCTTACGGCATCCTGTTTTTCATCATCACTTTCTCCATCACCTCCAACCTGCTGTTCAACGTGGGCACGTTCATGAACGAGCGGTTCCTGTTCACGTCGCTGCTGGGGTTCACGCTGATTGTGGCGTTTCTGATACAGAAGTTACAGAAAACCACGGTTTCCGGCAAGGTGATGACGGTTTCGGTAATCCTGTTGTGCCTGCTGTACGGCGGGCGGACGGCGGCCCGCAACCTCGTCTGGCACGACGACATCACCCTTTTCACCACCGATGTCAAGACCTCCAAGAAAAGCATCAAGTGCAACGTGTCGGCGGGCGGCAGCTACCTGAAACTGTACGACCAGACGGGAAAGAAGAAATATCTCAAACTGGCGGAAGAGTACCTTTTACAGGCCTTCAAGTTGGGCAGCAACACCGCCGAATCCTACTCGCTATTGGGCAAAATGTACTTTATGAAGGAGGATTACGACCGAGCCCGCCAGTGCTACGAAATCATCCTCGCCACCGACCCCGACGACCAGCTCGCCGCCGCCAACCTGAAACTGACACAAGAGGTACAGCGGCAGAACAGTGTCGAACGCGTCACGAAGCTGATGGACGAAAACAAGACGGACGAAGCCATCGCATTAGCCAACAATCTTCTGAAACAGAGTCCCGACTCCCCACAGTTGTATAATCTGCTGGGTAGGATTTATGGGGAAAAGAAGGGGGACATCGAGGCGGCCATCCCCTACCTGAACAAAGCCCTCGAGCTGGATCCCACCTTTGTGAGTGCCTACGAGAACCTCGGCATCGCTTACGCCACCAAAGGAAATTTTCCGAAAGCGCTCGAGCTTTTGCAGAAAGCCCTCGAACTCGACCCCGAGAACACGCATGTAATGAACAACATCGCCATGCTGTACGGTAACATGGGGGATACGCAAAAAGAGCAGGCGTTCCGGCAGGCGCACGGTTTGTAGAGCCGTGCAACCATTTTGTTAATTATTAGAACTTGCAGCGTCGCTAGATGCTGCGAAAAATGATTAATTTCATTAATAAAATGCTTTTTTCCCTTAAAAAAAAACCATTTCACTTTAAAAGACTGATTATCTTGAGAAATTGTTGTACTTTTGCCGCCTCAAATTGCTAAATAGATCTATTAATCATACCATTTCTGTAACTTTTGTAAATTTTGTAACTTTTCTACAATGATTCATTGTATTATTTGGGTGTTTTTCTTTTAAAAGTTCTAACAACATTGAAAAGGCTACCATTCTTGCTTATATTTTTTGCTTGCAGTGTTCTTTGCTACGGGCAAAGCGGATTTACAGTTTCCGGCTCCGGTGATTTTTCGGTAGGGCAGATGTTTGCGAGTCCTGCCTCGACTGCGGGTGTCGGTTCCGTCAGTCCCGGCCTTCAAAACGCCAACCTCATTACAGTGAACATGGAGGATGACCGCTGCGAAGGTTATGCTTACACCGACAACGGTTTCAACCTGCCCGCCACGGCCAACCCCGTGGACACCATGCTGGTCAACTACGACCCTGATGTGCGCAGCCACCTCGGTTACGACAGCATCACCAACATGGCGCTGACCATCCACCTCACCCAGCATGCAACGGACACGACCGTCTTTATGGCCGATTACGACGATCCCCGCTTCGGCACCGCCTCGGGGCATCAGGATGTGACCTACCATACATCTGACTTCGGATGCGACAGCGTGGTGGACCTGCTCGTTTACCGCATGAACGCCATCCCCGATGTGGAGGAAACAGCCCTTCCGGGCTATGACACATGGCCTGTCACGATGAGCACCCCCACTTTCGAGCCTTCTGACTTCTATGCGGCGGGCGGCACACTGACTCCTTCCTCCGATCCCGCCTATACGGATGAATATCCCATCGGCAGAACCACACCCGTGGTCTGGACGGCCACCATCGCCGACTCTGCCGCCAACTTCACCCAGCAGGTGAAGATTAACGAGCCGGACTGCTCGTCCCTCACCCCCGAGGACGGCAGCGGCAACACTTACGAAGTCGTGCGCATCATCCACGACTGCTGGCTCAAGAAGAGTCTCCGCAGCGAGCTTTACGCCGACGGAGCCACCCCTATCCCCGATGTACGCAACTATCCGGGTGCCGATGTGGATGTTTACGGCCTCCTTTACAGCTACGACGCCGCCACCGGCTACGGCACACCGCGCGGCGACACCCTTCAAGGCGCCTGTCCCAACGGATGGCACCTGCCCACCGAAGAGAAGGTGATGGAGGTGATGGCCTATTACGATGCCACTGAATTAATGGCCACCGAGAACTGGGTTTCCCCCGGATCCAATCTCTCCGCATTCACCATGCAGCCTTCAGGCTTCTACGATTCGTCCAGCCTGTTCCACTATCAGGGACTGTTCACCGTGGGTATCTTTTGGATATACGGTCCCAGTTCCACCATTTACCATGCGTGCGAGTTCGGCTATGCCTGCGGCTCGCTGGAAATCATACCCGGCACCACCACGAAGAGTTTCAGCGTGCGCTGCCTGAAAGACAGAGAATAGCATATACAATTATTGGAATCATTAAATAAAATCAAATATGAAAAAAAAACTACTAACCTTTATCGGCTTTCTGTTGATGGGTCTGTTCGCGGCATTTGCGCAGGTACCTGCCAACCAGCAGTTGAGTTACCAGGCCGTCATTCGAAACGCCTCGAACCAACTGCTGATCAGCCAAAATAACATCTCCGTAACCGTGAACATCAAGTGTGACGGCACATTGGTTTATTCCGAAGAACACACGGGACTCCAGACCAATGAAAACGGCTTGATCACGTTCTACATCGGCAGTGTGGCGCCCACCACGGGCACATGGGAAGGCATCAACTGGGCCATTGCCTCCATCCAGACCGTGACCACATGGAGCGACGGCACCGTCACCTCCGATTATGTGCCGGTTGCCGCGGTCCCCTTCGCCCTGTATGCCGGCAACGTGCAGGTACAGGAGCAGGCCGACTGGAATGAAACCGACAATACCAGTGCAGCGTTCATCCAAAACAAACCCGACCTCACCGTCTATGCCACCAACGCACATCTGAACGACACTTTGAGCCACTATCCGACGATAAATGATTTGAAAGACACGGCCACCAATGTCCGCAGCGCGCTGGTTGACACCGCCGCCGCCATCCGCGCCGACTTCCCGACAGTGAACAACGGCACGTTCACCATCACCTATGGTTCGGAAACGCCCGTCACCTTCACCGCCAACCAGGACGGCAACAGCGAAATCACCATCCCCGCACCCGCCGCACCCAACAACGGCGCGATAACAGTCACGAGGAACAATACGGCTGTGGAGAACGGCACCTTCACCGTTGACCAGAGCACAAACCAAACGATAAACATCGCTGTTCCCACCACCGTGGCGGAACTGACCGACGCCGCCGACTACGCGAAAGTGGCCGCCGACAATAGTTTCACCGGCACCAACACCGTGCCCAGCGGCTTCATCATCTCTGGCGAAGACGCAACCACCAGCGCCAACTGCGGCAATGTGGTGGTGAACGCCTGCGACCTCTTCGCGGTGTTCGACAGTCTGAACCGCAGAATCAGCGCGCTGGAGGATGCTCTGGATGCCCTGATGCATGCCGTTCCCCCGACTGTAACAGTGTCTTTAAGCGACATTACTTCCAACAGCATGAAAGCCACCGCCGATGCCAACGACAACGGCACGGCCATCACCGCCTACGAATTTTGCATTTCGGTGAACAGCGACATGAGCGCGGCCTCGTGCTTCACCGGCACCGTCGCCAACTATACCTTCACCGGTCTGGAAGCCTACACGACCTATTACGTGACCGCCAAGGCCACCAACTTGGCCGGCTCCGGCACCTCCAGCGTGGTGAGCGCCCGCACTCCCGCCCACGCGCCCGCAGGCGTGCTCGGCAGCAGCCTGCCCCCCAAACCGACAGGATTCCAAGTGACCGTCAGCAGCCTCGATTTCAAAGAGCCCGCTGAAGGAACCGTACAGATTTTATATAAGCAAGGAAGCGGCTGCTCGGCCGACGAGGATGGTTTCACCGCATGGCCCGTTTCAGGCACACTCACCACAGGTGCCGAATACACACAGAATCTCACAGGGCTTGAACCTCTCACCGACTATTGCGTGATGGTGAAATTGACCAATGCGGACAGCACCACTACCTACGGCCCCGTGAACACCACCAGCGGTGAGGACATCAAGCTGATTATCACGCCGGAAGCCACTTCCCTTAGTCTTTGTGAAGGAGCCACGGTGAGTGACCTGTTTATGGCTGAACCTTCCTTGGGAGACGTAGAGGAATACAGCTATGAATGGTCGGACGGCACCAATACCTACAACACCAACCCCGTCACGATAACGTTCAACACCGCAGGTGCTAAAACCATCACTTGTACGGCCACGCATATCGTTGAAGGTTATACCCTTACGGCTACAGTTGCCGTTACTGTCACTTCGGCAGGCACCGCCCCGACATTCTCCTTCTGTGAAAACATGTTGGTGGTGGATATTGACAAGAGCAGCATCTCTGATGTCGCAACTCTTGACTGGGGCGATGGCTCAGCTATTGAAAATATTC
>JAEEQA010000086.1 GCA_016285085.1 Bacteroidales bacterium
TATAGTAACCAGAAACATCATAGCCGCCGAAATCTACCGACAATATGTTGTCGTAACCTCCAGCATCGGCTTCAATCAATGCGGGAGATACAGTGATGGATTGTGCAAGAGCGCTTGCCGACCCCAGGGCTAGGACCAATGCAAGCATCAGAAAAGAATAAATTTTCTTCATAGTTGTATTATTTTAATTAATGATTTGTTTCAATTATTTTATAGACAAAACGATACGTTTAATTATCAATAGGTGCAAAAGTAACAAAAATGTGTTTATAACTTTGCGATTTTTTATGAATTGTTTTCAACATGGGTGCAAAACGAAAAACCCCCAGTTTGTGGGGGAATATGTTTACCTGATATGGCTGTAAAAGGTAGGAGTTAGGAGTTAGGAGGTATGAAGTATGAAGTAAAAGGTAGGAGGTAGGAGGTGGAAAGTATGAGGTGTGAGATAAAGGGTGGATTGAAGAGGGGCTTGCGCGCGAGCAACTTTCTACTATCCACTATCCACTATTCACTATTCACTATTCACTATTCCCTATCCCCTATTCCCTATTCCCTATTCTCCCCCCCGCAGCCGTTTCATCGCTTTTCCGATGTTTTTGGCGATATCGCTGGCGATGAGGCTTTCGGGAGATTCCGTTTCAAGGGCGCAGTCGCCGGCAAGTCCGTGCAGGTAGGTGCCGAGAAGGGCGGCCAGCTGCGGGGCGTATCCTTTGGCAAGGAGGGCGAGCAGGATGCCCGTCAGCACGTCGCCGCTGCCCGCCGTCGCCATTCCCGGATTTCCCGTCGGGTTGACGAACCGTTTGCCGTCGGGCAGGGCAATGACGCTGTTCGCCCCTTTCAGTATCACGATGACGTTGTGCTTCTTGGCGAAATCGCTCACGCGCTCGATGCGGTCGAAATCATTCTCGCTGGTGCCGGCCAGCCGTTCAAACTCTTTGAAATGCGGTGTGAGGATGGAGTTCGCGGGAAGGTAGGCCAGCAGGGTCTTGTTCTTGGCCAGCAGGTTGAGTGCGTCGGCGTCGAAGACCACGGGCGAGTGGATGTCGTCGAGGAGGTCCCGCAGCAGGGCTGCGCTCTGGGACGATTGGCCGATGCCGGGTCCGATGGCGACGGCATTGAGTCCGGGGATTTCCTCCCAGTGGCAGCTGGAAACACTGTTCTCGTTGATGTCGATGTCGAGGATGGCTTCCGGCAGTGCGATGGGCAGTGCGGCGGCGACATTCGCGGTTGTGTGTACCGTCACTTTGCCGATGCCGCTGCGGAGGGCGGCGGTGGCGCTCAGGATGGCCGCGCCGGGCATCGTCCGTGAGCCAGCGACCAGCAGCCCGTGCCCGTTGCTGCCCTTGTGGGCGTATTTCTTCGGTGGAATCAGCAGCCGCGCCATGTCTTCTTTTGCCAAGTACTCGCCACAGCGTCCGAATTGGTCGTCCACACGGCGCAGCCCGATGTCAAGGATGTCAACGGTGCCGACGGTTTCGGCGTTCTCGGGAAGCAGGAACGCCCACTTCTGCCATTGGAACGAGTAGGTGCGGTGCGCTTTGATGCGGTGCGCCTCCTTCGGCGTATGGCAGTCGATGAACAGTCCCGACGGCACGTCCACCGCCACGACGTAATGCTGTTGTGCATTGATGAAATCCACCACTTCGGCGTATTCACCCGAAAGGGGACGGGAGAGCCCGATGCCGAAAAGGGCATCGACGGCCACGACCATTGTGGCGCAGGTGGGATTGTCGCGGTATTCCTCGAAGGTGACACACTGCAGGTTCGGGAAATCCGGCTTCATCTGCTGGATCCGCTGGTAGTTGATGTCGAAGTCGGGCGTAGTGACGCCGGAAAAACAAGCGGTTACCACGGTGACGGGGCGGTGGCAGTAGGCCAGCAGCCGCGCGATGACAAGACCGTCGCCGCCGTTGTTGCCCGGTCCGCAGAAGACCAAAATCTGCTCCACATCACCGATGCGCACGTCTTTTATCAGCTGGTCGGTGAGAGTGGCGGCCGCGCGTTCCATCAAATCGGTGGATGAAATCGGCTCGGATTCCATCGTGACCCGTTCACTTTCGCGGATGTAATTGTGGGTGACTATCATACTGTTTTTTATTTGGGCTCACTGCGTTCGCATTCCTTGATTTGGGCTCACTTCGTTCGCATTCTTTGATTTGGGCTCACTTTGTTCGCATTTGGGTTCGCTGCGCGAACATTTTGGACGCGATGAATCGCGTCTCTACTATCCCCTATGACCTAATCCCTATTCCCTAGATCAACCCCATGTTTTGGAAAATGGCGCGCAGTTCCTCGTTGCTGCGGACCTTCACCTCGCGGACTTTGCTGCCCATGCTGGGACCGACGATCTTGAATTCTTCCAGCTGGTCCATGATGCGGCCGGCGCGGGCGTAGCCGAGGCGCATCCTCCGCTGGATGAGGGAGGTGGAACCTTGCTGCGTCTCCACCACGAGGGTGGCGGCGTCCATGAAACAGGGGTCGATGCTGTCGGAGTTGACGGGTTCGCCGTCGCCGCCGGCTCCCTCGGCTTCGCTGTCGTACTCAGGCAGGAAGAACGGCATCGGGTAGGCTTGTTGGTCGGCGATGTGGCGGGTGAGGGCCTCCACCTCCGGCGTGTCGATGAAGGCGCACTGCAGGCGCACGAGGTCGCTGCCGGTGGAGATCAACATGTCGCCCTTGCCGATGAGCTGGTTGGCGCCGCTGCAGTCGAGGATGGTGCGGGAGTCCACCACGGAAATCACGCGGAAGGCGATACGGCTCGGGAAGTTGGCCTTGATCATACCCGTGATGACGTTGACGGACGGACGCTGCGTGGCGATGATGAGGTGGATACCGATGGCACGGGCCAGCTGGGCCAGACGGGCGATCGGGGTCTCCACTTCGCGACCCGCGGTGATGATCAGGTCACCAAACTCGTCGATGACCAGCACGATGTAGGGGAGGTAGCGGTGCCCATTGGCGGGCGACAGCTGCCGCTTGCAGAACTTGGCGTTGTACTCCTTGATGTTGCGGACACCGGCGATCTTCAACAGGTCGTAGCGGGCATCCATTTCGCAACAAAGTGAATTCAAGGTGTTTACAACTTTCTTCGTGTCGGTGATGATGGGGTCTTCGGCATTGGGCAGCATGGCGAGGTAGTGGTTCTCGATGATGCCGTAAAGGGTGAACTCCACCTTCTTGGGGTCAATGAGGACGAACTTCAGCTCGGCGGGGTGCTTCTTGTAGAGCAGGGAGGCGATGATGGCGTTGAGGCCCACGGACTTGCCCTGTCCGGTGGCACCGGCGATGAGCAGGTGCGGCATCTTGGCGAGGTCGGCCACGAAGGGCTCGTTGCTGATGGTCTTGCCGAGGCCGATGGGCAGTTCGTACTTGTTGTTCTGGAACTTGTCGGAAAGGATGATGTCCTTCATCGGCACGATCTGCGGCTTGGCGTTGGGCACTTCGATGCCGATGGTGCCGCGGCCGGGAATCGGGGCGATGATACGGATGCCGAGGGCGGCGAGGTTCAGGGCGATGTCGTCCTCGAGGTTCTTGATCTTGCTGATGCGCACGCCCTCGGCAGGCACGATTTCGTATAGGGTGACGGTCGGGCCGACGGTGGCGGTGATTTTCTGGATGGCGATGCCAAAACTGTTGAGGGTCTTCTGGATGCGTTCCTTCTTTTCGACGAGGTCGCGGCGCATCTCCTCCTGGTCCATCTCCTCATTGGTGAAGTCGGCGAGCAGGTCGGTGGTGGGGAACTCGTAGTGGGAGAGGTCGGCGCGGGGGTCGTAGTCGGGAAGTTGCGCCACCTCTTCGGGCGTGGCGGCGGGCTGTCGCCACGGCAGTTCCTCGTCAGCGACAACTTCATTTTCAGTTGTTTCCTCGTTTTCTTCTCCTTCCGATGTTTTGATGTCGAAATCGAAGGGTACGTCGTCGTTGGCGGGCTTCTCCACGGTCTTGGGCGATTTCGCACCGCTTTTTTTCAGATTGTTGTCGGTGTCGAACTCGATGACATTGTTGTTGTATTCATCGGCCAGTTCGTTCTGGCTGCTGATGTAGAGGGAATCAAGATCCTGAATTTCGGCAGGTGCGGTCTTCTCGTCGTCATCTTCTTCATATCCAGTATCTTTTCTCGCTTTGTCTTCTTTTTGTGGATTGCGTTGCAAGCGGTCTTTCAGCTTGCCCCCGACGGAGAGGATGCTGTCGGTGGAGAGGTTGTAGCAGAGGATGAGGATGATGAGCAGGACGGCCAGCAGGATGAAGAAGGTGGCGATTTTGCCTGTTGCATCAATGGTGACAGTGGCGATGCCGGAGCCGAAAATGCCGGCAAAATAGTCGTGTTCACCGCTCCTTACGAAACAGCCGAGGGCGACTGACAGCCATGCCATGGACAGAAAGGTAGTGTAAGTGGTGCGCCACAGGGGCAGGGGTGATTTGCCGAAGGTGATCTTGCAGCCCGCAAGAAACAGCAGGAACGGGAAACCGATGGAGAACACGCCGAACAGGTAGTTGACGAAAAAGACGGCGATGTGTGCCCCGAAGCGGCCGCACCAGTTGCCGGCGATGTCCTCTCCGCCGAAGTTTGCGTACTGCCAGTCGGTTTCAAACGTGAAGTAGAAGGAAAGGATCGACAGGAACGCGACAATGGCGAAAGCCATGATTAAAATCCCGTAAATCTTGACGGCAGTAGGGGAGGCGAGTGTCTTGAAAAAGTCGCCGCCGCCTTGCTTTTTTGGCTTGGAACTGTTTTTTCCGGATGCCCCTTTCTCCTTGCCGGAAGACTCTTTTTTCTTTTTGCCGTTCGATTTGTAATTGACCGTAGTACGCATACTCACAATCTTTTATATGAAAATATATTATTCTTGAAAAAAACGTGCAAAGGTATGCAATTTGAGAGCGGGTACTTTCGTTTAGGAAAAAGAATTTCAACAAAATCATGTTGGAAAAAATGAAAAATCCAAGAGGCTGACTCGGTCATACTTATGTAATTTTGTACGCTTTTTTAATAATTTTCAAGAAATATGAACACTCCATTTTTGTTACAGGCAGAAGCTCCTGTTGAAGTCGAAAAGTTAAGCATTTTCAAACTTGTTTTCGATCCCGCCAGCCTCTGGATCATGATTCCCCTGATGCTGATGCTGATCTGGGTTATATACGTTTTTGTGGAACGCTGGCTGGCCATCAGCAATGCTTCCAAAGAGGAACGGAACTTCATGAACAACATCCGTGACTTCATCCACGACGGCAAACTCGACTCTGCCGTGGCACTCTGCAAGGGCACGGACTCCCCGCTCGCCCGCATGATTGAGAAAGGCCTCACCCGTATCGGCAAGCCCCTCAACGACATCTCCACTGCCATCGAAAACACCGGCCAGCTGGAAGTCCAGCGTCTGGAAAAGAAACTCTCCACCCTTGCCACCATCTCTGGCATCGCCCCGATGATCGGCTTCCTCGGTACGGTTACCGGTATGGTGTCCGCCTTCCACGCCATGGCCTCCAACCCCAACAACCTTGACATCTCCATGCTCGCCAGCGGCATCTACACCGCCATGATCACCACCGTCGGCGGTCTGATCGTCGGCATCATCGCCTTTGTGCTTTACAATATCCTCGTTTCCAAAATCTCCCAACTGGTCAACATGCTCGAGGCCAAATCCACCGAGTTCATGGACCTGCTGCACGAACCGGTTTAATAGAACTAAGAACCAAAAACCAAAAACCAAGAACTAAGAACTAAGAACCGAGAACTCTTGACTTTTTACTCTTAACTCTTGACTCTTGACTCTTAACTCTTAACTTGATAAACCTGTAACTTGATAAACTTGCAACCGTTATTATGGCCATTAAGCTTCATAATTCCAAGAAAATAGAGCCCAACATGTCGTCGATGTCCGACTTGGTGTTCCTGTTGTTGATTTTCTTCATGATCACCTCGACGCTGGTGTCGCCGAATGTGATCAGCCTGAGTCTGCCCGCCAGCAACTCCGGCAAACAGAACACCCCGCAGAACATTGAGGTGTATGTGGACTCCCTGAAGAACTATTATGTGAATCCCGAGGGGCGCGGTGCCGACTTCCACACACAGGCCGCCGACAGCCTCATGCCGTACCTGATGGAGGCCGTCGCGCAGGACCAGTCCGAACAGCACGCCATCATCCTCCGTGCCGACAAGTCGGTGCCGATTGAGAATGTGGTGGAACTGATGGATGTGTTGAGTGCGGTCAATGATTCGGTGGAGGCTCAGGGGCAAGAACGTTATAAAATTGCCCTCGCTACCGAAGGGAAATAACGCCAAGATTTGTCATCATGAGTAAGGAAAATAAGAACAAACTGATTTCAGCTTCCGTCACCGCAGGGGTGATGGCGTTGCTGTTTGTTTTCATGCTGGTGTGCGGCTTTACGCACCAGGTGCCGCCTCCTCCAGCCAAGAAGGTGATCCTCATCGAGCTGGACGAGGAGGTCGGCGGCGGTGGCGGCGGCGGCGGAACTCCGCAGCAGGCCCCGACTCCACAACCCACGCCCGCTTCAACCTCCGCCGTGACGACCAACGACGCCACCGCGCCCGCCACCAACTACACCAAAACACCGACCCCGCAGCAAACCACCACCGCCCCGAAGGTGAACCAGAACGCACTGTTCAGCGGCGTGGGTGGCGGTACGGGCAGCGGCAACGGTACAGGTACCGGCTCCGGCAGCGGCTCCGGACGCGGCACGGGCATCGGTACCGGCGACGGTGCAGGCAATGGCGGCGGCATTGGCTACGGAACCGGCAACCGCGGCTATCGCCGTGCTCCCGACATCTCCCTCAATGTCTCCGAATCGGGTACTGTGTACGTTGAAGTGGAGGTCGATGAACAAGGTAATGTGATCAACGCCAAGGTCATCACCAACAATAAATACCCCACCAGTATTACATCCCAAACCATCCGCGAAGAGTGCATCCGCCGCGCCAAATCCGTTAAATACATCAGCGGCAAGCACGAATACCGCGTCATTATGTTCACTAATAAGTAGCAAGTAAAAAGTATGAAGTAGGAAGTTTCCATCACACAACCCATCTTCATACCTTCTACCTCATACCTCTACCTCATACCATTAAACCTTTCAATTTTCAATTCTCAATTCTCAATTTATTATGTATTGGATAATTTTCATCGTCTGTATGGGAGCGAGCCTTTTGGTTCAATATATGTTGAAGTCTCGCTTTGCCAAGTATTCAAAGGAATTCCTGCCGTCAGGGATGACGGGGAAGGAAGTGGCGGAAAAGATGCTCCGAGACAACGGCATCTACGATGTGACCGTCGGGTGCATCGAGGGGCAGTTGACCGACCATTACAACCCCACGAACAAGACGTTGAACCTCAGTCGTGAGGTCTATAACGGGAGCAGTGTGGCCGCTGCCGCTGTCGCCGCCCACGAGTGCGGCCATGCGGTGCAGCACGCCACTGCCTACCGCTGGCTGGGACTGCGTTCGGCGATGGTACCGAGCGTCAACATCGGCTCAAGGTTCTCCATGTGGCTGATTATCGGCGGTTTGCTGCTGGCCTCCATCTCTGAACTGGGCTACTGGGTAGCTGTGGCGGGTGTCGCGCTGTTCGCTCTCACCACTCTTTTTGCCTTCGTGACGTTGCCGGTAGAGTTCAACGCCTCCAACCGGGCACTCGCTTGGCTTGAATCCAGCGGTATGTTAAGCGGAATCCAGCACTCTCACGCGAAGGACGCCCTGCGTTGGGCCGCCCGCACTTACGTCGTCGCCGCCCTCTCGTCGTTGGCCTACCTGCTGTATTACGTTTCCTTATTGAATAGACGGTAAAACTGGCACTTGTGTGCCTGTGCTATATGAGACGCACGACCGTGCTATTTAAGACGCACGACCGTGCGTCTCTACTTTTAAACTTTATGAACTTTATAAACTTTCTAACTAAAATGTTGTACCTTTGCCGCTCGTATGAAACGAGTGGTTTTGGCATTGGGCAGCAATGAAGGTGACCGCGCCGGCTTCCTTGAAAAATCTTGTGAACTAATCGGTTGCAGGGTAGGGAAGGTGACGCGATGTTCGCGTGTGTATGAGACGGAAGCGTGGGGCTTTGAGGCTCCTCCCTTCCTTAACCAAGCGATAATCGTTGAAACTGAACTTTCGCCCGATGAGGTGCTGCACGTCACACAACAGATTGAAAAAAAACTGGGCCGCACTTGCAAGTCGGGCCGTACCAGCGAAGGAAATCCCATCTACCACAACCGTACCATCGACATTGACATCCTTTTGTATGAGGGAGTTGCTTGCGAAACACCCCAACTAACCCTCCCGCACCCGCACATTTCCGAGCGGGATTTTGTCCTCCTTCCCCTCTCCGACCTCTTCGGCGACACCGTCGTTCCACCCTTCCACCAATCGTTCCAACAAATGCTTAATAAACTGAAAACAGAAAATTGAAAACTGAAAATTTAAATGTAGAAAGTAAAAAGTAGAAAGTAGAAAGCCTCACTCTTAACTCTTTACTTTTAACTCTTAACTCAAAATTAAGTACAACTACATCACCATCGAAGGCTGCATCGGCGCGGGGAAGACCACCCTTGCGGAGAAGCTTGCCGAGGACCTGAACGCCCAGCTCATCCCCGAGCGGTTCAAGGACAACCCCTTCCTTGCCAAATTCTACAAGGAACCGGAGCATTATGCTTTCCCGTTGGAAATGTCCGTCCTTACCGACCGCTACCAGCAGTTGAAAACCCTTCTTTCCCAGCGTGATATCTTCACCGACCTGGTCGTTTCCGATTATTTCATCGACAAATGCTACATCTTCTCGAAAAACAACCTCAAAGGTGACGAGTACAACCTCTATATCCAAGTTTACGACATCATTTCATCGTATTTGCCGAAACCGGAAATTATTCTGTATCTGTATAATAGCATTGAACAACTGTTGAAGAACATCGCCCATCGTGGCCGCGATTATGAGCAGAACATGTCCCCCGACTACCTTCAGGACATCCAGGCATCCTATATGAATTATTTGAGCCACATCACGAATATTCCCGTGGTGGTGGTGGATACGCATGAACTGGATTTTGTGAAGAATCCATCGGATTATGAGTATCTTAAATCGTTGTTGGAAAAGGATTATCCGAAAGGGATGTCCATTGTCATCCCGGGTGAGGAACAGGAGTCGTTGAAATCGTGGGAGTTGGTATAATATTTTGTTTTACAATAATTTGAAAGATGAAGTTCAGGACTGAAACACCCCTTCCGCAGTATCCTTTTGATATTGGCTTTGACGACCGATTGCTGTTTTTGGGTTCGTGCTTCAGTGAGCATGTTTCGGCGTACTTCATCTCCCGAAAATTCAATGCCTTGGCGAACCCCTTCGGCATCTTGTTCAATCCGTTGTCCATTGCGTTGGCGTTGGATTTGATGACGGGAAAGCAGCAGCTTGCGGAGCGGTATTTCACCTTTTTTGATGAAAAGTGGGTGAGTTTCGCCCATCATGGGAAATTCTCGAATCCCGACCGCGCGTTGTTCGATGCGGCGGTGCACCAATCGGTGGAAGCGGGCGGGGCGTTCCTGAAAAACTCCGATATTCTGTTCGTTACGTTTGGAACGA
>JAEEQA010000087.1 GCA_016285085.1 Bacteroidales bacterium
GCGTTGTCGGAAGTGGAAGGGTCGGAAATCTCCCTCATCAGCCAGTCAAGGAACCACCCTTCAAGGAAGTCCCTGTCCACAGGGTCGTACTTGTTCCACAGGCGGCAGGCGTTACGGATGTCGCAGTAAGCCTGCTCTTTGGAGATTTCGGGGAAGCGTGCTTGCAGCTTCAGCGCGGCCACGCTTTTGCGCGGGTACTTCCGCATGATGGCGTGAGCCGTCCGCAGCCGTTCAAGGATGCGCTGCTGGGTCTCTGTCAGTGCGGTGGTGTTGCCTGTGGTGAAGTACTCGGAAACGGCTTCAAAGTCAGTTTCCCGTATCTTCTCTATGCTGGTTCTCTGTCGTTGGTTCATAGTCGAAGGCTTCAAGGTTTGCTTGTTCGGTGAGGGCGTAGTATCGTAGCATTTGCAGGATGGCGGGCTGTGAGGAGTTGAGTGCAGCGTCAAGGACGGTCTGCCTTATCTCCGCCTGTGCGGAGAGGTAGCCCTTGAACCAGCACTCGTAAATCTCGCCTTTCTCCTGCTGGAACTGACGGGCGACTTCGGCCATGTCAAAGCCGAAGTTCAGAGCCACATCCCTGTAGGAGAAGCCAAGCCTGCCGAGGTTGTGCAGGTCATCTTTCTGCTGCTGTGTCAAATTGTTCATCCAATATCTTCTTGTCGCTGAAAAAGACGTGGTCTATGGCTTGGATCACGCCTCTTTCGGGCTGGGGGTTTGTGGTGAAGTTGAGGGAGCCGGACACGGAGATTCGCCATTGGTCGTTCCATATCACGGCGACTTTGGCGTGGACGGGTGCGATGCACACATCGAAGTTCGCCCTGCACATCTGCAGGGGGACTGGGTTGCGGACTTTCACACGGGGGTCAATCCATAGCCGGAACTCCTTGATGAGCCCGTCCTTCTTGCGGTTGAGGATTTGGGTGACGGCCTTCTCGGTTATCGCCCATGTGCAGGCGGTGACGTTGCACGGCCCGATTTGGCGGCAGATGTGGGAGATAAGGTCGTGCATGGCGTAGCGTCCGAAAGTCCAGAAGTTGATGACGCTGCCCTGCTCGATGCGCCCGATGTGCTTGGCCAGTGTCGTCCACGGCTCGCCGATGAACGACACGGACTCCGGGAAGTAGGTGTCGTAGGGATATGCTTCCGCCTGTTGCGCTTTCGCCTCCTTGCGGCTGTTGAGGGTGGAGAAGTCTATGATGCTCATTTTCTTGATTCAAGTATTTGGGTGACAAGGGTGTATTGTTGCCGTTGGCTGGCGAGTTTGGCTTCAAGTTTGGAGCGCAGCGGGCTCTCCGGCATCGGGTTCGGGGTGTCCAGCTTTTTGAGTGCCTGGTACTCCAAGCGGTTGACGGTCTTGTTGATGTTCACCTTGAGCGAGTGCTGTTTCTTCATCAGTTCCACATCGGAGAGGGCTTCGAGTTCCTTCCGGCTGTCTTTGGCGGCGGGTTCCAGCTCTTCGGTGACTTTCTCCGCAATCATGCGGGAAAGTTCGGCGGGCACTTCGCCTGTGTCGAAGTACCGCTCTTTGAGCAGGTAGAGTTTCTCGTAGCGCCGGATGAGCGGCAGGCGGTCTTGGAGGATCCGCCTGCGCTGCGCCACCACGTCCTCGGAGTTGCCCTCGCCGAGTTCGTAGAGTTTGCGGTGGGCGATGGAGATGGCGGTGAACAGCTCGTAGAGTTCGTTCTTTGCCTGCGCTATGATGTCCGGGATTGTTTTTTTGCGGTTTGCCGTCTGCGGTTCGGGGGTGGTTATAACCTGTTTCGCCGTGGTGGTTGCTTTAGGTTTGGCAATGGAAAAGGGTTTGGCTTTGAGGAATTTGCGGAGCTCGTACTCCAGCTTTGCGGCGGCAAACTTGGGTGTGGTGCAAAGGAAATGGCGGATGAGGGCTCGGTTCTTGGTGTGCCTGCCGAGAACCGCCACGCCCTGTGCGTAGTCCTTGCCGCTGGTGAGCCATTGGATGATGTCGTCCATATCTTTGTCTTTTGGGCAAAGATATATAGCAAATATTATTCATTTTAGGACATAATTTATCCTAAAAAGGATTTAATGCGGTAGCATCAAATTTATATACAACTATTGGGGTCAATTAAATTTGTATAGATAATTTCACATTCGCTTTGAAGAAAATTTAAATCCAAGACACACAATTGTGTTTTTTGAGAAACAAATAAATATCCCTTCTTCTTATCAAAAAAATATTCTAAATTATTTCTTTTATTTGCTACAGGATGAGGGCAAGCACGAATAGCTTTAAATTTAAAACCCGGATAATTTTTTTGCATAAAGGCGATAACCTGATATACGTATATAGTTGTTTTTTTTCCTGTTTTTTCTATACGTTTAATATAAATTTCAGAATGGTTGATGAATTCGTCAACATGTGTGTTGTTCCCTAATAAATCAAACAACTCGTGAGAATCGTAATCGTATGTTGATTTACATATAGAGTATTGACCTGCAAGGCTCACATCGCCCCACCACTTCGCATCATCCTCACGAACATCCCAAAAATAATATCCTTTTCCTAACCAAGCATCAGAATTATTGCAAAATACTGGGTAATCTGAACATTCAATGTGAAAAGCTTGATAGATATTGTATAATCTTCTATTATTCACAACTATCGGTATTGCTTCTTAACGTTGCTTCAAGAGATGCTAAATTCATTATTGGAATAATAATTGGTGCCCGATTTGCTTGTAAGGTAAGAGTACTAACAAAAGCACGTATATATGGGAATAATATAGCTATGCTATTTGTATAAAAATATGCAGGTATGTCCTTAAATGTAGCAACGTTTTTAAAATAAAATTCTGCACGGCATAAAACAAAAATAACAGTCTCGTTATTCTCGGATTCATTAGCGGAAAATTCAAATGTCAATTCAAAAGTTCCACTTTTCTGAAAAAATTTTCCGCTTGGATTGATATCCAAATTAAAAGAATTAGATTTGATTTTGGAAAAATCAAGTTGAACTTTTTCAAAAAAATAATTCTTTAATGAAAAAACAGCTGGTTCCATAATTGTATTTATTTTTACTACGCTGCCATAGCATAGTCTCCTCCAGTCTTTTCAAATGTTTCTTGAGGAGAATTATTATTATAACTATAATGCGATTGTTCAACTATTTGATTAGAAACAATTTGCAAGAAGCTAATGTATTCCTGAAGTTCAGGACTTTTAATATTGTCATCTGTAATTTCAGCAACTTTAGAAAGGAATTCCTCATCGGACATATTATCCAACAATTCTTTAAATTCATCAACATTCATAGCACATATTTTTTCATGTGCAAAAGTACAATATTTTTTGAAATAAATAATTTTTTTTCATATTTAAAACTACAAAAAAGCCGTCACATAGTTGCAACGGCTTTCGGAAACTAATCAAATTAGACTTTGCGAAATGTCCTATGGGTTGATTTCATCGTCAATCTCGGTGGACTGGCCGATGAGTGAGTCCATATTGCCCGTGTAAATTTGGGCGGTTGGGGTATCATAGACGAAGGCAAGGGTCGCGCCGTTGTTGTCGGTGACGGCCTTGCCGGAGGTGGCCTCCACGTTCTCGCCGATTTCTGCGCCGCGGTCAGCGTCGCCGAGCATGTGCACGTCACCGTTGTTGAGGCGGGCGAGGATGATGGTTTCGGAGTTCATCACGGAGGCGATGAAGCCGAGCAGTTTCGGCTTGAAGCCGGGGTGGTAGATTTCAAGGTTGGCTTTCAGCGACTTGCCGCCGAAAGTACCTTGTGTGGTGTACTTCAATTCTCCCATGTCACGGGAGCAGTAGATGTGGTAGAAGCGTTTGCCGTTCATCATCGTGATGTTGCCTTCGAGGACGGCGAAGTCCTCGTAGGAGTTTCTGTTGGACGGCAGCTTCGGGAGAGAGGCGACATCGTCCTTGAGGGAGATATAGACGTTTTTCACGCCGGACATGTTGTTGCCGCAGTTGGCGCCTTTGTTAAGGTCTTCCAGTTCGAGTGCGCAGATTACTTCTTCGGGCATGGCTTTTGAATTTTAAGGGGTTAGTGTGTGTCTTCGGATGTTCTGAACCGCTCGATGTCGCCCATATACTCTGCGCCGTTGACGTGTGCCACGGCACGGACGAAGTAGTCCGTATCAGGTGTGAGGGTTCTGTCGGCTGCGGCCTTGAAGCGGTTGCCTTCCAGCGTTGCGGGCAGGAAGACAACGGTGTCGGGATGGACGGGGTCAGTCTCTTGGTTCTCTTCTTCGGGGTCAGCGTCATCGGCTCTTGTGGCTGGCACGGAGCGGCTGCCCGTGATGTTGCCGAGGTGGTGTCCCTGCACGGGAACGAGGTCGGCGGCATTGGGCGAGAGGTAGAATCCGATGTTCCCGCCCTCAAGTTCGGGCAGGTCATCCCCGGTGACAAAGCCGTGGAAGGAGGCGCTGTCGGCGGTGATGTTCATCACGGGGTCGGTCTGCACGTTGAGCGCGAGTTCGGGGGTGTCGGTCTGCCAGATGATGCGGTAGCCCGTGCCCTCTCTGCGGATGCGTGCGCCCTGTTCAAGGGCTTCGATGACGGCTTCGATGTTGTCGGTGAGAGTCTCTCCCCTTCCGTTGGTGCCGCAGGCGCAGCGTGCGCCCTCCTGACCGACAGTGCGTGCGGAAGTCCACACCATGGCGTTGCAGCCGAATCCCACGCCCTCCATCCAGTCGGCGAGAACCTTGATCATGCGGTTCTCCTTTTGGATGTCGAAATCGAACTTGTTGCGGTTGGTGAGCCACAGCAGGTTCTCCTTCATCGTGGAGAAGATGTCGTCCGTGCCTTTCATGGAAGGAACGCCGCAGACAACGTGCTTGGTGAAGTCGATGTCGGCGTTGATTTCGTCGGGCGAGTTGATGAAGTAGTAGCCGGCTGCGCGTTTGGCGGTCTTCATCGCGCGAACCCACTTCGGAGCGACGAAGTGGATGATGTTCTCGCCGTCGTACAGCTCGTCAATCTTGCGGTCGTAGGCCTCGATCTCATCGAAGATGTTCTCTTCGGTGAAAGCGTCCACGCCGTGGATGACGTTGATGGGATTGTCAATGTTGTTGGCGCCGTCTATGAGCTTCTTGCGGATGCCGTCCATGCAGCTTTCCGGGGTGTTGCCGTTGTCATCGCGCACGCCTTTATAGACGGCCTTTAGTTCGCGGTTGTTGTCAATCTTGCGTTTGAGATAGACTTCCACGAAGTAGCGTGTGATTGGCCAGTCCTCAATCTTGTTCTGGTCTCCGGCGAGGAATGCCATCCACGAGTGGTAGATGCCCATTGGGGAGAACTCGGCGTCAACCTTGATGTGGTTGAGTTCGATTTTGTTGGGGATGAACTTCACGCCCGCTTTCGGCTCGAACTGGATGCGGAAGGGCTGGAGCACGTCCTCCCACTCCTCGGTGGCCATCTTGTAGATGTCATCCTTGGTGTTGATGTGGGTGGCGTACTTCTCAAGGGTGGTGGCGGGAACCATGAGGGCGCGTTTGAGGCGTTCCATGCCTTGCCCGGAGTTCTCGTAGAAGCGGCCGTATTCCTCAAGTATGAGGTCAACGTTGATTTTGGTGTCGATTGCCATGTTGTTTGGATTTAAGGGTTAGATGTCTTGCTTGATGGACTGGTAGAGCGGGGATCCCGTGACGTAGGCCTTGATGTCGTCCTGCGGGGCGGGTGTCGGGTCGCCTCCCGCCACGGCGGGGGTCTGTGCCGGAACCTTGTCCACGATGGCTTTGAGGCGGTCGCGTTCTGCGGTCAGCGTGGACTTCTCGGAGGCAAGCGCCTGCTTCTCCTGCGCGAGTCTGTCTCTCTCTTTGGTGATAGTGTCCAGCTCGCCGAGTTTGGCTTCGAGCGTCTTCAGCTGGTCGTCGGTGAGGGTCTGCCCCTTTTCGGGGTCGTATGCGGCGGAGTCCGCGAATGCGAGGACAGCCGCCAGCAGCGGGAACAGTCTTTTCATCTCAATATGGTTTTTGGGTTGGTTGTCGTTGGAGAGGTGCCCGGTCAGCAGGTCAAGCAGCGACTGCCACGGGGAACGCGGTTCGTCCTGTGCCAGCAGGTCGGCGTATTCAGCGGGGAGTGCGGGCAGTCCGCTGTCCGAGAACGCGGAACGGGAGAGGCACGCGGCCTTGCGTGTCTCGTTGTAGATGTCGGTGATGAATCCGAGGTCGCGGGCTTCCTCCGCCGTCAGCCATCTGCCCACTCCGGCATTGGCTTTCAGCAGTTCGGCGATTTCCTTTTCCTTGCCTGGGCAGCATTCGCCGTAGATGGCGAGCATGCGCTCATTGACGGTCTTCTGCGCCTCAAGTTCCTGTGCCAGCTTTTCCTCATTGGCGCGTCCCACGTAGGCGGAGCATTGGTGGATGAGGAAAAGGGCGTTCTTGCTCATCTTGCGCTCTTTGCCCGCCATCGCAACGATGGTGGCTGCGGAGGCGCACAGCCCGTTGACCTGCGTGGTCACGTCTGCAGGGTGTTCCTTCAGCATGTCGTGAATGGCAAGTGCGTGGTTCACATCGCCGCCGAGGGAGTTTATCTTGACGGTGATGCGCTTTGCGTTGAGGGATTTGATGCGGTTGAGCTCTTCGCTCATAAGGCGGGCGGTGTTCTCGTCCTCCTCGCGTGTCCATCCCTCATAGCCGATCTGGCCGTAGATTTCAATCACGGCTTCATCGGCGGTCTCGTTCAGGAATCTCATTGCTGGCTGCGGTTTCATTGCTCTGTTTTGCGGCAAAGATAGTGGCGGGCGGCGGAACCCGTATGGACACCACAATATATTATAGTGTGGTGGCGCACAGCGGCTCGGTCATATCGCGGTGGAATGTCAGCTCGTAGAGATGCTCGCCGGATGCCTCCGCCGCTCCGATGTGCCGGAAGGTGAAGTGGAGCGGTTCCTCCTTTGAGCCGGACAGCCACACGGCGTCCGTGTTGTCCACTATCTTGGCAATCCAGCCGCCCCTTGCCATGTCCGCCAGCAGGCGGTCGTACTTCCGTTTGGTTCCTGTGAGGCGGCAGGTGGTCTCGTGGGTGTACGCCCCGCCGTTCTCTGTCACCTCGGTTCGGATGGATTTGGCGAAGATTTCCGCAAAACTGCATCCGTGGCGCAGGGTGACGGTCTTGGTGTTAAAATCCGTGAAGTCAATGCTTTGCACTTCGCTGATGTCGGCGATGAGTAGCCGCTTGTTGCCTGCCATCACGTGGCAGCCCCCGTTTTTGCGTAGGTTTTCCATAGTGTTTCGGTGTTATTTGTAAAATGGGACATTTTTGGACGAAATAATTAGGCCGTGAACGAGCTGCTTCCGTGCAGCGTGCGTGCCGTACTCTTCGAGGACGCGCCGCTCGGCCTCCATCCAGTTGCGCTGGTAGTACTTGCGCAGGGCGGCGTAGTTCATTTCGTCATCCTCGTAGAGGTTGGCCAGCAGGTACTCCTTGATGGCGGTGTCGCGCGGTATGCCCCCGGCGACGTGCGCGTAGAGGATTTCTTGGCAGGCGGTCTGCCGGATGAACTTGTAGGCGATGAGGGAGAAAGCCGCCTGCAGCTGTTCGGGGATGGCGCCGCCGAGGGTGCGGAAGTCCCTGCGGCTGACCACCACCGTGACTTCGGGGAAGAGGCGGAACGCCTCCGAGGGTTTGTCCGATCCTGCGGCGCGGGCAAGCCCCGCCCGAAGGAAGTCGTGGAGGAAGTGGCCGCGCAGGTCGTATGCGCTGCCCGACTTCGGGAACGTGTTCTCGAACCACCGCCGCACGGCGGGGTGGACTCTGATGGTGATGCTCTCTGTTCTGTTCTCGTTCATATCTCAAAAAAAAATTGTGTTTACGCCGTTACACCCCATTTTCCCCGAAGTCAAGCAAGACAAAGCCGCTTTTTTACTTATCTTATTGTCTTTTAATATTATAACATATAAGACAAAACGGCTTTTTCCGTCTTGCTGTCCTTATTATTTCCCGCCGCCTTTTTTTTGTCTTGTTGGTTTCGTGCCTTGTCTTGTTGTTGTCTTATGGGGTTGCCGTTGTAACTCTCTGTTTCTCAGTTTTGTCTTGTTTGTCTTGTATGTCTTACAAAAAAATGGTGGTCAGCTCCGTTGCAGGGTGTTTTGCAAAAAATAGGCGGTTCGGGATTTTTGGATTCCCAAACTGCTGGTTAATAGGAAAATAGCGTCGGCTTTCCCGACGCTTCTTCCGGCGGCTTGCCGTTTTGCGGCTTCGCCGCCCCTTCATCGCTGTCCGTGGCGATGGGTCTGACCTCGTCCTTCGGTTTCCAAACGTAGTCGGTCTCAAGGTTGAGCTCCAAGCTCTGTTGGAGCATGTCGTAGTTGAAGCACCACGCGTAGGGGCGCTCGTATTCCAGCGCTTCGGTTCCGTCTCCGGGGAAGTATTTCACCGATTCCTTGTCCTGCAGGTTCTTCATGTTCCTGCGGAAGCGCTTCTGCTGGAGGCCGAGGAACTCTGCGGAGTTCTTGAGGTAGTATTTGAGGGAGTCCTTCGGCAGGCGTTTCTCGTTTGCGCTGCGCTTCTGTTGTGCGTAAAGCGAGAATATGCGGTTGGGGTTCATGAAGAGTACCTTCAGGCTTTGGCCGTAGGTCTCGGTGGTGGTCTTCAACTCCTCCACCACCTTGATTTGGAAGTCGAAGTCCTTTTCGATGATGCCGCCGCTGAAAAGCTCCTGATAGGTGTTCCAGAAGTCGCTGACTTCGTTCCCTGCCACCACGTCCCCATTTTGGCGGCTTATCATCTGCGCGAAAGTCCGCACGGCCTTCTCGTAGGTGAAGGGCAGCGGTTCCTCGTCCGTCACGATGCGTAGTGCCGCCAGCACTACGCACCAGTTCTTGAGGATCCTGTCCTCAACGTGGCCGTTGATGTGCGGACGGACGTCCGCGATGGCTCCGTTGAAGCACGTGGAGTAGTCCAGCTCGAACCGCTTCCGCAGTCTGAGCAGGCGGTTGGTGATGTGTGTCAGCCCGCTGTTCTCCGTGCGTTTGAGGTCGTCGAAGCGGTCGCGCTCCGCTTGGGTGAACTCCGTCTTGGAGACGGAGAGGAAGATAAGCCTTGAGAAGAGGGCGTTGTCGGCGGTGGCCATCTCCTGCCCGGTGAGCATGATGCCCGCGTCCACGGCGGTCATCTCCTTTTTCTTGTCCTTCTCCATGTTCATCCTGCTCCTGCCCACGCCGTCCCAAAGGCCTTTGAGAAATTCGATTTTCTCAAAGTCAAGGGAGTTCTTGTACTCGTCGATGTGGCACAGCGTGTTGCGCGTCCGTGCCACATGGTCTGCCATCGCGGGGATGGTGCTGTTGGTCATGTTCACCCCCACGGGCTGGTCGCCGAAGAGCTTGAGCAGCGTGACCGCCATCTCGCTCTTGCCCGTCCCTTTCGGGCCGAACACGTTCAGTATCGGGAACGACCGCAGGTGCGTGATGACGATGTCGCGGAAAAGGGTGGCGAAGTAGAAGCCGATGCCGGCTATGGCGTTCTCGCCATAGACGTTCACCAGCTTGTCGGTGAAGTCGAAGAGGCTGATGTTACCGCCGCGGTGCACGAACTGCCGCTCGAACTGGAAGAGCTTGTCGTCATCCTTGTAGAACGAGGAAAGGGCGGGGATGTA
>JAEEQA010000013.1 GCA_016285085.1 Bacteroidales bacterium
CGAACGCTTGTTTCTGGTAATCACGTGGTCCTGATTCGTATGGGAAACGAGGCTTGCCAAAATCAATAGGCGTGACTTCTTCTCCTTTGGCTTTAAGTCTTTCAATCTCGACCTCGACTTTGTTTTTGGCTTTGTCCAATGCTTTAATCACAGACTTAGGTAACGTTTTATCAGCAATATCCTGCTGTATGAACCGATATTCATCTTCTAACAAATCTTTCAATTCTTTGTTTTTAAACGAATCGGTTATGTGCGTTTTCACTTTGTCAGCAGGAACAAAAACGACATTCTCATCTTTGCCACTGAAAACACAATCAAACTCGCTCTTAATTTCATTGATTGTGGCCGTGGCAGTGTTGCCATCCCAATCGCAAGACACTGTAAGACTTTCAATATTGTCAATTAAAGCCGAGCGGGAGAAGTTGCAAGAGCCATCGAAGCCGACTCTGTTCACTCCATCACTGAAAACGCCCGTCTTTGTGTGCGAAATACCAATTCCGTTTTTGGGTGCAATTATCTTTATGCCCAGACGATTGTTTCGAATGAGCCACGCATGACAATCGAAAAAATGGGCATCACGTTCCGACAAAGTGTTTTTTAGCCCCTCAATGTCATCAATGTTGAAATACGGAATGGGGATGTCAAGTTCTCCATTGGCAATGGCCGCCTTGTCCTGTTCTGTCAGAATATCGTTGACAACCAAGTTCATTCGACCTCCGTTATATAAGAAAGAAGCAAAGCCGTCAGCCAACACATTGATAGCCGATGAGGAGAAGAATCCCAACATCAAATCGAACTGCGTTGAATTGCACAAGCAGTCAGAGAAGAAACCTATCGGCTCCCACTCTGTACGCGATCTGAATCGGCGATGTGCTGGAAATGAGACTTCTTTGAGCATAATTATAATGTAATTGTATTTATTCGTTGTTCTGCTTCCTGATAATCAATATTATAAACAGTGGCATACTTGTTTATCATTTTAAGCCTGTCTTTTTCAGTCAAAAGGTTAACGTCCACCATTTTTATCAATAAATAATAAACTAACGATTGGTTTCTCATCAGCATCCTATTAGTTCGGGGATTCCAAAGAATCATATCCCACATATCAGAATGGACATTTCGATTCAAATTAGCGTAATGACTTATAATTACATTATATGTTTCTTGAGAACATAGTTTAATATGTGCAACAGCTTCCACAAATGGCAACAAACCTATTGGACGGAAAAACAAATTCCCCCCATCATCAACAGGACGTAATTCTACCGCAGGGTTAATAGAATCGTTATTGATGTAGTTCCTTATTTCCTCAAATGAACTTGCCATAGCACCCCAAAACTCAATTAAATATTGATTGAATTCATTTATTATTTCATCGCTTGGTCTATATTTTAGTTTGTCATTTATTTGATTTTTTGTGTAATTCTTATGGTCTTTTTGACAGATATATGTTTTATACAAAACCCGATGACATTCATATAAAGTCATCAAAGAGGTAAAAGCGGTTTTATCTGTGATAGGAATTGATTTATTATTACTTGCTTTTATTCTGTCACCAATAAATAGTGGATATGTTTCAAGTAAATTTCTTGTAACGATGGCGACAATATCATCTTCATCAAGAGCTATAATATCACCTAATCGCACTGGTTTTACATATCTGTTAAGAGTAGAGAATATTCTTCTGGATTTTTCTCTTCCTTCTGGAGTATTTTGATGTCCAATAAGCATTACACTTATTCTTTCATCTCCTATCTCTTCATTTTCAGATAAAGCAGATCTAATTCCTTCGACTCTATGCTGACCGTCAACTGGAAAAATCTTTTCTTGACCTGTTAATTCCAATAATCCGACATTGTAATATGGTTCATTGTCCACCTCAAAACGAACTTCATTCCACATAGGATCGCCATCATAAATAGCAAGAACAAGACTGTCGAAAAAACGGTCATCTCGGTTTAGTATATAATCCTTGATTTTGATATAATTATCTGTCAATGAACGTTGGATTTGTTCTTTTAATGAATTAGCCGTATGTAATTCACTATCTACTTTCTTCACCATTGTACTAACTTGTTTAAATGTCAATGTAGTACAATAATAAACTGTGTTCCCGATTTTCCCTCTAATTGCTGGTATTTTTATTGCTTCCATATTCAAAACGCATTTGTTGCAGGTTGTACTTCTATTTTGTTTGGTATTGTAGGATTAAATGGTGGCCATATAGCATTAAGTAACATAGCTTCATTAGCCTTTATTCTATTATTATCAGTATCAGGAAAATATCTATAATAAACGAAGTTTTTCCAGTGACTGAACATGCCTTTTATAAAATCTCTTTCATCCTTGAAATATTCATTCGCTCTTTTTCTTATATTTTGATCTTCGGTATATTGACAACGTCCGATATAAACAATATAGTTTTCAATAAAAGGCAAAGTCTTACCCTTAATAAAGAACATATAAACTCCACCTGTATTATTGGGGATATTCTTGATTTCATCTGAAACATCATCATTAGCATCATTTAAATACTTTATCTCTTTTGACCAATTTGTTTCGTTGGCAATAGGATTGGTTTGATCAATGGCAAATTCAGCCCATCGGTTAGGATTATGATAATAAGTGATGTCAAATAACTTATTCTCGTCGTCTATGAATGCTCGTCTATACATGTTTAGATCAAATAAAACAATTAGCACACATTACTTCATCGCCAAGAATATCCACAAGCGTTGTTCCTTTGCTTTGTTTGCGGTTTTCTTCCTGGCGTTTTATTATATCGAGTTTAATCTGTCGCACACGCTCTGGCTTGCATAGTTCAGCAAGGCTTTCGTTCTGATTCCATGTGTATCCGTCTTTCTCAAACTCCATCGCTTTGGCATAAAGATCTGGATGTTGTTCGTACAGCCAAATCCACTCGATTTTTTGCTGAAAAAAACAAAAATAACAACCTGAGCGACTACGACTATACGTGCCTCTCTTGCCATCCACTTCAAAGGGAATCTCTTCATAATACGCTGGAACACCCACGCCACTTTCTCGCAATAAACGGAAGATGTCATCCTTCACAAGGACATCCGTGTTATCTATCAATGGAAAATCTTTCAATTTGCCCACAGGGTAGTCTGTGGTTTTTAAATATGCGAATACGACTTCATTGAATAACCTTATGTCAAAGTCCAGCAGTGCATTCAACTTCTTTGAATAATAAAAATGCTTTGAAATCGGTGTCGTAGCCGTATCCATGATTTCGTCCTTCAAATAATTATCAGGGCACAACAAATCGTACAATGATACAAACTGTTCTAAATTATCATTGTGCAACACTTTGTTAATGACATCTATACTCCAGATATTTTTTCTAAAGGGGAAAATTGCTTGGATATTGGGTTTTGAAGAGATGTAACCATCTCTATCTTCATCGCCACGAATGCCTACATACGAAATCGCAAAATCATCACCAACATATTTTTCAAATTCAGCCAACTTCATCTTTTGAGTACACCATCGTGCTTGTGGTGACGGAAGGAAACCACCCATAGCCTTTAAGAAATGGTGAAAAGGAGTGGGTTCTGCAGTGCCTTCAGCTGCTCTTAATCTTACAATTTTGCCCAAAAAGGTTTCCAATCGACTGATAAGAGCTTCCGTTTCTTCAAGTTCACATCCAGTATCTGAATTATAGTATTCTATCTTCAGTGTTGGATACTTTTGTTTCAGATAAATGGAAAGTGCCGCACTGTCTTTTCCACCTGATATTCCCAATATATGCCTAACTTTCATAGTTCTGATTCTTCTAATCCATCGCTGATTGCATCCATTTGTTCCACAAATTTCCGGAAACCATAGTTGTATTGGGATATACGAGGAATATCTTTTCGTTTTATCTTCTTCAAGATTTCATGGTACACTTTGACAACCTCGGGATTATTCTTTTTGTCTTTAGGAATACCAATACCATCCTTTTGTAGTTTTTGATTCAGAATATAAATACAGTTGGTGGTTGCACAACGTTTCTTTGCATCATTCTCGTAATAGAGAGGAAGTAACCAGCACTCGGTCTCATCAAAACAAATCGCAAACAGTATCTTGTCGGAATATTTATTCCAAACATCTTCGCTGATGTCTCGTTTCAGACGATCACAAACCCTATCATATAGAACAGCATCAGCAACTTTCTGATGATTCTCGTCATAAATATCCACATCGTAATTGGGTTGGATGCATGCATCCGTGTCAATTTGAATAACAATGAAATCGTTCATGGCCATATTGTCCATGATAATGTTATCATTGCAATGATTGAGAACCTGTGACCATCCACCACCATCATCCTGTTTCTCTATGCCATGAGACATTCTTGTCGGTGGTTGAATGCGATTTACTACTACATCGTCTCCCCAATAACGGTTAATGACATGAGTAAGTATCTTTAGCTCAGACGCACCTTCACAAATCAAACCAATTGTAACCATACGCTTGTTTTTAAAAGTTATCCGGCAATCCTCCGATAAAACCTTTTTGCCATGCTTCAGATAGAGGCATCGTCATATCATTTTTCAGAATCACCCTGTTGGTTTTGGTATATCCGTCAATGTTACGGCGAACAACGTGCAACCGGACATCATCCTCAAAGAGATTCATTCCGTCAAGCACAGCTGCATTATGGGTAGTAGCGATAATCTGTTTATCATGTTTGCGTGCCAAATCTATCAAACGGCGTGTTACTTCACGGCATAGTTTTGGATTGAAAGCAGTGTCAATATTCTCAATGGCAAAGAAACTTGGCGTCTCGTCGGAAATAATCAGCGTAAGATAAAAGAGTAGATATAAGAAGCCCTCATTTGTGCTGCGCTGGTCGAAGGTGTTGATGGTTTCTGCCAAGTAACTATCCTTCAGTTTCAGATTAAATTCCATGGACAACTGGCCAGATGGAATCTGCATACCATCGAACCAGTCAAGAACAGTCAGGTTTTCATTGATTTCATTGAAGATTCCCACACCTTCCGGCTTTTGAGACAAGTCTTTCAGATAAGCGAAGAGACCTTCGCCATGACGGCCCATGGGGTAAATTCGATTGGAATCATCACCCTTACGGAGAGCACTTTCTTCAAGAGAATAAATCAAGAAACTATTTAGTTCCACATTGGGCGGCATTAATACAATTCCCTTGTTTGTTTGTTGCAACCTAACATTTACAGCGACATCCGCCCCCTTTTGTTGTTCCATTTTCTCCACTGCTTTCAACAGTTCCGATAAATAAGGTTTATCTTTAGGAATATTATTCCTAACATAAGTAATGAACTGTGAAAAACCAATAGAATCATCTTCCCAACGAGGCGGTTTAGAATCACTATTGTAATAAATATTGAATTTAGAAGTATTATCTTTTTCACCTAAAACGGATATGTTTATTTTTCCCGCCTTAATACTATCAAAAGCTGGCAGCATAAACCGAGGTTCAACCACACGAATTCCACGGTTTGCAAAATATTCATAGTCAAGTTTATTAGAACTGGCAGCAGCCCCTATGGCAATTCCTTCAAGAATGTTCGATTTACCACAGCCATTTGCCCCTATCAGAAGATTGAATCTTCCAAGTGGCAATTTTACATCCACCACCGATTTATAATTCCTTATATTTATACTAGTTATCATAAAAATGATTATTGTTTTATTGTTTTCTTATTCAAGATTGCTAAAAGTGTACAGATATCCACATTGTTGTCACCAGATAGTATCTTATTGATTTTTACCTCTAATTTATATGCCTTATCTTTGTCCTTTTCAGACAAAACATAGGTCTGTGTTCTAATATTGGAGCCTGTGTTTGTCACCATATCGAATGAATATGCCAGATCATTGTCCGCAACGGCCTTCTTTGAAATGTCGGCATACTTTTCACACTCACGGAAAAGATATATCAAATCATCCGCCAGCTTGTCCTCCTCCTCGTCGCGCAACGATTCCAATCTGTGCTCTAATACAGGATAACATATTGACTGATACCATTGTGTGCGGTTATCATACTCTGCTGTTGCATGATGATAGAACTCTTTTTGCTTGGCTGTCAGCAGATGAGTTTTTACATTTGCCAATCTCTGCCGGATTTCCTCTATATACTTGCTATAATCAGTCGATTCAAGTCCCAAACCGTCAACAAGACGGATTTCAAGTCTGTCAATGAGTTGTGTATAGCAGGAACGCAACTCGCGAATGGCTTGTTGGATAACATTCCCGTATTCCTCAACATCAGCATTCTGTTTGAGTTTCTTTGTAAATCCCAAGACTTCCGGCAAGTCCTCAAAAAACGTTTTTTCAGGGTCTTTCGCACTTGCAAGCACATCACGGAATCGCATGGTGGATTTATGCGTGAATTTCCGGGTATGTTTGGTGTAGTCATTCAACCTTTTATAGAAGAAAAGAAATGGCTTGATGGTCTCAATAAAATTTTGCGTTGTAATACTGAACTCGTCATCCAAATTGACAAAACGACGGTATTGGTTGAAAAAGTCAAGCTTCACGCCATCCACTTCAAAAGCCTTTATGGCATAATCGGATGGATGCTTTTGCAGCAAATCGAAAAACAGCATATCAACATTTGGAATGTATGCCCCTCTATTCACATCGTATAAAGCGAAATCCTGTCTCTTAATGAAGAGAAAAGTGGGGATCCAAAAGTCAAGAAATCCTTGTTTAAGCTTAAATGGCTGATTAGAAAGAATTTTTATCAAATCGGATATTTTACGTTGCCTGCCAATTGTACTTTGCAAAAACCGCACGCTTTCGTTCCACAAAGTCATAATTCCATCATTGCTTGGAACATCTGCAAAACCACTGCCACTGTGCAAGCCCGTATTTTTAAGCAATGAATAATAGATGGTTTTTTCAGGAGGAAACTTGTCTCTGTCAAACCCTAAATCATCATCATTGTAATGTTCAATGAGAGCAGTCAGATAATTCTTTCGAGCCAATGCGATAGCACTGCTCAACTTATGCCTGTTGAACAATTCATTGTGCATGACAGGCGCCTCAGAATACACATCATCACAAACAGATGAAAGCAGTTTGTTGAAATCCTTGTGGGAGGATACCGTCTGTTTTTCTCCCTTGAAAAACCATGTCACACGGCTCTTATAGGCAAAGAGATTGTCGCTGATTGACTTGTCTAGCAAAGTCTCCTCATACTCCTTCAATTTCTGTATTTCACTATATGCCACCCTATCTGCCTCTTTGTCAATCAACACTTTTGTTAGAATGTATTCGTATTTTTTTACGTTATACAAGTGGTCAACGATTTCACCTGTATTGTTGAAATAGGCATAAATTACCGCATGTTCTGTATTTGAACTGGTCTCTTTTATTACATCAAGGGCATTCTTATCAGAGGAGAAAATCAATTCAATATATCCATCGATATCGCCTTTAGGAATCATGTCAACTGCATCTTCTCGAACCTCATATTCGAAATAGCGAGGCGTGCCTTTGTGATAATAATGAGCCTTTACTGGTGAAATACGGCTGCTAATAAACTGACGCAAATCATCAATGAAAGATACGGGGCGAGCTACAATAGCTCCTGCCTTTTGAATCTCCAGCTCCAAATCGATGTCCGTACCTTCAAAAAGCAAAAGACGTTGCTTGTATTTAGCATAACGTATAATTTTGAATCTCAGCAACTTGTCAATAATAGATTCCGCATCAGGAATATTCATGGCCAATTGCGCATATTCAGACATCTGGTTAGGATTCATTGCAAAACTTGCTATACCAAACAAATTCAGCAAACCAATCGATTTGACAATCTGGATGGCATCCAACATCTGTTCAGAATCATCCCATTTCATACCCTCAACCCGTTGAATGGACACTTGCATTGAACTCCAGTTCATGGAATCCATGTTTGCATCCTTCAAATACGAGTAAAAGTTGAAGACGATGTAGTCATAGACTTTAGCCAAGTTGTATGTCAGATTTGTATTGGCCTGAAATTCCGCAAGTGAATTGGAACCACGAGCTGCGAGGAACGAAAAAAGAGACCGCTCGTTTTGGCCATACCGCTGTATGGCTGATGTGACAGCAAAAGCGGAAAAAGCATCAAGAGGATATAATTGACGGGCTGTATCAACAGAAAAAGAATTCGAAACAAATTTTGTCTCTAATGCAAGCTCATACAGTTTTTCTGTATTACTGCCATCCTTTTGTGACAAATCATTCAGATATTGTTTGGCGGCCAAAAATAGAAGCTGTTCAACAGGTTCCACAAACGTGATTTCCTTGAACCTCCCCTTTACTTTTGTCCATTCATTCTTCTGCGTTTCGGTCAATTTATTGGCGTATGCACCAAAATTTTGGTGTAATGTTGTCAATAACAATATGTCTCTTGAAGGCATATTGACAAATTCCGCAAATTTTTGAAGGAAATACAACTCCTGCTCTGGATTGTTGTTGGCTGCATGTTCAAGCACTTTCCCGAATTCGTCAATCACAATAAGCAAAAACTTGTTCTGTGCTTTTAACTGGTTATAATACTTCTTCAGTTCATCAAGAATGCTCAATGAGTGCCCATCAACATTCAATTTCTTTCCTAGCAAAACAGGCAATTCTGTATAATCCCCGACAATGTTCAGAATTTCAAAATCTTTGGCATCCGAAAGATTTTTAGGATTTAACAGCTTTTTTTCTTTATAAGCGTGATTTAAGTCAGCCTCAAGAGCCAAAAGGAAAGAAGACTTACCTGTGCCGTATGTTCCAATGATGGTAAACGAATGTATGCCAGATTTAAAATCATTGACAATACTTTGTGCAGCCCTTCTTCCATTAGGGGTAACAATGTATTGGGCATCTGAAGGGAAGCCGTTTTCTATGTTCGCCGATAAATTGAACCCTTTATTCATAATACCAATCCAATACTTGTTTAGCGTCCATCTGTTTGGTGAACTGTAATTGTCTGATTCCTGCTACATCACTATAGGATAAAGAGTCGGGATACAACTCTGAAAGTTGATTCAGCATGTCAATCACCTCCAAATCTGTCATACAGAAAATCAGTCCTACCTCTTGCAAAGTGTCATATGCAATACTATTGTCCTGTTCATCCTTTATCATAAGCAATGCGAAAAGGAAAACTTGAGGTGTTACCTGTCGTTTGCCTTCTATATTGAAGAAATAGCGGTTCCGTTTGTCATTAAGGTCATCAGTTTTGTCTTTCTTGTCAGTTTGTCGGAGCAAGTCCAAATCCATCAACAAAGTTGAAAAATCCTCATTGGATTTAGGAACTTTAGGCAGACAATAATTTAGCAACAACACCCCTATATCTTTTTTGACAGTATTGTCATTATATAGATTCCCCTTTCCTGCATCCATCATTTTGCGTTTCACAAAATTAGCCACTTGCTCTCTGTCAAATAATCGACGTTCCTTTTGAAGATCAACAAAAAACATCTTGTACAATGATGCCTCTTGGGAGTAAATCAAAAGAAAATGCAACAACCATAATGTCCCCAAATCTTCTGCAAAAGGATCTTTTCCAGTTTCTGAATCGAAAATATATTCAGAAAGCCAATTCATTTTCGACGCAGTGTTAAGACCAAATGCCTTATACCAATACCGAATGGAAGCCACCATGTTTTTACCGACACCCAAATCCACGACAGCTTCTGGAGCATTAAAATCTTTTTCTTCCTTCACGAAGTCATATCCCTTTTTAAGCCACAGTGTCTTACAAGGGAAAGATTCGTGTCCAGAAAATGTGTATTTGTTGTTATTTGTTTCCATAGGTAGCATATCAGAATCCGAAATTGAAATCCCAAAAGCCAATATTTGAGCACTTTAACGCAATTTACATCAGATATTTTAAAGGCGCAAAGGTAAAAAATTATTCGATACTTCAGACTATAATTCTTTCTAACTATCTGTTTTTGTATTGCCATACTTCTGTTCAACGATGTATCTCTCTCCCCCTTTTCCGCGTCATCACCCTCCCCGTCCTTCCATTGAAAGGTTTTTCAGTTACACTTCCCACACGGGCATTTGTTTCCAATTCTCAGGGAAGCCCATCTCTTTTGGAGTGAGAAGCAGAAGGTTTGCCATTGTCCTGAAACGGGTAAGTGAATGCCCGTAGCCGATAATAGCTTATGTTTTGCAAATAGCGGCTTGCATGGACTTTGTCAGAGAAGTTCAAACCCCTTTGTTCAAGACGGTCAATTTGTTCCTCAATGGTGAGAGGACGTTTTGTGTACTGCATAATTAACGATTGTCTATAGGACTCGAAGACCTCCCTGGTGCGCTGTTCTAATGGGAAGCGTGGGAGGTCATATCGGCGGCAAAAATACAACTAATTTTTTAATATTTCACAATTAGTTGATATTTTTTGATGTTTGCAGGTTTCTCCCTCTTTTCCGCGGCAGCACAGTTACCTTCTACTTCCTACCTTCTACCTCTTACTTTTTGCCATCATCTACTACCCCGGCCTTCGGCCACCCCTTCTACATAGAAGGGGAACTATTACCCCATCATTCCGTCACCGCCGCCCGTGCCGCGGGTGCCTTCGACAGGCTCAGGCACCCGCTACGATCTCAAGCGCCCTCGGTGGTTGAGCCTGCCGCTCCCGCCACCTTACAGCACCTCCCAGAACACCTGGGGCAAGTACACGTTCGCCAACGCGGTGGCTTCACGAAAGAGCGGGGCTACCTCGCCGGGCGTGTAGCCCGCAATGCCGCACCCTACGGCGGTGACGAGGAACGTGAGTTCGGGATGGGCCTTGGCACAGGCGATGAAGTGCTCCACCGCTTTCTTCAGCGAGGCGTCACCCTCCATGGTGGGAAGGGCGTACGTGCGGCCGGTGAGTCCCTCGCCCACACCCCACTCGGCGCCGAACTTCTTGTGCGCATACCACGCCGCCCCGCCGCCGTGGGCTCCCTGAATGTTGCTGCCAAAGACAAAAACCTCGTTTGCGCCGAGGTCGGAAATCCGGTCCGACGCAATGCGGCGACCGTTGATGATTTGGGTGTTTTCCATGGGTTAAAGTGTTTGGTTTTTATTTTTGGGGAATTCCTTTTTTCCGTACAAATTCCGCTTTGGCCCGCTCCATCTGCTCGCGGAAAGCCGGACTGCCTTGCAACGCCGCATAACCGATGCTGGCGGCCACACGGCTGGCATCCACGTCGCTCTGCCAGTGCGCCCCCTCAATGACGCGGCTCTCCCCATACATCCAGCCACGGGCGAAGATGGTGTCGGCACGGGCAGGGTTGATTTCCGCCAACAGAAGGGCGGTCACCCAGCCGCGCGCCGTGTGCCCCGACGGATAGCTCCCCTCACCGCGCACTTCCGCCTCCGTCTCGGGCGAGAGAAGGTGCTCGTTGTACATCTCGAACGGACGGAGCCGGTGGTAGTACGCCTTGGGCGCCACCCGCATCTGGTCGGTGGTGACAAGACTGGTTTCCAGCAGTTTCCAGATTTCCGGAGTCTCCGTTCTCGAAATGGTCAGTCCGAACGGAATGTTGAACTCGGCAAACAGTGCCTCGTATGACCATACCGCATCGCGCTTGGCAATGGCGGCCCGTTCGGAATCCAGCCGCTGGGTTTTCCCCCATTGGTAGCGCACCACGTCGTTGGCGAACTCCGGGCTGTCGAAGGCGGGCGGGGCTGGCAGACATTTGATCAGGTCGGGCAGATCCTGCGTGCTGAAATAGGGTTGCACAGCATCCTGCTGCGCCCAGACATTCACCGTTGTCAACAAGGCAACGGTTGCAATGAGCAGAAATCGTTTCATCGTTATGGTTTATTTGATTGCAAGCGCAACGCCTCAGTTCTCCAGATAAATGGTGATCTCGTACGGCGATTCCACATCCACAAAGAATTCGTTCAGGCCGTCAAGGTCGCGGATGTAGTCCTTCAGCTCGTTCTTGGTGAAGCGGTAGGTATTGAGTCCGAGGCCCTTGTGAACGGTCAGCTTGCGGATGTCAAGGTTTATGGTGCGGTTCTTCTCCTGGAAACGGGGCATGAGGTAGTAGAACCCTTTGGTTTTGAAAGTGAGGGCGAGCGACGGGTCGGAGCAGGTTGCGGCAGTTTTGCCCTCGGGCAGGTCGGAGCAGGTGATGGCATAGTCCATCGTTACCTCGTATTCGCGCGAGAAGGTGAGAAAAGCCCATATCAACGCACTGATAACAAGGCAGATAATGAAAGTTATGGAGGGCAACTTTATCCGTTTGCCCTCCCGTTTCTCCTGTTTTTCGTTGTTATTTGTTGGTTCCATTTTCGTCAACAGCGATAGCCGCTTTTTCAACTTTCAATTTCACATCGCCATCCACTCTGATGACAAACGTGGTGTCCTGCACTTCGCAGATTTCGCCATGGATACCGCCGATGGTGACCACATGGTCGCCTTTCTTGAGGGCTTCGCGGGCTTCCTGCACCTTTTTCTGCCGTTTCTGCTGCGGACGGATCATGAACAGCCAGAAAATAAGAATGATGGCAACAAAGAAAATCAACATTTGCCAGCCACCGCCACCGGTTTGACCTTCAGCGGGAGGAGCCATTAATAAAAAGAATAAATTGTTCATAGTTAAGATGTTAAAATGTTATGATGTTAAAATGTTAAAATGTTAAGATGTTTATTCGGTTATTCGGTTATTCGGTTATTTCTAAATTACTATACCCTAATCACTATCCCCTAATCACTAAACCCTATCCCCTATTCACTATCCCCTACTACGGGATCTTGACGTCTGCGGTGATACGCAGCAGGGTGCGGGTGGGATAGGTGTTTGCGGACACGGTCACCACATTGGTGGTGGGCCCGAGTTTGGTCTTGGAGTCGAAGGTGACCTTGATTTCGGAGGTTTCGCCGGGCTTGATGGGGGCTCTGGGCGGGGTGGAGGTTGTGCAGCCGCAGGAGGCGTGCGCCGAGCTGATGATGAGGTCCGACTTGCCCGTGTTGGTGAAGACGAAGGTGTGGCTGAGCCGCTCACCCTGCATCACCGTGCCGAAGTCGTACTCCGTTTCCTTGAACTCGATCTTGGGGCCGTTGTCGTCTTTGACGGACACGCTGCCGCCCTCCGCCGTCACGGGGTTGTGCACCACCGGCTCTTTCGACCCGCAGCCGCTTATTACCGCCGCCAGCAGCAGTGCCATTAGTGTTGTGTAGATTCGTTTTGTCATATCTTGTATCGTTGGTCGCAGGGGCTTGCGCCCCCTGCTTGTAGTCATATCACCCCTGCGGGGTTCTCTATCGGTATGTTATCTTTGTTGTCATAGTCGCAGGGGCTGAAGCGCCCTGCTTGTAGTCATATCACCCCTGCGGGGTTCTCTATCGGTATTATTTTCTAATCACTAATCCCTATCCCCTATTCACTATCCCCTAATCACTATCCACTATCCCCTAATCCCCTACGTCACAATCAGTCCGCGGCCCGTTTTGTTGAGATTCCCTTCCCGACGGAGGTCGTTGGCGATCTTGTCGATGAGGCCGTTGATGAAGGTGCCGCTCTTTTCGGAGCCGTAGGTTTTGGCGATTTCGATGTATTCGTTGATCGTGACCTTCACGGGAATGCTCGGGAACTCCATCAGTTCGCAGAGAGCCATCTTCATCAGGATCATATCGGTGCCGATGATGCGCTCGGCTTCCCAGTTGTGGAGGTTCTTCTCGATGATGTCGTAGTACTTCTCATCGTTTTCCACGGTTTTGGTGAAAAGTTCCTTGTAGAACTTCACATCCTCCACCTCATCTTTGTACAGCGGGGAGACAGGCACCTGCTCCTGACTGGCCTTCCAGAATACAACGTTTTGATAAACAATGAGAAGGGCATCGTTGTAGTCATCGTACCAATGCAGGTTTTTCTCCTCAAGGAACCAGTGGAGCAGTTCGCTTTGGGCCAGCACCTTTTCAATGATGGCGAGGACAAGCTCCTTGTCGGCCTTGTACGATTGCGCGGGGGCGCTCATACAGGCGGCGTATTCCGGCAGTTCGGTGATGGCGGCGTAGATCTTGGAAATCAGCTCCACCTGCGTGCTCCAGTTGACGTGGAGGGCGTTCCACTTTCTTTGCAAGGCGGCGCACTCCTCCATTTGCTTGATGACCAAATTGTCCACGAAGCGGGTGTTGGGGTTGAGGTCTTCTTCGGTGGGGAAGTTCTTGTTTTTCAGCTCTTCCAACTTGGCGAGGGCATAATCCTTGACTTCCGGAAGAAGGGAAAAGAAGTAGTATGAAAGGTCGCTGCAGCTTTGGATGGCCTTGCCCAGTTTTTTCAATCCGTCGGCAATGGTTTCGCCGGGGTTCGCAGTACGGGCGTACAGGCCCTGCATCACCTTGATTCTCAAATATCTTCTGCTAATCATCGTTTAAAATTTGAAGCGGCAAAGATACAACTTTTTGTGGAAATGTTTTTCGTCCGTCCAACCTTTCACTTTTCACCTTTCGCTTCCCAATTTTCAGTTCTCAATTCTCAGTTTTCAATTTTCGTACACCAGCCGATACAAATTATACAACAGCATGTAGTCCAGCATGTTGGCGTCGCCGGTTACGGAAGTGTGCCACGGGCAGAAAAGCGACAGCGAGTGCCACGGCGCCGCCGTCCGCACCTCTTCACCACCGACTTCGCTCGTGATGCACCCGCTCGCAGGCGCGGCATTGAGGTACGCCTCGTACCGCTCCTTCGGAAGCAACTCACGCCCCTCGGTGCCGTGCAGCACCAGGTTGATGAGCGGCAAATGCGGGAATATCAGCGACTGCTGCATATCGGGGCGGCGGCGCACCACCTTGTCGCACGTCTCCACCATCCACTGGTAACAGTCCTGCCGGCCGGCGCCGTCGTTCAGCACCGCCGCCAGCGACAGCACCCCGTACCATGTGAAGTGCCCGTCGCGGTCAATCAGCACATTCTGCTGCAACAGGTTCCACGTGTTCCGCCACTGCGGTTTGTCGGAGCGACCGGCGTGCAGGTTCCGCCCCGCCAGCCTCGTCCCGATCTCGCCGTGGGCGTACTGCAGCCACTGGATGTCGCCCTCCTTCTGCACCACCGCCCCCGTCACGGGGTTCATGATCTGCCAATGGGCCCGCCCGTTCCCGTCGGTATATTGCATCCCACGCACCATCCGCCCGGCAAGCTCCGCCACCTCACGGTGCAGCAATGTGTCGTCCACCAACTTCTGTATCAGAGCGAAACCGAGGTAGCTGGCCCACGCCTGATCCTGCGAGGGAGCGTTGCGGCGGGCATCGGTGTGCCCGCAATAATACGTGTAGTCGCTGTTTACATAGCGGACTTTCAGGGAGGGGGCCATCTCCCTCCCCACATCGTCACGGATATAGAACCCGTTGAGTTCCTGCGGGGTCGTGTCGCCGAAGCAACGTTCGGCACTGAGGTCGAGGCGACGGTACACGTCAAGGGCCAGACGCAGCTCCCGGAGCGTGGCTGCCGTGTTCTCCCCGTCCCGCTGCTTCAGGGCGTACTCGGTGGCCAGCACGGCCAGATAGTGCCCCTGCCACCACACCGCGTCGCCCCAGTGCCCCATCCTCTCGCCCCTGTACAGATAGCGCCTCTCCATCGGCAGGTGCGAACCCTTCACCGAGGCATCGCCCGTAAAGAGCATCATCTCGCTATTCAAACGCTGCCGGAAATAGCGGTACTTGACCGCGTTTTCCTCAGGTGTCTGCGATATCAAAGGGAGGACCAACGTCCACAAAAAGAGCCAAAGAAGCGTTTTTTTCATCACTTGAAATTTGTGCAGAAACTGAAACGAAAAATCCCCTTCCTTATGATACGGGAGGGGATTTTTTATGGTGTGTGAAAACGGCTATCGGCGAATCACCTTCCGGGTGATGACGACCTTGTTGTCGCTGACCACGCGCAGGAAGTAGATGCCGGCGGCCCTGTCGGTGAAGTCCAGTTCGGTGGTGGCTTCGGTGACAGGCTGTTCCATCAACAGTTTACCGTAAACGTCAAGCACCTGCAAACGGGTGTTGGGGACAAGGTTTTCCATCGTGCAGCGCACAACGCCCGTGGTGGGGTTGGGCGACACGGAAAGGACACCGTATTCGCTTTCAGCGATTCCATTAGTGTTGGTGGCGGTGAAACTGGTCTGTGCCCAGCTGCTGGTGACATCGCCGGCGCAGTTGGCGCGCACATACACGTCGTAGGAAGTGTTGGGGGTGAGGTTGGTAAAGGTGTAGGTGGGGTTCTGCGCGGTATAGGTGGTGCCGCTGCCGTGGCTGAAGCCCGCGGGACCGATCTCCACCGTCCAGTTCGTGGCGGTGCCGCTCCAAGTGGCGGTGGCGCTCGTGGTGGTCACATTGCTCATCGCCAGATTCTGCGGAGCGTTGCAGGGAATAGTAACGCCAATGAAGATGTCGTCAATGTAGATGTCGCTGGCCATGTTCGTTGAGGCATTCGGATCGGTGAACATGCTCATCAAAGAGGTGGGATCAGACCCCATGTTGTCCACGTTGAAATTGCCCACAAAAGAGACTTGGTAAGTGGATGAAATGTTGGGAAGCGTCAGTGTTTCTTCTGTCCAGTCGGTAGCGCCGGTGTACTGCTGCAAGAATGTCCATTGTGCCGAAGGGGAAGTACGGTAGTAAACGAACAGCGTCTGGGCGATCATCATGGTGCTCTGTTTACGATAGAACCGCAAGGTCACCTGTCCGCCCAGGCCACTGAGATCGAGGGTCGGAGACACCAAGCGGGCTGAGCCGTTCCCGAAATTTGCCATGTTGGCAAAAAAGCTAAGAATTGCAAGAGGATTATCCTGAATATCAAGAAAATCGCCGAAAAGGGAACTGGAATAATCCACACATTTGGTTCCTGTGTGAGCAACAGCATAGCTGTCAACCCATTCATCGGAGCCGACAACATCCGAATTGGACCAGCTGGCAAGTCCGCCATTTTCAAAGCTTTCCGTGTAAGGATTTTCGTTGGTTACAACGATTTGTGCCGTCGCGCTGTTTGCAAAGAAAAACACAAGAACTACGGCACAAAGAATCTGGCAAAATTGGTAAACTTTTTTCATACTAAAGGGGTTTTGTTAATATTAAAAACAAGGGTGCAAATATACAATTAATTATTTATCAATGCGCCTGTTAAACGACAATTTGTCCTTTTTTTTCAGCCATTTCCATTGTAGAACATAAAAAAAATCCCCTCCTTTGCGACAAGAAGGGGATTTTCTATGCGTGAGAACCGATTACCGGCGGATCACCTTCTGGGTAGTGACGACCTTGTTGCCGCTGACCACGCGCAGGAAATAGAGACCGGCAGCCTTGTCGGAGAAGTCAAGTTCCATGGTCTGTTCCGACACCTCTTTTTCCATCAGCAGCTTGCCGTAAACGTCAAGCACCTGCAGGCGGGTGTTGGAAGGAAGCATGTTCAGGGTGCAGCGCACGAGGCCGCTGGTGGGATTGGGCGAAAGGGTGAGGGCGAAGCTGCCGTTCTCGTTGATGCCCGATTCGTTATTGGTGGTGAAGTAGGTCTGTACCCAGTCGCTGAAGCTATTTTCGGGGCAGTTGGCGCGTACATGCACATCGTAGGAGGTGCCGGGCGTGAGGCCCGTGAAGGTGTAGGTGGGGTTCTGTGCGGTGACGGTGGTGCCGTTGCCCGTGGTGAAGCCCGCCGGGCCATATTCCACCGACCAGTTGTCGGCGGTGCCGCCCCAAGTGACGGTGGCGCTGGTCGTGGTGACGTTGCTTACCGAAAGGTCGGTGGGGTTGTTGCACACGATGGCGTAACCGATGCGGATGTCATCCAAGTAGATGTTGCTGGCGAAGTTGGTGGCCGCGTTGGGATCCATCATGGCAGTGGGGTCGATATTGCCCATGCTCTGGATGTCGCAGAAGCTGAGGAAGGAGATCTGGTAGGTGGCCGACGGGTTGGGGAGCGTGAGGGCTTCACCGGTCCAGTCGTTGGTGGCGCTGTACTGTTGCAGCAGTATCCAGTTTGCACCGGGGGAGGTGCGGTAATAGACGTACAGGGTCTGCGGGATCATCATCGTGGTCTGTCTGCGGAAGAAGGTGAGGCGCACCTGTCCGGTCACAGCGGTGAGGTCGAGGATGGGGGATGTGAGGCGTGCGGAGCCGTTGCCGAAGTTCATCATATTGCCGAACATATCGATGATGGACGAGATGTCGCCGCCCATATTGGTGAGGTCACCGAAAACGGAGCTGGTGAATGCCACGCCCTTGTTACCGGTGTGGAAAGCGCCATAGTCCAAGGTCCAGTTGTCTTCGCCGCTGACGATGTCCGCAGCCCAGCAGCCGAGGTCGGCACCTTCGAAGCCCTCTCTGAAGGGTTCTTCGTCGGTCACCACGATGGCGGGGCAGGCGGTGGTGAAGGTGACGGACTGCGCGGCCCAGTAGGAGTTTTCATCCGTGCAGACGGCGCGGACATTGACCACATACTCGGTTTCGGCGGTCAGGCCGGTGAGCGTGTAGGGGTTGGTGGTCACATTCTGGATGGTGCTGTCGTTGAGCTGGATTTCCCACTGGTTCTGCGAGGGGCTTCCGGCCGTCCAGCCCACCACGGCGGAAACGTCCGAAATGTGCTCGACAGTGATGTCGGTCGGTTCGGCACAGTCGCGGGCGATACGCAGGGTGATGTCGTCGATATAGCAGTTGGAAGCTCCACTGGTACGGTTGTCGCGCCAGCAGAAGGCGAGGCGTGCGTGCAGCCCGTGGGTAGCGTAAAAACTGCCGAGATTGACAATCTGGCTGGTAGCAACCGTGGTGGAAGGAACAACCGTGAGCACCACAAAGTTGCTGGTACTGCCCAAATCCGTGAAATAACCGAACTCAAGGGCACCTGCCGTGTCGGTGGACATCTTGGTGGTGAACATCATCTGGAGATCGCTGAGATCGTTGGCGATGTTCGGAAGGACGATGTAGTTGTCGGCACCGGCAGTATAGACGGTGATGAAGTCAAGGAATCTGGAGACACCCGACGTGAAGGCAAGGCAGTTGTCGCCCGTGTTGATGGCGTTGGCGCCGTTGTAAACCTTCGGGTCATAGCCGGTGGAAGAGCCCGTGTAGAAACGGCTCCAGCAGTCGGGAACAGACCCTGCGGTGCCCAAAGTATCCACAGCCGGAGTGCCGGAGAAGTCCTCGGTGTAGGGTTCGTCGTCGGTGACGGTGATGGCGGGGCAGGTGGTGCTGAACGTGACGGGCTGTTCGGTCCAGTAGGAGGTTTCATCGCCACACACGGCTCTCACGTCCACGGTGTATTCGGTATTGGCGGTCAGGCCGGTGAGCGGATACGGATTGGTGGTCACATTCTGGATGAGGTTGCCGTTGCAGATGATTTCCCATTCGCTCTGGCTGCTGTTCGCGGCAGTCCAGCCCACCAGGGCGGAAATGTCGGTAACATTGGAAACCGTGACGTTTGACGGATCGCCGCATGAGCTGGTCTTGCGGATGGTGATGTTGTCGATGTAGCAGGTGGAGGCGTTGGAAGTGCTGTTGTTCGTCCAGCAGAAAGCGAGATAGGCCTCTTGGCGCACGGGCTCCGGAATCAGGTTGGCAAGAACTATTGACTGTCCGGTGGCCGCCGTGGTGGACGTAATGGTGGTGAGCGCCACAAATGTGCTGTCAGCGGTGATGTCGGTGATGTAGCCGACCGAGAGGGTCCCGTTCGTGGCGGAGGACATCTTGCTGGTAAACACCAGTTGGAGTTCGTTAAATCCGTTGGATATGAACGGAAGGATGGCATAGTTGGACGCTCCGGCATTGTATTGCTCGATAAAGCCCAAGAATGTGGATCTTCCCGAGGTGATGGCAATGCAGTTGTCGCCCGAAACCACAGCGTTGGTTCCGTTATACACCTTCGGATCGTAGCCGACCGAACTACCATTGTAAATCTTGTTCCAGCAGGTAGGCATGGCCCCCTCGCCGTTCAGCGAGTCAATCGCCGGGAAACCGGCAAAATCCTCAACGTAACTTTCGCTTTGCGTAACCTCAACGGGATCGCACTGGGCAGAGACCTTACCCACAGTCAGACAAGTCGTTAGCGCTACAATAAAGCACAACGACAGAAATTGATAAAACTTTTTCATATCTTTTTATGTTATTGAAATTTTTCCTAAAAACAAGGGGGCAAAAATACATTTTTTATTTCATTCCCAATGGCTTTTTTATTGAAAATTCTTTAAAATGAATTGACTATTTTTGCACCCCAATTTTGAAAAAGATGAGACACAAACAATATCCGATAGAGAATCTGGAGATTCTGGATGCCGGCGCGGAAGGGAAAGCCGTGGCCAAACACGACGGAATGACCGTGTTCGTGTCGGGCGTGGTGCCGGGCGACATCGTCGATGTAATGGTTTTCAAGAAGAAAAAAACGTACGCGGAGGCGCGCTGCACCCGTTTGGTGACCCCCTCCCCTTTCCGTGTGGAACCGCGATGCGCCCATTTCGGCCTCTGCGGCGGCTGCAAGTGGCAGATGCTGGACTACGAAAAGCAGCTTTTCTACAAGCAGAAACAGGTGACCGACAACTTCAGCCACCTCGGCCACTTCGACTACCCCGAGCCCCAGCCGATCCTCGCTTCCGAAAAGCAGTATTTCTATCGCAACAAATTAGAATACACCTTCACCCACCAGCGGTGGCTTTCCGATGAGGACATGAAGGTGCGCGATGAAGGCGGCACGGTGGAGGTGCGCGGCCTCGGCTTCCATATCCCGATGAAGTTCGACAAGGTGCTCGACATCCGCGAGTGCTGGCTTCAGGATGAACTCAGCAACCAGATCCGCGACGCCGTGCGGCAGTTCGCGATGGACAACGATATCACCTTCCACAACCTCCGCACGCACGAAGGCGTCCTCCGCAACATGGTAATCCGCACCACCTCCACCGACGAACGGATGGTCATCCTCGTGGTGACGGAATTCAACTCGCAGGTCGGCAGCCTCCTCGACTTCCTGGGCGAGACCTTCCCGCAAATCACCACCCTCCACTATGTGGTGAACACCAAGCTGAACGACAGCTACACCGACCTGGAGGTCGTCACTTACAAGGGCACCGGCTACCTGATGGAGCGGATGGAAGACCTGCGGTTCAAGGTCGGGCCGCTCTCGTTCTACCAGACCAACATCCAGCAGGCCCACCGGCTCTACTGTGTGGCGCGGGAGTTCGCCGCCATCGGCAGCGAGGACACCGTTTACGACCTCTATACCGGCACGGGCACCATCGCCAACTTCGTGGCCCGCAGCGCCAAAAAAGTGGTCGGCATCGAGTATGTGGAGGCCGCCATCGAGGACGCCAAGGTCAATTCCGGAATCAACGGCATCACCAACACCGAGTTCTACGCCGGCGACATGGCGAAGGTGCTGACGCCCGAGTTCGTGGCGGCGCACGGCACACCCGACATCGTCATCACCGACCCGCCGCGCAACGGCATGCACCCCGATGTGGTGGAGCAGTTGCTCGCGATGCAGCCCAAACGCATCGTCTATGTCAGCTGCAACCCCGCCACCCAAGCCCGCGACCTCACCCTCCTCGCCGAGAAGTACACCGTCGCCCGCGTCCAACCCGTGGACATGTTCCCGCACACCCAGCACGTGGAGAACGTCGCCCTTCTGGAACTGAAAACTGAAAATTGAAAATTGAAAACTATACCTTGAGCAGCCTCGAAGAGGCAAGACCCTTAATAACCCCACATAAGGCCGTCAGGCCGCAATGTGGGGGACAAGACAACGAGCAACCCATACAAGGCCGACAGGCCGCAGTGTGGGGAACAAGACAACGAGCAACCCACATAAGGCCGTCAGGCCGCAATGTGGGGGACAAGACAACGAACAACCCCATACAAGGCCGACAGGCTGCAGTGTGGGGAACAAGACAACGAGCAACCCCATACAAGGCCGACAGGCCGCAGTGTGGGGGAATCGCGACAGCGAGGAAAATGCGAGCGCAAGCGAGCAGAATCAAAGAATGTTCGCGACAGCGAACCAAAATCTAAAACAAATGAAAGCAACCCTCATCGGATACGGCCGGATGGGCCGTGAAATAGAGAAACTGCTGCCGTCGGTCGGACTGGAGCTGGCGGCCACCATCGACAACGAGGCGGAGTGGGCGGAACGTGCGGAGGCGTTCCGCACCAGCGACGTGGCCATCGAGTTCTCCACACCCGACACCGTCATCGGCAACCTGCGCCGCTGCTTCGACGCCGGCGTGCCGGTCGTGTGCGGCACCACCGGCTGGTACGACCGGAGCGGGGAGGTGCTGGAACAGTGCCGGAAAACCTCCAACGCCCTCGTCTATGGCTCCAACTTCTCCATCGGGGCCAACCTCTTTTTCCGCATCAACGAACTGACGGCGCAGATGATGAACCGCCAGCAGCAATACGACGTGATGGTGGAGGAGACGCACCATACCGCCAAGAAGGACGCGCCCAGCGGCACGGCCATCACCACCGCCAACCTCATCATCGACAATCTGGACCGGAAAACGGGCTGGAAGCTGGCCGATGCCTCCAACCCTTCCGACATCAACGTGGTGGCGCACCGAATCGGCAACGAGCCGGGAACCCATGTGGTGCGGTACCAGTCGGACAACGACCTCATCGAGATCACCCATCGGGCGTTCAACCGTTCCATTTTCGCGCAGGGTGCGGTGCGGGCGGCGCGGTGGCTTGTCGGGCACAAGGGCATCTACGAATTCAAGGAGATTTTTTTGGAGGTGTAACACCTTGTAGAGACGCGCCATGGCACGTCTCTACAATTTCGGAATAATAGACATAAAAAAATCCCGCGATTGCTCGCGGGATTTTTGGTTGTATGAAGGTCAAGGATTATTTCTTGACGAATTTCTTCGTGACCGTGTTCTCACCGTTCAGACGGATGAAATAGACACCGTTGCTGAGGTTGGAAACGTTGATCTGGAAATCGTTCTCGGTGACGTTGGCGCTATAGACCACCTGACCGAGGAAGTTGATGACCTGGACGTTGTCGAAGTTCTCGGCATGGACGTTCAGCATCGTGCTGGCAGGATTCGGATAGACGGAAACGGCGTTCTCGGCAGTCTCTTCTTCGATACCGTCAACAATACCAGCAGAAATGTTAATGTCATCAATATTGATTCTGAACACATCGGAGCTTTGGTTGTGGACAAAAGCAACGTAAACGTTCTGGCCAGCAAAGTCCAAATTGGCAACTCTTTCAACCCATGTAGATTCAGTAAGTGTTTCATCAATAAGAGTGGTGGTGAAGTCGCTGACATTGGTACCCGTGGTGGAAACTTTCACCTGATAGTGTTCTGCCGGAAAAGAAGGATCTTGAGGTCCAACCCAGAAGTCAAGGTGTGCACCCTCTTCAGGAATGGCAAGGGCCGGAGTAATCAACCAGTTGTCGGGAGTCAGGACGGTGCCGCTAACCCATGAAGCAGAAGTGTAGAGGCCGCTACCGCTATGGGCATAATCTTCGTAGCCTGTCATCTGCATCCAAGTATAGCCATCGCCATCGTTATCCGTGTTGGTCCAGCAGGCGGAAATTTCATCTTCAAAGTCTTCTATGAAGGGCAGAGTAGCAGGAATGTTGCAGTCAACAACTTCAGCGGAAAGGGTCACCGTAGCAGTGGTGGTGCCGTTGGTCAGGGTAACCACGCCCGGGTAGCTGCCGGCTGCGGTGGGAGCGAATTGTACGTAGATAGTAGTGGTATTGGAAATAGGATCTTCATCGGGAAGCGCGATGCTTGCAGCGAAAGTGGTGCCGTCCAAAGAAACGCTATAGGGAGCTTCCACGCTGGCTGTAACATTGTGGATCTTAATGGCAGAAACGGTAACAGTTTCAGTAGCAGTCATACCTTCGGTGTACAAGGAGTTGCCGAAGTCAATGGCTTCAGGATTGACAGTAAGGGAAGAATCAAGGTCATCAAGGCTGGAAACGACGAAGTTGGTAACATAAAGATAGAACATATCTGCATCGGAGGTGCAGTGGATACCAATCTGATAATCTCCCGTATATTCATTCAGAACAACAGGATCAAGAGTCAAGTAGGAAGAAGTGCGGACGGTCATTTCGGGGACAATGATGGTACGGGTTGAACCCTGGATGATGGCCACCTCGAATTTTTCATCATAGCTGCTACCCGTCTTATAGTCAAATTTTACAAATTCACTGCCGGTGAGGGTGAAGGTGGGGGAAATCAGCCAGTCGTCAGCAGCCATAGAAGAGTTCCAATGCATAGAGGCGTATGCACTGCTTGTGCTGAATGTCCATTCGTAGGAATCGTTGTTGGCGTTTTCAATCGTCCAACAAAGATTCTTTGCTTCATCGGAGAAGTCGGTCTGATACGGAAGTGCGTTGTTGCATTCGTAAGCAGCACCTGCCAGGTTGATCACGACATCTTCCACGAGTTCTTGATCAACGGCCAGGGTGATGATGGCGGAGTCGGTACCGACAGCGGTGGGGGTATAACGTACATACAGGTCACCACCTTCGGCGGGAAGAGTAGCCGTCACAGCATAGTCAGTGCCATTGCTGGAAACCTCAAACGGAGCCGTGGTGGTGGCGGTGATAACATTCTCCAACGAAGCACCCAAGACAGGGATAGTAACCACATCGGAACTGTTGCCCAGTTCAACATAGCCCATGTTTATATCGGTCGCACTGGTAAGAATCTGGGGAAGGGTGACTTCTTCCACAGCGAGGGAGTCAACGAGCAAGTAATAAGCAAAATCAGAAAAGTAATGGACAGCCACATACTTTGCGTCGGACGGAATCGCCATTGAAAAGTCTTCATACTCTTCAGCGTTTTGAGCGGTAAAATCTTCACTCCATACAAAATCATCTATGTTGCTGGTGGTAGTGGAATAACCCAAACTGAAGTCTTCACTATTGTTGGTAACTCTTGCTTTCACCGAAAGCTGCAATGGATTCGTGCCCGTGAACTGAAGGACGGGAGAAATCATATATTGGTCATAAACACTGGTGGAACTATAAGAACTGAAACGAATTACTTTATTGGTTCCATCCTCATAAAGGGTGATTGGGTTGACTGCCGGGTTTTCGTCGGCATATACAAATTGATAGCAAACGGGAAGTGCCGTGTAAGAGTCAAAATTCTCTACAAAAGGAACGGTCAGTGCATTACATTCAAAGCCCGTGCCGCTCACTGCAATCGTGGCGGTCAGATCGCCGGAGGTAAGGGTGACGGTTCCGTTGTCGGCGACAGCGTCTGTGGGAGCATACTGTACATAAAGGGTGCCGCTGGTCGCCGGCATGGTGACGTTGGTGGCAAATGTTTCGCCGTCAAGGGAAACAGCAAAAGGAGCTGCGGTAGTAATGGTAATATCAGTTGTGAGGTTGAAAGCGCTAACTGTAACCGTGTTTTCACTTGTGTTACCAGTAATTACTGTTCCGAAATCAATCGTAGTGGGAGCGGCGGTCAGTATGGGTTCGGAAGTCATGGTGGAGATTTCAATGTCGTCCAAATTCAGGAAAAACATGTCCGAAATGTCATAATGACGGAAAGCGACATAGATGGTTTGACCTGCAAATAAGGACAGGTCAACTGTCTGTTGGACATATTCGCCCGTGGCATCTCCTTCGTAAACAGCATCGGAGGTGAAGTCGGCAATGGTCTGCCCAGTTGTGGAAATGTAAACCGCATAATGCTCTTCAGCGTAACTGTCATCCTGTCCTTTTTCCCACCATGACAATGTCGGATAGTTGGCATCCGCAGGAATTGCAATACCTGATGTAATCAGCCAGTTGTCAGGGAACAATGGCTCACCAGCGTCGTTGTCATAAGAAGCAGAAGCAACGAGGCCATCACCCTCATGAGGGGACATACGGTCCTCTGTTTGAGTCATGACAGCCCAGTTGAAACCGTCACCATCTGCATCGATGGCCACCCAGCCAGTCGGCAAGGCATTGTTTTCAAAACCTTCCTGCATCAGGAAGACGTACTGTGCTTTTGCCGCGAAAACCGCAAAGCACAACATGAAAATTGCTAAAAGTTTTTTCATAACAAATTGATTTTGATTAATAAATAAGGTTGTTTGTCATTTTCTACATTACTGCATAAAAAGCAGGCAAAAGTAACCATTTTTTTGAAAAAAACGGCTGCTTTTCCTTAAAAAAACGAAAAAAGAAATAATTACAACACCGTCACCACGCCCTTGTAGAGGTAGTCGCCGCCGCCAAACACCGACAGCTTGATGTAGTAGGTGTAGGTGTTGTTCACCTTGAGCTTGCCCTTCTCGCGACCATCCCAACGGAAATGGGGGCTCTCCGACCGGAACACCATCCTCCCCCACCGGTCGAAAATGCAGATCTCAAAGAGTTCAATCTGCGAAAGGACACCCTCCGGCAGACAGAAGAAGTCGTTGGTGCCATCGTCGTTCGACGGGGTGATGGCATTGGGGATGTAGAGGTTGAAGGCACACGCGGGAATCACAAGGCGGGCAAAAGCCTGGCAATGCGCCGTATTGGCCGTCACCACATACGCACCCGCATGGTGCGCCACAATGTTGTGTACATTCGTTTCTCCCGATGACCATCGGATGTTATCCAATTCGGTAAACACCTCCAAGTCCGCCTCGAAGTTCTCGCAGAAGTCGGGCGTATGGTTCACCAATTCCAAGTAGGTGTTCACCACCTGCACGTCCTTCGTCACGGTGCTGTCGCAACCGTGGGAACTGCTGAACTGCTGGGTGTAGCTTCCCGACTGGTGATAGACGTGCCCGTTCCATATCAGACTGTCGCAGGCCACCACATCGAAATGGTGGTCGTAGTTCGGATAGACGGTGAGCTTCAGGGTCACGGTGCTGTCGCAGCCGCGGGCGGTATAGTACAGTTGCGAGAACTCCACTTCGCCCGGCGTGGCCGTTTCCGCCGCCGATACGGTGAATCCGTAACCCTCGTATGGCTCGTTCTGGCACACCCCGTCACGCACGGTGACGAACACCGGCGGTATCACGTTCACCGTGTAGGACACGGTGCTGTCGTTGCCGAGAGCGGCCGTATAGACCACCGACTGGGTGCCCGCCTCCGTGAAAGTGAGCCCTTGCCACTCAAGAGGCAGGGCGTTGGCGCAGACGGTGGTGTCCACGCTGTTGGTCACGTTCGGAATCACGTGCAGGGTCATCGTCACGGTGCTGTCGCAGCCGTCGCTGCCGATCAAAGTCGCTGTCTGTGTCCCTTCCGAGTTAAAGACGACCCCGTTCCATGTGTAGGGAAGCTGGTTCTCCACGATGGTCTGCTCGTCGGTGGAGGTCACGGGCGGCAGAACCGTGAGGTTCAGCACCACGATGCTGTCGCAGCCCTCGGCGGTCTGCAAGGAAAGACTGTCGGTATGAAGACCCGGCACAGTGAGCGAAGCGGCGGGAATGTTGAAGCCGTTGGCCGTGTAGGGGACACCGTAACAGATGATGTCCTCGATTTCGGTGCGGGCGGGGGCACCGAAGGTGATACAAACGGAGTTGGTATAGACCACTCCGCAGCTGTCACTGGTATAAGCCACTCTGAAACAAGTGTTTTGGGAAAGGCTGCCGGGGGAATAGGTATTTCCGTTCCCTGCGCCCGCAATGTCGGTGAAGGTGGTGCCGTCGGTGGACTGCTGCCACACATAGTAGCTGTCGGCCCCGCCCGAGCACCCGGTGACGGAAAGTGGCTGCGGTAAGCCGCCCGAACAGATGAGCTGGTCTTCCGACAACGTGCCCGCCACCATCGGATCGCTCAGATACTGAAGCGTGTAAGTGCCTGTGGCGGTGCATCCCTCCCCGTCCGTAAGGGTCACAGTGTAGGTATCGGCGGCCAACGACGAAAGAGAGGCGCCGGTGGCACCGTTGGCGGGATTGGAGGCGCTGCCCGTCGTCCATGCGAAAGAGTACGGCGGCGTGCCGCTGCTGCCTGCTACCGACAGGGAGCCCGTGGAAGCGCCGTAGCACAGGATGTCGTGCGAGCTGACCAACTGGAGCTGCGGAAGCTCCGGCACCGTGATTTCCACCGTGGCGGTGGAGGCGTTGCCGCAGGCATCGGTGATAGTGATGGTGACCGTGGTATTTCCGGTGATGGTGGAACCCGCCGCCGGCGACTGCGTGATGGTGAGGTCGGCGGTGGCCGTGAGGTCATCGGTGCAATAGGGACGGACAAGACCGATGAGGTCGGGGACTGTGGAAACACAGCCGCTGACCGTGGCGGCGATGGGACCGACATTGCCGCTATAGACCGGCGGAGTCACATCGAGATTGACGGTGACGGTGCCGAGACTGTGGCAGCCATTGGCATAGCCAACCGTCACAGTGTAGGTGGTGGGGTTGGTAGTGGGATAGGCCGTAGTGGTGGCGCCGGTGGCTCCCGTGCTCCACTGGAAGGAAGTGGCTCCTGTGGAGGTGGCGGTGAGGGTAGTCGGGCTGTTGGCGCAAAGGTAGTCGGGCGAGGCCGTCACGGTGACAGGCGGAGCGGCGTTGTTCACCGTCACATGGCAGGTGTTGGTGATGTCGAAGGTGTTGCCGTTGCAGGCGGTGTACTGAAGGCGCGCCGTGTAGTCGGTGCTCACGGTCGGGTTGACGGTGATTACATCGCCCGTGCCCAAGACCGGTCCATCGATGCCGTTCCCTTCGTACCAGGTGACGGTATAGACCGGCTCTCCGGTCGGGATGAAACGCCACGCCTCATTGTGGGTGGTCCATGCACCGGTGTTGCGGCTGGGCGGCACCACCGCCGCCGTTCCATCGCCATTCTGGATGCCGATGACACCATTGCCGCTGTTCCAACTCGTACAGGTTGGCGCATCACGCAAGTAGATATCAATGATATTGGTGCCTTCGTAAAGGACAATCATGGACGAGAAGGTCGTGACATCGGTGCAGGAGTACAACTTGATGTTGTTGAAACTCAGTTTGTAACTGCGGCAGGGGTATGCGCCGAGAACGCCCTCGTAGATGGCCCCGCTACCCGTGGAGGCCACATAGTCGCTGGAGGAGGGGTAGATGTCACGGTAGCAGGCAAAAATCGTGTTGGGGAAGAGGCTGCTGCTGGGAAGGGATTCGCTGAAACTCCATGCGCAGCTCCCTCCAGCCACAGACGTATTGAAAGTCGCAACGGAGTTGGCACCAGGTACAATTTGCGTATAGGTATTGCCATAATAGCAGAATGCGAACGGAAGGTTCACCACCTGCCCCCATGTGTCGTCGGTGGCATCGGCAAAGATACGGGTTCCGTCTGTAAAACTGTAGGGCGGAGCGTAGGGAATGGAGGTTACGGTATAGTCGTTGGCGGTGGCGGCCGTGGCCACAGCGTTGGCGGCCAATGTCACCTCGGTGACATCGCAGTCCACCACGATGTTGGTGAGCCCCGTTCCGAGCTCGGCGGGCGACACGCTGGGGCATCCGCTGCTGCCGCAGTCCACCACATTAATGGTGATGGAAGCCGTCTGGGTCGCGATGCCGTCGCCGGAAACCGTTACGGTATACGTGGTTGTGCCGGTGGGCGACACGGTGATGGTGGGCGTGGTGGCACCGGTGCTCCACGAATAATTGTAATTGTAACTTGGGTCGCAGGAAACCACAGCACTCCATCCGTCATAAACCACGCTGCCGTCGGAGGTGAACTGCACGGTGAGGGAGCCTCCTGTAGAAGTAAAACTCACATTCCCGTTCACGGTGCCCAGCAGGCCGTTGTGCAACTGCGTGGCGGAGGTGCTGGTCCCGTCATAGATGGAGATGTAGTCACAGCAAGTCTCTCCCGTGGCGCTGAGGAAGGTGATGACGAGGGGTGTGTTCGTGCTGGAGGTGAAGGTATGGACATAGCTCTCGCTGTTGCCGTAACTTCCGCTGGGGCCGCCGGAATCGTAGAAGCAGACGCTTTCGCCGCAAGTGACGAGGGTGGAACCGTTCCGCATGTTCACCGAAGAGCTGCAGCTTCCGCCGCCCCCGCCGCCGTTCCCGCAGGAGACCACGGCACTCCATCCATCATAAACCACGCTGCCGTCGGAGGTGAACTGCACGGTCAGTGAGGTACCGCTGGAGGTGAAGCTCGCATTCCCGTTCACGGTACTCAACAAACCGTAGTGAAGCTGGGTGCTGCTGGTGCTGGTTCCATCATAAATGGTGATATAGTCACAACAGGTCTCGCCGTTGGCCGATAGGAAGGTTATGGTGATATGTTCGGAAGAGCTGGAGGTGAAGGTGTGGACGTAGCTTTCGCTGTTGCCGTAGCTGCTGTTGGGGCCGCCGGAGTCGTAGAAACAGACGCTTTCCCCGCAGGGCACGATGGTGGAGCCGTTGCGCATGTTCACCGATGAGCTGCAGCTTCCGCCGCCCCCGCCGCCGTTCCCGCAAGAAACCACAGCCTCCCATCCGGCGTAGGTCACGCTGCCGTCGGAGGTGAACTGCACGGTCAGGGAGGTTCCAGTGGAGGTGAAACTCACATTTCCGTTCACCGTGCTCAACAGACCATAGTGCAGCTGCGTGCTGCTGGTACTGGTTCCGTCATAAACGGTGATATAATCACAACAGGTCTCGCCCTCGGCTGAAATAAAAGTGATGGTTACATGTTCGGAAGAATTGGAGGTGAAGGTGTGGACGTAGCTTTCGCTGTTGCTGTAGCTGCTGTTGGGACCGCCCGAGTCGTAGAAGCAGATGGTCTCCCCGCAAGTGACGATGGAGGAGCCGTTGCACATGTTCTCCGACGAGTTGCAGTTGCCTGAGGAGGGGGTTCCCGTGCCCACCGACAAAACAGTGGAATTTCCGGAACAAAGAACAGGGTTCTCGGTATTTATAACAATCTGTCCAACAGAACAATACATTCCGCCGACCCAAAACAGTAAAAGGATAATAAATAGTTTGACTATCTTCATATAAGGTCGGCAAAAATAATGATTTTTTAAAAACAGACATTTTTTTGTACAAAAAAAAATGGGATATGTTGCCATACCCCATTCGGATTTTCCAAAATAAAATTCGGTTAGTACATGCCGGGCATTCCGCCGCCCATACCGGCTGCGGGAGCCGCAGGAGTTTCCTCCTTGATTTCGGCGAGCACGCACTCGGTAGTCAGCAGCATACCGGCGATGGAACCGGCGTTCTCGATGGCCACGCGGGCCACCTTGGTCGGGTCGATGACACCCGCCTTGATGAGGTCTTCGTACACCTCGGTGCGGGCGTTGAAACCGACATTGCCCTTGGCTTCCTTGACGGCGTTCACCACCACGGAGCCTTCCTTGCCGGCGTTGGCCACGATCTGGCGGAGGGGTTCCTCCAGGGCACGGCGCACGATGTCGATACCGATCTTCTCGTCGTCGTTCACACCTTTGATTTTGTCCAAAGCCTTGATGGCGCGGATGTAACCAACACCGCCGCCGGGGATGATACCCTCTTCGATGGCAGCGCGGGTGGCGTGCAAAGCGTCGTCGAAACGGTCTTTCTTCTCCTTCATTTCCACTTCGGAAGCGGCGCCGACGTAGATGACGGCCACACCGCCGGCCAGCTTGGCCAGACGTTCCTGAAGTTTCTCCTTGTCGTAGTCGGAAGTGCTCTTGGCAATCTGGGCCTTGATCTGAGCCACGCGGTCGGCGATGGCAGTCTTGTCGCCCTTGCCGCTGACGATGGTGGTGTTCTCCTTGTCAACGGTGATCTTCTCGGCGGTACCCAGCATTTCGAGGGTAGCGTCTTCGAGTTTGAAGCCCTTCTCTTCGGAAATCACATAGCCGCCGGTCAGGATGGCGATGTCTTCCAGCATCTCTTTTCTTCTGTCGCCGAAGCCGGGAGCCTTCACGGCCACGATCTTCAGACCGCCGCGCAGACGGTTGACGACGAGGGTGGCGAGTGCCTCGCTCTCCACATCTTCTGCAATCACCAGCAGCGGACGACCGCTCTGGACAGCCTTCTCAAGGATGGGGAGGAATTCCTTCATGTTGCTGATTTTCTTGTCATAAATCAGGATGAAGGGATTTTCGTAAACGGCTTCCATCTTTTCGGTGTCGGTCACGAAATAGGGGGAGATGTATCCACGGTCGAACTGCATGCCTTCCACCACTTTCACGTTGGTTTCGGTGCCTTTGGCCTCTTCGATGGTGATGACACCCTCTTTCTTCACTTTCTGCATCGCTTCGGCGATGATGTTGCCGACGTGTGCGTCGTTGTTGGCGGAGATGGTGGCCACCTGGGCGATCTTCTCGTTGTTGTCGCCGATGGTGCTGGACATCTTCTTGAGTTCAGCCACGACTGCGGTCACGGCTGCGTCGATGCCGCGTTTGAGGTCCATCGGGTTGGCGCCGGCGGTCACGTTCTTGAGGCCGGTGTTGAAGATGGCCTGTGCGAGCACGGTGGCGGTGGTGGTGCCGTCGCCGGCCTGGTCGTTGGTCTTGGAGGCCACTTCCTTCACCATCTGCGCACCCATGTTCTCGATGGGTTCGCTGAGTTCGATTTCCTTGGCCACGGTCACACCGTCCTTGGTGATGTGCGGAGCACCGAACTTCTTGTCAATAATCACATTGCGCCCTTTGGGACCAAGGGTCACTTTCACTGCATTTGCCAAAGCGTCCACGCCTTTTTTCAGACCGTCGCGGGCTTCCCAGTCATAAACGATATTTTTTGCCATGATTCTATTTTTTTGATTTTGCTCGCTGCGCTCACATTCTGAGATTCGGGTTCGCTGTCGCGAACATTCCGGCTCACTGCGTTCGCATTTGAGATTTAAAAATTTTCAGTTTTCAATTTTCAATTTACTTCAGGATTGCATACACGTCGCTTTCCTTCATGATGAGGTAGTGGTTGGCGTCGAGGGTGATTTCCGTGCCGGAATATTTGCCGTAGAGGACGGTGTCGCCGACCTTGAGGGTCATGGGTTCGTCTTTCTTGCCGGGGCCGACGGCCACGACAGTGCCTTTTTGCGGTTTTTCCTTCGCCGTATCGGGGATGATGATCCCACCGGCAGTTTTCTGTTCAGCTTCAGCAGGTTCAATCACGACCCTGTCTGCTAATGGTTTCAATTTAATAGCCATAGTTTTAATATTTTAAGGTTAAACAATAAATTTCTTTTTTCAAAAAACAACCATTAAACAATGGAATCATGCAGTTTGTTCAAAAAAAAATGAAGTTTTTTTCAGTTTTATTTGATTTGTGCATCAAGTTGCTGGTATGCTTTATTATAGAGCTCATATCCTTGCTTGTTCCGGGCAGCCTTGTAATGTTCGGCGATCTGTTTATAGGCGCGTTTGTATGCATAGGGGGCCGTCATTCCCTGCTTCTGGTACATATATACCATCTCTTCCACATCGTTGCCGAGGGCATTGAAGATATTTTCATCCACTTGTTTGAGGAGTAGTTTTTCAAGACTGTTCCAATCCTCACGGCTCTTGTATATTTCGGCAAGTCCCTTGTAGGCGGCGGAATACTTGCAGTTCAGCTTGATACAGTCGCGATAGACCTGGATGGCCTTGTCGTCGTCGCCGGTGCGGTGATAATAGTAGCCTTTGTAGAAGGTGGCGATTTCGTCGCGGGGGAGGCATTCCAGCTTGAGATCGACATATTTCTTCACGCTATCCATCTTGTTGAGGGCCTCATAGAACTCCATATAGTTGGTAAGGAGGGAGCGGTTGTAGGGGTTGTGGCTGTAGCCATCGTTGAGCAGGGCTTGCGTGCGATCTGCCAGCCGGGAGCCGTGTTCGTCGAGTTTGCGGTAGCGCACCAGTTCGTTGTAGTTGAGGCGGGCCAGCAGGTCCGACTTGTTCTCGTGGCGCACGATGAAGCAGATGGGGTAGCCGTCCACCTCGATGGTGTGGACGCAGTTGACGGGCGGGAACGAAGCCTTGTTTTTCAGCTCGGTCGGATCGATGCCGGTGATGGGGAAGATGCCGTAATCCCAATCCGTTTCCGCCAGTTTGTCCCAGCGGGAGAACTTGACGGCGAAGCGGGCGGTATCCTTCCGGAGGAAGTAGGTCACGGACGGCACGTGCCATGTGGCCACAAGGATCTTGTCCGACGGTTTGTGTAGCGAGTCTGCCTCCACGGTGACAGGCGGGAGGGCGTTTTTCTGCAGCCACTCGCAGGCGGCGCGGGTGGTGTGGTAGTAGTAGTCAAGCTCATAGTTTCCGTAAGCGTTGTCCATCCCGCCGAAGGTCTTGTTGAAGAAGACGTACTCATAGGGGTGGTTCACCACGATATGGCGGATGGGGTTGGCCAACAGACCCAGCATCAGTGCTGTTCCCAGCACGTTGACCCCGATGCGGATGAGGCGCGGTTTCGTCTCCTCCGGTGCGGGGGCGGGGGTGCTGGCTTCGGCCTCGGCAACGGCTGCCGGTTCGGGCTTTCCGGCCTTCAATATCCGCACCGCCCAGCCAATCAATCCGCTGAAGCCGAGGCCGGCAAGGGCCGCGAGGGGCGGGTAGCAGAACAGCACATGACGCCAGCCGCAATAGACGTTGGCATCGGTGTAGATAATCCACGCTACCGGGAAAAGGAAGGCAAACCAAAGGCAACCGGCATAGAACCATTTCTCTTTTTTGAACATCCCGAAGAAGAAATACAGGATAGCCCCGATAAACACGGCGATGGGGGTCGTGAGCAGAATCAGCTTGGGCAGGTAGTACCACGGCAGACCGTCGGAATAGATGAAGGTGCCCTCGAAAAGCTGACGGATCAACTGATCGAAATGCGCCATTGCACCATAGGATTCAATGACATTTTTCACCGGACCTTTCATGGCGTATGGCCATAAAAGAATCCCCAAAAAGAACGCGACCACGCATATCAGCACGCCCATCCAGAGCATCCGCACGAACAGTTTCCCCAAAGAGGGTGAAAACTTCTGCTTTTTCACCACCTTTTTGACGGGTTTCTTCCCTTGCTGCTTGACGGGAACCTCTTGCAAACGATTCGCCATCCGCCTTTCCATCCATGTTTTAAGCAAATAGACGAACCCGAACAGACCAAAGTACCCCACAAGAATCAAGCCGCCCACGCGCACACTGACAGCAAAGGCGACGGAGAGAACCAGGATGACGAAAGTGTACCATTTCACTTTCGGGAATTGCTTGAAAAAGAGAAACATCCCATATACTGCCATAATGACAGCGGAAGCGAAAGGAATATCCTTCGGGTTGTTGAACGCATGTCCGAGAAAACGGGGGGACAGGAACAGCAGCAGCATGGCAAACACACCGGCGCGGAAGCCGCCTATCATGTAGGCAATCAGCCCGACAGCGAGGATGGCAAGCCATCCCAACAGTGCATTGAAAACGTGGCGGGTGATGTGGATGTCCTCGATTCCGCACTTGCGGTTTACATACTCTGTAATCACATCCGGGGAAGAGCCATAATATTTCAAATTGGAGAAAGAGAAGCAGGTGGTGTCGGCACCGTCCGACTCAAAATAGTTAATCACATTCCTGCCCTGAATCACCTGGAAGCCGTCCTCATCACCCGAGTTGCCGGCATCCAAGGACATCAAAGGCAAAGCAACCGCAGTTGACAGAGCCACGACTATAAACAGCCAAAACCAGAGATTCTTTTTGTTCTCTTCCCAAAATTTTTTCATATTTCACCCAATAAATTAGCCTTTCCCATTCATTAAAAGACAATTAGTCTTTCAAAAAACGGGGGGCAAATATACAACGAAGTTGCAAGTTTGTCAAGTTATAGATTGATCTTGTCCGCGATGATGTATTCGGGACGATCTTTCGCCTCATCAAACAAGCTCCCGATATATTCACCCAATATTCCGATGGTAAGGAGTTGTATCCCGCCAAAGAAGATGATGATGAAAATGATGGAAGTCCAACCCACCACAAAAGAAGCAGGATGAACAATCTTGGAAATCAATACAGTAAGAGCATATACAAGACCTATAAGCACAGATAAAACGCCCATCCAGACAGCCATTTTCAATGGTTTTTTAGAAAAAGAGAGCAAACCCGTGGCCGCAAATTTGAGCATTTTCTTCAGAGGATATTTCGTTTCACCTGCAAATCTTTCTTTCCGCTCATAAAAACAAGGGACTTGCTTGTACCCCATCCAGCTCACCAGTCCGCGGATATATTTGTTCTTTTCATGAAGGTTATTGAATCCGTCGATGATTTTACGGTCAATGAGACGGAAATCGCCCGTGTCAACGGGGAACTGCACATCGGACAATTTATTGAGAATGCGATAAAAATACTTGGCTGTCAGAAGTTTGAATTTGCTTTCTCCGTCACGTTTTTTGCGGACGCCATAAACCACACTCGCATTCTCCTTCCGTTGGATTTCCAGCATGTCAAGAATCACTTCCGGCGGATCCTGCAGGTCGGCGTCGATGATCACGGCAAGGTCTCCGTTACAGTTGTTAATACCCGCCGTGACTGCGCACTGGTGCCCGAAATTCCGTGAAAAACTGATGATTTTCACATGTTTGTCTTGAGCGGCCAAGTCAGATAGGATTAACAAGGTTTTGTCCTTGCTGCCATCATTGACAAACAGAAGTTCATAGTCATACTCTATGGTTTTCATGACCTCTGTAAGCCGCTTATAAGTTTCCTGTATCACCTGCTCTTCATTGTAACAGGGAGTAATAATAGAAAGAAGCATAAATCAATTAGTTGTTTGTTATTTTACAAATACAATACGCAGAAAGTCCCGGTGTTTTTATGCCTATTCTGTAGAGCAATCTGAAAAAATGGTAATCACACAGCAGAAATACCTCGTACAATTTTGATATCAGTCTGTTGCCATTCCACCCTCCAGCACCAACAGGAGTGGACAAAGGTCCTCCTTTGATTTTTTCCGCGATTTTCTGAAAAAATCGTGCAATTATCAATGATGTAAAAAAGTAGCCGTTTTCAACACACTGAAAACCAGAAGATTGTATAGAATGTTGTAAGGTTTTTTGAGTGTATCTTCGAAAATGCCCGACGAACCGATCATGTGAACTGAATAATTTATTGTAGGCAGGAACTGTAATCATAAATATTGTATCTGTTCCGACATAGTTAGAGGATGCTATTTCTTTCAAAAAGTCAGAATCATGTTCTATGTGTTCAATAACATCCATTAAAAAAATGATATTTGCCTTTTTGCCCTCCAAATCTATCTTATTGATATTATCGTATAAAACTATATTATTGGAATTGAATTTTAAAGAGGAAAGAACATCCTCATTAAAAGCAGTGTCAATAGCAATTGGATGATTAACCGTATGTTTTTGGCAGAAGTGGTGTAGGAAAAAAAGATCTCCACATCCAATATCAATAGCATATTCAATTGTTCCATTCTTCAGGTGTTTTTTCAACAAGTCCATTACCACTTTGGCCCGGGCGTACTCCCAAGGATGGTTCTGGGTCGTCTTTTGCGCAACGTTTACATTAAGTTCTTTAATATCCATATTCTTCTTGATGAGACTTTAGTTATAGTTTTCTCTATTACGCTTTTTGTTCGTTGAGGTCATTGTTTTTTGCAAGTATAATTACTTCTGATTGAATGTCTGAAGAATATATCTCTTGAAAAACGGGTTACAGATATATTATCAGTTTAATATGTGGTTCAATAATATTATTTTATTACGCTTTAAAGCGTAACGCCTCGAAGCGTAATATTTTTAATGTTGCAAAAGTACAACATTTTGTCATAAAATGATTGTCATAAAATGACAATTTTTGCGAGTCCAGAAAACGCACCGGGTCAAATCCGTTTTTCCCGCCACTTGCCCCACCGCAGGTACCCGTACGATACCGAGCCGAGCAGGATGGCGTACAGGATTTCGGCGCACCAGATGACCTCCACCGGCATCGGAAACACTTTCGTAACCATCAGTATATAACCGATATAAATCACCAAGATGGCCGACTCGAGAATGAAGGCTACCATCGTCCGGCCCGTGCCCGACACCGCCTCGAACAGAATGCATGCCCCGCTCATCAGCAAGGCGCTGCAACAGACCACCCGCAACGAGGGCACCGAAGCCGCCGCCAGCACCGCATCGTCGGTGTATATGGTGGCGATGGTGTCGGGGATGATGGCGCACACCGCGACCAACACGATCAAAAACACCAGACAGATTTTGAGGATCCGGCGGAGCAGATGCCCCACCTCATCGCTGTGCCCTTCGCCGATAATGCGGCTGGTGAGCGTGTTGGCGGTGGCGGCAAACGCAAACACCGGCACCAATATGACCATGTACGCGCTCCGCACAATGCCCGAAACCGCCACCGCCAACTCCCCCGTACGCTCGATCATCACGAAAAAGACGAACCACGCCCCGAAGGAGACCAGCCGCTGGCCCATCGTCGGCAGCGACAGCTTCACAATGGAGCCGACCAACGGTATCCGCACCTTCCTGACAGGGAGGATGCCGTACTTGCGGGTGGGAATGCGGAAAAGAGTATAGAAGATAAAGAACAGAAACGCCGACACCTCGGCCAACACGGAGGCAATCGCCGCGCCCGCCACGCCCAACTCGGGCAGTCCGCAATTCCCGAAGATGAATCCGTAGTCGAAAAAGATGTTCACCAACGCCATCAGAAACGTGGTATAGACGATAATTTTCGTATCCGACAGCCCCACATACAGCGAACGGAACAGGAAATTGAAGCAGACAAAGATGATGCCGTAGTGGCGGTACTTCATGAACTCTTCTGAATAGGCTAAGATGTCGGGTGACGAGATGATGGCCTTCAGCAAGACATCGGTGCAAAAGTGCAGCAGACAGAACAGCAGCACCGACAGGCCCGCCACCACCAGAAGGCCGTGCTTGAACACCGCACCCACCTCCAGCTGGTTGTTCTCGCCGAACCGCCGCGCCACAATGATCTGGATGCCGGTGGCGAAACCCCACGCCAGCGTGGAGAAGACGTAGTAGTACAGTCCCGCCATCATGGCCGCCCCCAGCTCCACCGCTCCCAAATGGCCGAGGAACGCCGTGTCCACAAACGTGATCAGCGTCTGCGCCAAATTCCCCACCATGATCGGCACGGCGAGGGAAATGATGCTGCGGGTGGTGTAGTTCGGGGGTAACATTTTAGGGAATAGGGGTTAGGGTATAGGGTATAGTATTTCCCCTTCTTTTTGAAGAAGGGGTGCACGCAGTGCAGGGTAGTTGTATAAATATTAAAATTCATATTGAAAAAAATTATTATTCTACTACCCCGGCCTACGGCCACCCCT
>JAEEQA010000088.1 GCA_016285085.1 Bacteroidales bacterium
CTTCGAGTTTTCAAATCCAGCAAATAGTCGTACCTTTGCCGCCCGAAACAAACGTAGAAAGTAAAAAGTAGAAGGTAAAAAGTCGCCGCTGCACAACCCCTCTTCAAACTTTCTACCTTATACCTCATAACTTTTGACTCTCAACTCTTAACTCTCAACTCTTAACTCTTAACTCTCAACTCTCAACTCTCAACTCTCAACTCTCAACTCTCAACCCCTAACCCCTAAAGACTAACCCCTAAAATGCTGTACCCATTGAAATTCCGGCCGCTGTTCTTTGACAAAATCTGGGGCGGCCACAAAATCGAGAAACTTCTTGGAAAAAATATCGGAAAGTTAGCCAACTGCGGCGAAAGCTGGGAACTGTCGGGCATCGACGGCAAAGAGTCTGTGGTGACCAACGGCTACCTTGCTGACAACACCCTGCCGGAGTTGGTCGAGGTCTATATGGGCGACCTCGTCGGTGAGAAGGTGTTCGACCGCTGCGGCAACGACTTCCCGCTGCTGGTCAAGTTCATCGACGCGCAGGACGACCTCTCGGTGCAGGTGCATCCCGACGATGAGTTGGCCGCGTTGCGCCATGGCACCAACGGCAAAACCGAGATGTGGTATGTGGTGGATGCGGACGAAGGCAGTGGCCTCTATGTCGGTTTCAAAGAGGGGGTTACGAAGCAGCAGTACCTGGATGCGGTGAAGGCCGGTACGGTGGACGCCTTGCTCGTCTTCCATTCGGTAAAGCCCGGCGATGTCTTCTTCATTCCGGCGGGCACGGTCCACGCCATCGGCAGGGGCGTGATGGTGGCGGAAATCCAGCAGTCGTCGGACGTGACCTACCGCATTTTCGACTGGAACCGCGTGGGTGCCGACGGCAAGGGGCGGCAGTTGCACACGTTGGAAGCGGAAGACGCCCTCCGTTTCGGCGAACCGGCGCAAAGTGCCGTTGCGTACGAAAGAGCCGTCAACAAAACCGTTCCGTTGATCAACTGCAAACAGTTTAATGTCAACGTGGTGGATTTTGACAAAACTTTGGAAAAGGTGTACGCCCAGATTGACTCGTTCGTGCTGTATGTCTGTCTGGAAGGCCGTGCGCACGTAGTGTATGAAGGCGAGGCGCAGCCGCTCGCAAAGGGCGAGGTGATGCTGGTGCCGGCCATCGCCACCGAACTGGCGATGGTACCCGAAGGCAGAACGAAAATGCTGGAGGTGTATGTTCCATAATACATTGTTGTTGTAGAGACGTTTCATGAAACGTCTCTACAGGGATTATAACAAAACAAATTTTATGCTAGTGTTCCCGTTCCCGACCGCCGATTTCCCCGTGTTCCTCGCCCCGATGGAGGAGGTGACGGACGCCTCGTTCCGCCGCATCTGCAAGTCGTACGGCGCGGATGTCGTGATTTCGGAGTTTGTGTCGTCGGAGGCACTGATACGGGACGTGGAGAAAAGCCGCAAGAAGATGGCGTTCGATGACTCGGAACGGCCGTTCGGCATCCAAATCTTCGGTTACGACGAGGAGTCGCTGCGCCGCGCCGCCGAAATCGCGGCGGAGCAACGGCCCGATTTCGTGGACATCAACTGGGGCTGCCCCGTGAAAAAGGTGGTGTCGAAGGGCGCCGGAGCCGCCATCCTGAAGGACATTCCCAAGATGGTGCGGCTCACCGCAGCCGTGGTGAAGGCGGTGCCGCTGCCCGTCACGGTCAAAACCCGCCTCGGCTGGGAGGAGTTCAACAAGCCGATCGTGGAAGTGGCGGAGATGCTGCAGGACGTGGGCGTCCGGATGCTGTCGGTGCACGGCCGCACCCGCTCCCAAATGTACAGCGGCACCGCCGACTGGACCCTCATCGGCGAGATCAAGAAGAACCCGCGGATGACCATCCCCGTCGTGGGCAACGGCGACCTCGACTCCGGCGAGAAGGTGGCTGCGTACCGCGACCGCTACGGCGTGGACGGCGTGATGGTCGGGCGTGCGGCGATAGGCAATCCCTTCATCTTCAGGGAAATCAAGAGCGTGCTGGCAGGGGAGGAGGTGCCGCCCGTCACCTACGAGGAGCGGGTGGAGGTCTGCCTCAAGCACCTGCGTGACGCGGCCGAGATCAAAGGCGAGCGTCCGGCCGTGCTGGAGATGCGCAAACAGTACGGCGGGTACTTCAAGGGAATCCCACATTTCAAGGAAACCAAGCTCAAATTGATGGCCGCTTTGACCGTAAAAGAGTGCGAGGATGCTTTAAGAGGTTGATTTTCAATAAGAAAATATTTTTATAGAATACGCTTTATTCCTAAATAAAGTGGTACTTTTGCCGCACGAAAAAGTGGAGAGATTTGTAATGATTGCAACCACATTAAAAAATGCTAAAACATTGAGTTTTTCCCGCCTTTTTCGTTAGAACTAATTTATTAACCTTGTAATATTTTAATTATGAGCTATCTGTTTACGTCAGAATCAGTATCTGAAGGGCATCCTGACAAAGTCAGCGACCAAATTTCAGACGCTCTGTTGGATGCGTTCCTCGCACAGGACCCCAACTCCAGAGTGGCTTGCGAAACATTAGTTACTACCGGACTCGTAGTCTGCGCCGGCGAAGTCAGCACCAAGGGCTACGTTTCCATTGACGATGTCGCAAGACAAGTTGTCCACGAAATCGGCTACAAGAAAAGCGACTACCAGTTTGACGCGAAGTCGTGTGCCGTTATCACCACCATCCATCGGCAGTCGCCCGACATCAACCAAGGTGTGGACCGCAAGACGGTTGAGGAGCAAGGCGCTGGCGACCAAGGGATTATGTTTGGCTATGCCTGCAACGAAACTGCGAACTACATGCCGCGCACCATCTACTTGGCGCACCTCATTTTGCAGGAGCTGTCTGCCATCCGGCGCGAGGGCAAGGTGATGACCTACCTCCGTCCCGACTCCAAGTCGCAGGTTACGCTGCAGTACAGCGACGACGGCAAGCCGGAGCGCATTTCCGCCATCGTCATCTCCACCCAACACGACGATTTCGACAAGAGCGAGAAGAAGATGTTGGCCGCCATCCGCAAGGATGTGGAGAAAATCCTCCTCCCGCGTGTGATTGCCAAACTTCCCGCCAAATTGCAGAAACTGTTTGATTCCAAGTACGATCTGTTCGTCAACCCGACGGGCAAGTTCGTCATCGGCGGTCCCCACGGCGACACCGGACTTACGGGCCGCAAGATCATCGTGGACACCTACGGTGGTCACGGCGCGCACGGCGGCGGCGCCTTCTCGGGCAAGGACCCGTCGAAGGTGGACCGCTCGGCTGCCTACGCTGCCCGCCACATTGCCAAGAACATGGTCGCCGCCAAGCTGTGCGACAAGGTGCTGGTGCAGGTCTCCTACGCCATCGGCGTGGCCCAGCCGGTCGGCTTCTATGTCAACACCTACGGCACCGCCAGGGTGAAGATGACCGACGGTGAGATTGCCTCCAAGATCAACGAACTGTTCGACATGACGCCGTACGCCATCTGCGAGCGGTTCCAGCTCACCAACCCGATCTACCGTCCCACGGCTTCGTACGGCCACTTCGGCCGCAAGTGCGAAACCAAGGAGGTGGAGGTCTTCTACAAGGATGCCGACACGTACGAGAAGAACGGCAAAACCTACAAGAAGGTCACCTTCTTCGGCTGGGAGAAACTGGATTATGTGGAACCCATCAAGAAGGCGTTCGGTTTGAAATAGTGCCGGATGTGCCGAGACAAAAAAAGCGAGGATTTTGTCCTCGCTTTTTTTGTGTGATGTAGAGAAGGTGTGTGGGTAGAGACGCAAAATTTTGCGTCTCTACGTTTCGGAGGGACGACATCTCAAGGCGATGGCCTTGTCTGTTATACCCTTCCTCGTCCCACAAAAAAAAAGACACTCACAAATTGCTTTGTAAGTGTCTGATTTTTAGTGCGCTCCCTCAAGGACTTGAACCTTGGACCCTCTGATTAACAGTCAGATGCTCTAACCAACTGAGCTAAGGAAGCAGTGCTGTTTTGAGACCGCAAAAGTACAACTTTTTCTTTACGCTGTACACTTTTTTGAAAAATATTTTTTGCGGTCTCAATTCAGCTTTTAAATCATTGTTTTAAAGTATTTTACAATGATTTATTTTCAAATTATTTCTGGCCTTTCATGTGTTCGGGGTACAAATCGACGCGCAGCATGTGGTCAATTTTGAAGTTTTTCTGCATGAAAGCTGCAATATCTTTCACGGTGATTTGGTTCACGATGTTCATCGTGGTCTTGTATTCGCCGAGTTCACCGCCGTTGAAGTACTGGTTCACGATGTAGTTGTGCCAGTAGCTGTTCTTCTGCTGGTCTTCCTGCTCCGAGCGGGCCATCTGTTCTTTCACCTTGGCCAAAGTCTCTTTCTTGGGACCTTTCTTGGCGAATTTGGTGAGGATGTTGAGGACGGCGTCGGAGAGCTTGTCGGTGTTCTTCGGGTCGCAGCTGAACATCACGAGGGCCATGAAGCGGGGTTCGGGAAGTTCGCTGGCGCTCATCTGGATCATCGGGGAATAGACACCGCCCATCTTCTCGCGTATGGTTTCGATGGCTTCGATGGAGAGGGCTTCGTTGATGACGTCCACCATCAATTCGTTTTCGTGGCTCCAGGCAATCTTTTCGCTGAAGGCGAGACCTACCCAAGAGGAGGCATCCTCGGCGCCGGCATAGACGGTCTTATAGTCGCTCTTTTCGGGGAAGGATTTGAAAACGCTGGTCTTGTAGTTCTCCATCTTGCCAGTGGTCGGCAGGGAGGCGATGTAGGTTTCGATGAAGCTTTCCAGTTCGGCCTGGTCGAAGCTGCCGGTAAAGAAGAAGGTGAAGTCGGCGGGGTTGGCGAAACGCTCCTGATAGAGGTAGAAGGCGCGTTCGTAATCCACTCTCTCCAAGAATTCTTCATTGTAGTTGAGCATGTTGGCCTGGTACGGGTCGTTCTGGCTGATTTCGCCAATGAGCTTGCTGAAGAACTGGTACATCGGCTGGGCCATGATCATCTTGATCTGTTCGCGGCTTTCGTCCATCACGAGGCTGTAGGCGGAAGTGTCCTTGCGCGGATGGGTGAAGAAAGCGTTGATGTACTGGCAGAAGAGGTCGAGGTCTTTCGGGGAGGTGCTGCCGCTGAGTCCTTCCGACATTTGGCTGATGTAGGGGGTGAGACCGATCTTCTTGCCTTTCAACTTTTTCTGCAAGGTGTTGAAGTCCATGTCGGCGATACCGCCGCGGTCCACGAGGTCGGAGGCGAAGGAGAGCGACGGGATGTCGCACTCATAGTAGAGGCTGAAACCGCCCTTGCTCTGTGCGGAGAACAGGATTTCGTCGTTCTTGTATTCGGTCTTCTTGGTCACGACCTTGATGCCGTTGGAAAGGGTGAGTTCGGTGGCACCGACTTCGGGAAGGTCTTTCCTGCTGACGATGTGGCCGGGAGTAAGGGTTTCTTTCTCAACAATTTCCTGCTCTTTGTAGGTGTCCACATAGGGTTCCACATTGGCCAGGCTCTTGTCGTTGACGATGGCAAGCACTTCGGCTTCGGTGGGGACTTTGAGGCCGTCCTTTTCGGGCATCATCACCACGGCGACGAAGTTTTCGGGGGTAATCCACTGCTTGGCGAGGGCGTTCACTTCTTCCAAGGTGATGCTCTCAAGGAACTTCTTGGCATAGTTGAGTTCGCGTTTGGCACCCGGGATGGGGTCGTGGTGGAGGTAGTGTGCCACATATTCGGAGGCGAAGCGCTTGGATTCGGTCTTGTCGGCTTCTTTCTCGGCACGTTCGTAGCGGTCCATCATCTCCTCTTTGGCGCGTTTCAGCTCGCTCTCGAGGAACCCGTATTTCAGCACGCGGTAGTCTTCGCGCATCATGATCTGCATCATTTCCATAATGCGACCCTCCTTGGCCATGCCGGAGTTCATGTAGGCGTCGAGGTTGCCGAGGAATTCGCCGTAGCCGGCGTCAAGACCCACTGCCGGGAAGTTGGGGGTCTGCTGGAGTTCCGACATACGGGAAGAATACATGGAGTTGTAAAGTTCACGGGTCATGTAGTCTTTGTAATCCTGCACGGTGGTCATCACCTTGTGGGGAAACTTGCGGATGAACAGCACCTGGTTGCCGGGGGCTTCCTTGTCGGTGCAGACGGCTACCAGCGGTTCCTTGTTGTTGTCAACGGAAGGAACAATCTTCGGGCGGGGATTCTCCTTGGCGGGAATGGGGCTGAATTTCTCCTTGATCTGTTTCTCAATGGCATCGGGGTCAATGTCGCCAACCACGATCACGGCCTGCAGGTCCGGACGGTACCAGTCGTTGTAGAAACGGCGGATCACTTCGGGTTTGAAGCCCTGGATGATCTCGATCAGACCGATGGGCAGACGTTCCGCATAGCGGGAGTTGGTGAACACGACGGGGAACCATTTCTTGCGCATACGGTCGGAAGCGCCGTTACCCATGCGCCACTCTTCGGAAATGACACCGCGCTCATCTTCAATTTCCTGCGGGTCGTACAGAAGACCGTGGGCCCATCCGTACAGGATGTTGATACCCATGTCGATGTACTTCTGGTTGTCGGTGGGCATGGTGATTTCGAACACGGTTTCATCAAAGCCGGTGTAGGCGTTGATGCCCAGACCGAAGATGACGCCGATCTTCTGGAGTTCGGAAATCATCTCGTTGTGGGGATAGCCCTCGATGCCGTTGAAGGCCATGTGCTCGGTGAAGTGGGCGAGACCCTGCTGGTCGTCATCCTCCTGGTTGGAACCGGCATTGACAGCGAGGCGGAATTCCACGCGGCCTTCGGGTTTCGCGTTCTTGCGGATGTAGTAGGTCATCCCATTTTCCAATTTCCCGATTTTCACACTCGGGTCGTTGCCGATCTTGCTGTCCAGCTTCTGCGCCATCACGGAGGAGGTGCAGGCGAAGACAAAGGCAACGATGATTAAAAACAATCTTTTCATACGTTTGAATTTTTAATTTATAAGATACTGATAATTAAATTTTTATAATAAAATTCCTATTTCTGAAAAAGTTTGCAAATTTACATTATTATATAATATCTCTGAAAAAGGCATGATGATATTTTTTCTCCCTTCATTGAAATGACGTACAATAGACGCACGTTTTCGGGAAATACTACACATTTTTCTGAAAAAAATGTAGAGACGCAAAATTTTACGTCTCTACAGGCACAGATATATCATTTTGTAGAGACGTCATAATATGGCGTCTCTACAACGGAATCATAAAATCCTATCTCGTTCTTACAACCCCATCGTCCGCTTCATCGCCTCCACGTCCGCACGCACCACCTCTTCGGATTCATAGAAACGCACGCTGTCCTCCTCGTCCAGCTCCAGTTCGATGACCTTCTCCACGCCGCCCGCACCGAGGATGACGGGCACGCCGATGAAAATGTCGTTCAGTCCGTACTCGCCGTCGAGGTAGGCACAGACGGGGAATACGCGTTTCTGGTCGCACACGATGGCCTCGATCATGCTGCAGATGGCGGCGCCGGCGGCGTGCCACGCGGACGTGCCCAACAGGTTGATCAGTTCGTCACCGCCGAGGCGGGTGCGGTCGATGATGCTGTCAATCGTCGCCTTGTCCATCCATTGCCGCAGCGGGATGCCGCCGATGGTGGTGTAGCGTGGCATCGGCACCATCGTGTTCCCGTGGCCGCCGAGAATCAGCGCCTGGATGTCCTTGGTCGAAACCTGCAGCTTTTCGGAAATAAACGAACGGTAACGGGCAATATCCAGCAGTCCCGACATGCCCATCACGCGGTTCTTCGGGAACTTCGACACGGCGTGGGCACAGTAGCAGAGCACGTCCAGCGGGTTGGAAACCATCAGGATGATGGCGTCGGGCGACACCGCCGCCGCACGCCCCACCACGTCGGTCACAATCGCGGCGTTGGTCTTCACGAGGTCACTGCGCGACATGCCCGGCTTCCGCGACATGCCCGACGTCACCACGATGATGTCGGAGCCGGCACTCTCGGTGTAGTCGTCGGTCGCTCCGACCACGTTGGTGTCGAACCGTTGGATGGCGGCGGCCTGCCGCATGTCCAGCGCCCGCCCTTCCGCCGTTCCCGGCTTGATATCGACCAAAACGATTTCGTTGACCAACCCCTTCTGGGCCAGACAGTAGGCTGTCGCCGTTCCGACGGCACCCACACCGATGATGGTTACTTTGCTCATGCTATGTTTGAATTTATCAGTTTCATTATGAATAGGTTATTGCCCCAGCATTTCCACCATCTCCGCCGTCACTTTGGAAACGGCGAACTTCGGCAACATTTTTGCTTCCGTTACTTGCTGGTTCTCTGTGAGTTTTGGTAATTTTTCTGGATGGATGATGTAGAAGGAAAGGTGTATCCGCTGGTGCGAAAGAAGGTGTTTTTTCTGGAGGATGATTTGCGGTTCGCCGTTGGTTTGGATGTCGTTCTCCTGCAAAAACAGGTTGAGGTCGAATCGTTCGGTCTCGGTTTCCACGAGGGGAAATTCATACAGACCTTTCCAGATGTCGTTGCCCGTTCTTTTTTGTATGATGGATTGATTGTCTTTGAGATAGATGAGGTAATGAAAGAATCGGTCTTTGATTTTCGTGGTTTTCTCTTTGACGGGGAGGGTGTCGGTGCAGTGGTGGATGGCGGCGTAGCAGGTGGTGGCGAAGGGGCACTGGGTGCAGTCGGGATTGATGGGCACGCACTGGATGGCGCCCATCTCCATCATGGCCTGGTTGAAGGTGCCGGCGTGGTCTGCGGGCATCCACTCTTGGCAGATGGCCGTCACTTTCTTGCGGGTGGCGGCGGTGGCGATGTTGTCGAAAAGCCCTTTGTAGCGGGCGGTGAAGCGGAGCACGTTGCCATCGACGGCGGGGTAGGGGAGGTTGAAGGCGAAGGAGGCGATGGCGGCGGCGGTGTAGTCGCCCACCCCTTTCAGCCGGCGGATGTCGTCGTACTTGGACGGGAAGGTTCCGTTGAAGTCCCGCACCACCGACTTTGCGGCGGCGTGCAGGTTGCGGGCGCGGCTGTAGTAGCCGAGCCCTTGCCACACCTTCAGCACCTGTGCCTCGTCGGCCTCGGCCAACGCTTTGACAGTGGGAAAGTTGGCAATGAAATTATGGTAGTACGACAGCCCCTGTACCACGCGGGTCTGCTGGAGGATGATTTCGGAAACCCAGATTTTGTAAGGGTCGTCGGTATTGCGCCATGGCAAATCGCGGCGGTGTTCGTCGAACCAGTTCAATAATGTTTGTGAAAGCATTTGGTTTCAGGTGACAGGTTTCAGGTTACAGTAGGGGCGGAAAATATTTCGCCGCTTTTTATCAACCGAATGGTTCTGT
>JAEEQA010000089.1 GCA_016285085.1 Bacteroidales bacterium
GCGCGGGGTGGGATTGCCGAAACGAGGCTCAAAGGTAGTGCCTTTCGTGGAGATGGAGCCCAATATGTTAAGGTCGTAAATGTCAGCCATTTCCGCACCGAAACCGAAGGTTCCGCTTGCCGGAATGACCGGGTTTTGCAGCATCACGCCGCACAGATTGACCGACAGATCTACCATACTAGTTCCTCCTTTCTGAAAACAGGGCCGTCCTTGCAGACACGCTTCGGCCCCTTGGTGGTCATCAGGCTGCATCCCATACAGATGCCGAAGCCGCAGCCCATCCGTTCCTCCAAGCTCAGTTCGCCGTCGGTGGCAACAGCTGCCGTGACAGCCTTCAGCATCGGCGTCGGGCCGCAGGCATAATAATAGTCGTATTCGCAACCGTCCAGCAGTTCCGTCACTATGCCTTTGTGACCGAGGGTTCCGTCCATTGTGGCATAAAGCGCTTTATCGCAGATTTTTTCAAATTCTTTCTGATAGAAAACTTCCGATTCGGACGCGAAACCGGCGATAAGGGTGGTGCCGATGTTGCGTTTGCGGAGTTCCACTGCCAGCTGATAGAGCGGCGCGGTGCCGATGCCTCCGCCAATCAGCAGGGCTTTTTTGCAACCGTCGGGAACGCTGAAGCCGTTGCCCAGTTCCAACAGGCAGTTGACCACGGTGCCTTTCGGCAGTTCCGACATCTGCGCGGTGCCCTTCCCCACCACCTTGTAAACGAGGGTGCCTTTTCCGGGGACGGACTCACAGACAGAGATGGGGCGACGCAGATAGAGGCCTTCCACCGTCACCTCGACGAATGAGCCGGCGACCAGCTGCGGGATGTCGCCCGAAAGTTCCATCCGGAAGATTTTAGCGGCCACGCGCTCATTTTTCTCGACTACCAAGTTTCGTTCTATCATCTTTTCTGACAAAAAAAAAGTGACTTAGAAACAAGTCACTTAAACAATAAAAAAACGGAAATCCTTGCAGCAGAGTGCTGTTACAGGAATTTCCGGTATTCTTTCTCTATGGAGCATATTGGCGGCAAAAATACTACTTTTTTTGAATAAAATTCGCCTTGTTCATATCTTTTGAAAAGTGTTGAAAAATACCCCTTCCTCACACAGAAGAAGGGGCATCGTTTACTCTTTCGAGAACTGATCCTTGCCGACGCCGCACATCGGGCATTCGAAATCGGCGGGGAGTTCCTCCCACGGGGTTCCGGGTGCAATGCCCGCTTCGGGCACACCCACGGCGGGATCGTAAACCCAACCGCATAAATCACAAACGTACTTTTCCATAGTCATTGTTTTTTTAAGGTTTATAATCAGCCTAATGCAACCCTAACGGTGGCAAAAGTTATTCATTTATCACATGACCGGCCAATACTTTTGAAAGTCCTTTCACATCAACATCACGCTTAAATTCCTTCTTGATAGGTTCGCTCATTCCCCTGACCCATAATTTCATTTCGCAGTCATCATCCAATGTCCCCGCTGTTTCCACAGAAAAATGTACAATGGATTTATACGGAATCGAATGGTATTCTCTCTTGGTTCCAGAAACGCCCTGAACATCAAGCATAATCAAACGCTTTGATGTAAATACCCATTTGTCGCGGAATATACGAAAAGCCGTTTCCAATTCTTCACCAGGTAAAAGAATTGGCGCAAATTCTTCTCTAATTTCTTCCAGATTGACTTCAGTTGCATTTCCTAAAAGGCTATTAAAAAATCCCATATTCTATAATTTATAAAGTTTATTTTATATACTGTTGGCATCACTATTTAAGGCTGCAAAAATACATTTTTTTACAATTCTTCAACAATACTATATCAACTATGCAAACAGCCTATACCCTATACCCTATAACCTATAACCTATAATCTATATCCGATACCCTCCTTTCAGCGTCATCAGGCAGCGTCCTCTCACCTTCCAGCCGTCAAACGGTGTCGCTTTTCCTTTCGATTTAAAATTTTGGGAATCAATCGGATATTCATTTTCAACATCAAAGAGAGCGAGGTCCGCGGGTTCACCTTCGGCCAGTTTCCCGCTGATGCGGAAGGCACGGCGGGGTGCGTCGGTCATCAGTTCCACCATGCGTTCGAGGGAGATAATTCCTTTGCAGACCAGATGGGTATAGAGAACGGCGAAGGAGGTTTCCAATCCCACGATGCCGAACGGACTGTTGGCCAGTCCCCTACCCTTCTCTTCGTCGGTGTGCGGTGCGTGGTCGGTGGCGATGCAGTCAATGGTGCCGTCGCAGAGTCCCTCGATGAGGGCGGTGCGGTCGCCGGCACTTCGGAGCGGCGGGTTCATCTTGAAACGGCCCTCCTCCCGCAAATCGTCCTCGCACAGCGTAAGATAGTGCGGCGCGGTTTCGCACGTCACACGCACTCCCTCCGCCTTGTACTTGCGGATGAGCGCCACGCTCTCCTTGGTGGAGATGTGGCAGACGTGGTAGCGGCAGCCTGTCTCTTTCGCCAGCTCCAGATCGCGGGCAATCTGTCCCCACTCGCTTTCGGAAACGATGCCTCGGTGTCCGTGCGCTTCGGCATAGCTCCCCGCATGGATGTAGCCGCCGTGCAGCAGCGTGTTGTCCTCGCAGTGGGCGGCGATGATGACATCCTCGCGCACGGCCTGCTCCATCAGCTGGCGCATCACACCACGGTCCTGAATGCCGCTGCCGTCGTCGGAAAAGCCGACCACGTGCGGTTTCAAAGCCGCCATGTCCACCGGCAAAAGCCCCTTGCGCCCGAGGGTCAGGGTGGCGTACGGGAGTACATCCACCACGGCATCGCGGTCAATCAGTGCCTGTTGCTCGGCAAGATGTGCCGGCGTGTCGGGGCATGGGTCGAGGTTGGGCATGGTACAGACAGTGGTATAGCCACCCGCAGCAGCAGCCTGCGAGCCTGTAAGGATGGTCTCTTTGTCGGGACGGCCCGGCACCCGGAAATGGACATGCACGTCGCAAAGCCCGTAGGTAAGCAGCTTGCCGGTGGCGTCAATCACTTCGCAATCGACCGGAACGGACAGTCCTTTTCCTATTCTTTCGATTTTCCCGTCCGAAACAAGCAGGTCCGACACAGAGGATTTTCCCTCGGAGACAATCGTTGCGTTCTGAAAAAGCAGTTGAGTCATCTTTTGTGGTTTTGACATAAAAAAAGACACCGCATATTGCGGTGTCTTTTTTTGAAAACATTGTTACTTAACAATTTGCATTTCATCAATGAAGCGCTGGGCGCCAGCGAACTTGTCGATGACAAACAGCACATAGCGGATATCGACGCAGATGCAGCGTTGCAGCTCGGTGTCGAAGAAGATGTCGCTGCAAAGGGCCTCGATGTTGCCGTCGAAAGCGCAACCGATGAGTTCGCCCTTGCCGTTGAGCACGGGGCTGCCGGAGTTACCGCCGGTGATGTCGTTGTTGGTGATGAAGCAGACCGGGAGTCTTCCGTCTTTCATTGCATAGCGACCAAAATCCTCATTTTGAATAAGTTGTTTCAGCTTCGGATGCACATCAAATTCCGGATCGCCGGGAATCTCCTTCTGAAGAATACCTTCGGCGGTGGTGTAGTGCAGGTATTTCACGCCGTCGGACGGGAAGTAGTCGCACACGGTGCCGTAGGTGCAGCGCATGGTGGAGTTTGCATCAGGATACATCGGGGTGTCCTTGTGCATCTCCTTCAGCGCGGCGATATATTTGCGGCGCGGAGTGTCGAACTTGCTCTGCATGTCCATGTACTGGGTCTGATACTTGATGACCACGGAGAGGATAGCGGAGAAATACTGGTACAGCGGATCGTTGTCGAAAGCCTTCTGTGAAGGTTTGTCCAAGTATTTCTGAAAATTGGCCTCAGTGCCGAAGATGGAGTTCTCGACGCAGGCTTTGGCAAAAGCCTCGAAGTTGCCTTTGTACTTCTTATTAATATAGGTATAGATGTCGGGCTGGTATTCCACCGGCAGTTGCTGCCAGAGTTTCAATTCGGCTTCAATGACCTTTTCCTCGGTAAGGATATCGACACCCTTCATCTCCTTGCGATAGGATTCGAGGAATTTGTCCTTCTTGTCCTGGCTGAAGGCCTTTTCACCGTCGGGGAGACGGAGACCGCGCAGATGGTACGGAAGGAAAGTGGTCTTTGAAAGCATCAGGGAGAAGTTGGCATAGAAGAAAGCGCGCATCACGTTCTCGTCGGCTTCCTTGCAGATCTTTTCAATCTTTTCCAGCGGATTGCCATAGAGGTCTTTGCGATCCTGAGAGGCGTTGATCCACTCTAAAAGTTTGGCTTCCTCGACGGCCTTCTTGCCGGCGATGTCAAGTTTGATCAAGCTGGCGTATTCGCCCTTCTGGTTTTTCCAGGTGTTGGCCATGCTGGCATAGTCGGAAGCGTAGTTGATACGCACGATGTCGCGGGCGTTCATCTGCTCGCGGATGACGGGAAGGATAACGTCGCAAGCCTCCACGATCGGCGTGTTCTGGCAACGGAGCTTGTAGTTGATTTCGTAAGAGGTCATGAAGCGTTCGGTGCTGCCGGGAACACCCCAAACCATTGCATAGTCACCGTATTCGATGCCCTTCAGGCTGACCGGAAGCGAGTATTTGGGCTTCATCGGCACGTTGTCCTTGCTGTATTCGGCGGGACTGCCGTCGGGGGCAGTGTAGATGCGGAACATGGAAAAGTCACCGGTGTGGCGGGGCCATACCCAGTTGTCGGTCTCGTCACCGAACTTGCCAATGCTGCTCGGCGGGGCACCGACCAAGCGGACATCACGATAGACTTCGTAAACGAACATGTAATATTCGTTGCCTTCATAGAAATCCTTGATTTTCACGGTGTAGCGACCATTTTCGCTGGTTGCCAGCTCCAGTTCCTTGATGGCTTTGGAAACCTTGCCTTCACGCTCGCTCTTCTTGGTGTCGTTGGTCACACCCTCAAGGACCTTGGCCGTAACATCCTCCATACGGACGAGGAAGGTGGCGGTGAGGCCCGGATTCGGGAGTTCCTCTTCATACGATTTGGCCCAGAAACCGTCTTTCAGATAGTCGTGGGCTTCGGTGGAGTGGTCGGCGATGGAAGCATAACCGCAGTGGTGGTTGGTGAGCATCAGACCGTTTTCGGAGATGATTTCACCGGTGCAGAAGTGCTGGCCGTCGTTACCGAGTTCCACGATGGCATCCTTCAATGAAGAGTTGTTGATGTCGTACATCTGTTCGGCGGTCAACTTAAGACCTAACTTCTTCATTGTGGCATAGTTGTAATCCTTCACAAACATCGGGAGCCACATACCTTCATCAGGCGGGTTGGTGGCACCCAGCGGTGCGAACATCAACGCACACAAGGCTAACATTAATAGTTTTTTCATAAAAATTGGTTTTGGTTATTAATAATATTGTTATGGTTCGAATTGGAGGGGTGAACATAAGGGCGAATAATTATTCGCCCTTACAACTATTATTTACACGTTTTGCACACCACCTTCTTCACATCCTGGTTGTCGAAGATGACGACAGGCAGTTTGTCAAAGAGGTTGCAGAGGCGGGTCGGATCCTTTTCGGCGGCTTTCTGCACAGCCTTCGAGAAATTGCCGCTCATGTACATCTCCTCGCGAACAGCAGCCAATGAAATGAAGGAGAAGAGGAAATCGTTGGAGATTTTCGGCTCGTCCAAGAAGGGTTCCATCAAGCTGACGGCATAGACATAGTCGCCGTTCTTGGCAAAAACAGAAGCCAACTTATAGGCGTTCTGCCACGAGGACATCTTGGGGTTGCGAATCTCCTTGATTTTGGCGTAGGTGTTGTCAAGCAGGGTGGTGTTTTCAATGGTAGTGGGCTGTTTTTTCAGATAATCAATGACTTGGAACTGGAATTCCATGTTGAGATTGTTCACCTGGTCCTGTGGGAGCTGGGCGATGGAGTAGAGTTTGTCGATGGCGGCCTGGCGGTTGGCGAGGTCGGTATTGTCGGCAATCGGAACGGCGGCGGCCACTTCGGCAGTCACTTTATTGAACTGTGCGACAGGGCTGGTCACATTGAGTTTGCAGGCGTCAATCATGGCTTGGGCGCAACGGTCGGAAAGGTCGCCCTCCACCACATTCTGCATATAGGCCTTGTTGATCAGAAGTGCCTGACATTCCTTGCGGTTCGAGATTTCCTGTCCATTCACGGCACGGATGTTGTATTTCTTGGTTTCGACCTGCTTCATCATATACTGCTGGATGCCCATCGCCAACGACCAGTTTTTGGCGGCCACGGTGCGGTTGAACTTGGTGACGACGAACTCCTGCTCGTTTTCCTCATCGACTTTATAGGTGATGGTCATCACCAATTTGGCGAAACGGTGTTTCTTCAAATAGTTGGGTTCCAAAATCTTGGCAATCTTTCCGCCATCCGCTTTCAGGGCGTTGGCGGCCTCCTGCTTGGTCATCAGGGTGAGATCGTAATAAACCTCGTCATAAACCACGTCTTTCTTGAACAATTCCCAACTGTCGTCGTAGGAGATGACGGTGGTGAAATTCTCGTTCGGGAAAGCAGCTTTCAGAGCCTTGACGATGCTTTCGGCGCGGCGTTTCTGGTTCTTTTGGGCGGTGGCGTCACCGAGGAAGTTGAGGGAGTTGGTAGCCACGACCTCAATCTTGTCGATGGTGAAGGCGGGCTCGTTGATGCTGTTCAAAAAAGGCTCGAGGTCGGCGCGGGTGAAGTCCAGTTTTTTATCATCGTCAAAAGGAATTACCACCTCAAAGGTGTGCTGTTCGGGAGCGGGCACCCACTGGCCGGCAGGCTTGATGGAGATCTCGTCCTTCAGGAAGAACATCTTCTCCTTGTAGGCGGCGTTCTTGTATTCCACACTCTTTTTCACCACGTCGCGGCATACGTATTTGCCATCCTTTACAATAATAATGTTAATATCATACTCGGCGTCTTCGGGGAGTTCCTCCGGCAGGTTGGCGATGGGAGCCAGCAATTTCGTGGTCTTCTTGCCGGCCGCCTGGTTGTCGGCCAGCATCTGCTCGTAGGTGATGATCTTGGTCATGAAACCGTGGTTCGGCTTGTCATGGTCCACTTGGTCTTTGCCGTCGCACTTGTACTGGTCGTGCTGCACAAAGTCGAGAACGATGGCATCCCCCTCTTTTCCGATGATGCGGCGCAGTGCCTTGAAGTCATCGTGGGAGAAATAGACGATGTCGTCTTTTACGGAAAGACATTCGGAAAGAATTTCCAAATTCTTATCGGTCATACATTTACGGCAAAGCTGTTCATCATATCCTTGAAGGCCCATTTTGGAACGGGTATAGGGAAGGTTCTTCACAATACCGACAACTCTTCCCTCGTTGAACGTGCGGTCGTTGGCCAAAATCAGCGAAACATAGACGTTCTTCATGTACTTGTCGAACTCATAGCCGAAGCCGAGGTACGTATATTGTCGGTCGAGCAGGACGGCGGCCGTCTTCAGGTTCTTGAGGATGGGTTTCACCAGTTCGAGACAAACGTCATAGTAGGAGTATTCGGCGGCACCGAGGGTAGCCTTCGCTTTCGAGGCGAGCTCGACACCGCGAGTCCCGAGACCGTACTTGCGCAGACGCTGCTCCGTCGTACGGTAGGGCGAGATGTTCTCGATGGTTTTTTCCTCCTTGCTGGCTTGATATTCAGCCTGCATCGTGGCGGTGGAGTCCAGCCGAAGATCCGTCTTCATGGCAGGGCAGAAGGCATATTGCTCCCTCGCCAGATTCACCATATCCTGGAAACAATTGTACAGAATGGCATGTTTAAAGTTGTTCGGAGCGAAATTTCTGACATAATCCTTGTTGGATTTTAACTGCTCCGGATTGAAATCCAGATACGGATTCTCCGTTTGTGAAAACGATAAATTGCTGAATATCAAAAGGGAGATCGTCAAGAAAAAGGTAAGTGTCTTCTTCATATCTAACTATGATTTGCATTTTACAAAAAACGGGCAATAATAAGAAATTTTTTTGAATGTTATGTGATTTTTTTGCCGTATTTTTGCGCCTCAATTTGAACAAAGCATTACAATGGATAAAGTACTAAGCGGCATTCGCCCGACGGGGTTCCTCCACCTCGGTAACTATTTCGGAGCACTCAGAAATTTCATCAAGATGCAGCAGGAGAACGACTGCTACTTCTTTATTGCTGATTACCATTCACTTACAACACATCCAACACCGACCGACCTGCGGTCAAACGTGAAGAATGTGCTGATTGACTATCTCGCTGCCGGCCTTGACCCGGAGAAGGCCACGATCTACATCCAGAGTGACCTTCCCGAGGTGTGCGAGCTGAGCCTTCTGCTTTCCATGAATGTATATGTCGGTGAATTGCAGCGTGTTAGTTCCTTCAAGGAGAAGGTGCGCCGCCAGCCCAACAATGTCAATGCGGGGCTTCTCTCCTACCCCATCCTGATGGCCGCCGACATCCTCGTGCACCGCGCCGACAAAGTGCCTGTCGGCAAGGACCAGGAGCAGCATCTGGAAATGACCCGCGACTTCGCCCAGCGTTTCAACCATATTTACGGCGTCGATTATTTCAAACTGCCCGTCGCCTACAATTTCGGCCAGGAATTGGTGAAAATCCCTGGTTTGGACGGTTCCACCAAGATGTCGAAATCGGACAACGAGAACTCCTGTGTCTATCTTTCCGACACGCCGGAGGTCATCAAGAAGAAGGTGATGAAGGCCGTCACCGACAGCGGTCCCACCGAGCCGAACCAGCCGAAGCCGCAGGCCATCGAGAACCTGTTCGCGCTGATGCGGGCCGTGTCCGCTCCCGAAACCGTGCAATTCTTTGAGGGTGAATACAATGAGTGCCGCATCCGCTACGGTGACATGAAGAAGCAGCTGGCTGCCGACATGACCGCCTTCATCGCGCCCATCCACGAAAGGATCATGGAGCTCCGCAGCAACGACGAGTACCTCCGCAAGGTCATCCGCAACGGTGCCGAGCGCGCCCACGCCAGCGCCGCCCCCACCGTACGCGACGTCCGCGAAATCATCGGCATCAAGCCGCTGTAATAATACAATGCACAAAAGAATCATCACTGCCATTCTCCTGGTTTTCTCCCTCACAGGAATCCAGGCCCAGCACTTCATTCAGGACGCGGAATACCGCAAACAGGTACAGCAGGACTTCCTGAAACGGACGGAAATCTTCAATGACCGGACACAGCCGCTGTTGGACGTTTTTGAAGAAGAGAAACTGACCACCGAAGAAACGGAGGCGCTTC
>JAEEQA010000090.1 GCA_016285085.1 Bacteroidales bacterium
CTTCCTCCTCTGGTTCTTCCTCCTCTGGTTCTTCCTCCTCACGATGGGCTTCAACCTCCCGGATCCAGGTGGCCGATGCTGCCACTTGGTCGAAGTCGAACATTTTGGTATTCAATATCTTGTCAAAATCCACATCCCCATAGTCACATTCAATAATCTGCGCCACGGGCTGCAGGGCACGCACGATTTCCTTTACCCGGCCCAATTCAGACGGAGTAACCTCGGATGCCTTGTTGAGAAGGACGATGTTACAGAACTCAATCTGTTGGATAACCAAATTTTCAATGTCATCCTCCTCAATATTTTTGCGCAAAAGGTCATCGCCGCAACCGAATTCATCCTTCATGCGGAGGGCATCCACCACGGTGACGATGCAGTCGAGCACCGGAATCCCGTGCTTGGTGAAGTCAGGCCCCATCTGCGGAATGGAGCAGAGGGTCTGGGCAATCGGCGCGGGTTCGCAGATGCCGCTGGCTTCAATGACAATGTAGTCAAAACGCTGCAGGGCAAGAATATCCTGCAGTTGCTGCACGAGGTTCATCTTCAAAGTGCAGCAGATGCAGCCGTTCTGCAGCGCCACCAGACTGTCATCTTCCTGATTGACGACGCCGCCCTTCTGTATCAGGTCGGCATCAATGTTGACCTCACCGATGTCATTGACAATCACGGCAAACTTGATGCCGCGGCGGTTGGTGAGAATACGGTTGAGAAGGGTAGTTTTGCCACTGCCGAGATAGCCGGTGAGCAGCAGTACGGGAGTTTCTTTTTTCATTACTTATTGGAACCAATCATTTTCAAGTAGTTAATCTCCTCTTGCGTAAGGAAGCGCCAGCTGCCACGCGGCAGGTCTTTCTTGGTAAGACCGGCGAACACGACGCGGTCGAGCTTGACAACCTCATAGCCCAATTTCTCGAAAAGGCGGCGCACGATGCGGTTGCGTCCGGAGTGGATGGTGACCCCCACTTCGTCCTTGTGGTCGCCAACATAGGAGATTTCGTCCACCTCCATCTGGCCGTCATCCAGTTCAACGCCGTCGGCAATCTGCTGGAAGTCCGCGTGCGTCAGGTTTTTGTTCAGGGTGACGTGGTAAATCTTATAGACGTTGCTGCGGGGATGGGTGAGTTTCTTGGTCATCTCGCCATCGTTGGTGAAGAGCAGCAGCCCCGTGGTGTCACGGTCAAGCCTTCCTACCGGATAGATACGCTCCTTGCACGCCCCTTTCACCAGCTGCATCACATGCTTGCGATCGAACTCATCATCCATGGTGGTGATGTAGTCCTTCGGCTTGTTGAGCAGAAGGTACACGGGACGTTCGCGCTGGAGGATGGTGTCGCCAAAGCGCACCTCATCGGTGGGTTTCACCTTGAATCCCAGCTCGGTAACCACGGTTCCGTTGACGGAGATGGCGCCGGCTTCGATGAGGGTGTCGGCTTCACGGCGGGAGCAGACACCGGCATTGGCGATATACTTGTTGAGGCGGATGGGCAGGCTCTGCTGGTCCTGTTCCAGCGAGCGCACCTTCACCTTTTCGGGTGAGGGACGGCCCTCGCGGCGGCGCTTGGCCACGATCTCGCTCAGGATTTCCGACTCGGCGGTCACATCGCGGCGGCGCGGGCCCTTGTCGGCACTGCGGCCGGACTCACGGCGCGGCCTTGACTCCCCGTCGCGGTCAAAGTTGCGGCGCGGGCGGTCATCGCCGTCACGGTCGGGACGGGATTTCGTGAACGAGCGTCTGGGCTTGTCCTCCCCTCTCCCCTTTCCGAAAGAGCGGCGTTTATCCCCGTCGAAGGAGCGTTTTTGGTCGCTGTCGAAGGAGCGGCGGCCTCCCGTGCGTCTGGGGCGTTCTTCACCCTCTTCGTCGTCGCGGGAGCGTGGACGGGAAGGTCTTTTCGGAGCAGAAGTGCGTCCGGAGCCGCGTCCACCACTCGGTTTATCCTTATGGAAAGTTCTCTTATTCTGAATCTTATCGCTATCAAACATATCTCAAAAAATTTGCGGCAAAGATACACGATTTTCGCTATCCTTTCGCGTAAACCCTTAAAAATAAATCACAAAAAGGCGGCCTTGACAAAAGCCGCCTTTGTCCATCCCCTATCGGGAAACTAAATCATCATGTTCGGCATGTCGTCCTCACCGAGCTCTTCGCCACGGGTGCCGACACTGCGCTGCAAGGATGCCACCAGTGAACCGATCATCTTGGTGAGCTCCATCAGCTGTGAACGGGAAGTTTCTTTTTCTTCAGAATTTACAACTCCTTCATTTGCTGCAATTTCTGTATAAACTACACATTCACGGACCGCACTTTTGGCCATTTTCAAGTAATAAACAAACTGCGCCTTGTTGCGGGCGGAGCCTTCCGCTATATTCAAGGCAATGGCTTGCGCGGATTTGACGAAAGACTCCGCGATCGTCTTACGGTAAATTTCTGGAACAGAATTGATTGTAGAGTGAACCCAATGGATATAGTCAAGGGCTTTGGCATAAATTCTTAAATCTTCAAAACGGAAGAAACTGACATTGTTTTCTTGTTCGCTCATAAATAATTATTGTATTGCGTTAATTAGTAAAAAACGCGGCAAATTTATACAAAAATTTCAACATCATTTTTTCTATAAAAAGATTTCTTGGCGATTTAACTGAAAAAAATAGAGGTTTCAAGGGGAATAAGACCCCTTCGACCATTTTTCGCCATCACAAATCGGAAATATCCACCCAATTTATAACAAATCCTGAACGCTCCATCTTGCGGAACCAGGTCATCTGCCGCTTGGAGAACTGGTGGATGGCCGTGTTCAGTTTTTCAAACATCTCCTCCTTGGAAATCTGATTCAAAAGATACATCGTAACGAACTTGTACTCCAATCCATATCGAAGAAGCTGGTTCACGTTCGCCCCGTTTTTTATCAACGAGTCCACCTCCTCGATCATGCCGTTTTCCAGACGCTCCTTCAGGCGGCGGGTGATCTTGGAACGGATCATGTCGCGGTCGCCGCAGAGCCCGATGATGACAGAGGGCACTTTTCGCGTAGCGTCCTTCCATTCAGGATGTTGCTGGTAGTAATACTCGATTTCCACTGCCTTGATGAGCCGCGGACGCTCGCAAGTGTCGGTATGGTTGTGCAACGCCCGGAACGACTTGAGGATCTCGGTCAGCTCCTCGTCGCTTTTGGCCGACAGTTCGTCGTAGAGCTGCGGGTCGCGGGTGATGGGGGCGAGACGGTAGCCGCCGAGCAACGCCTCGATGTACATGCCGCTGCCGCCGCACAGCACGATTTCGCGGCCGCGGGCGCGGATCGCGTCCATCGCCACGTAGGCCGCCTGCTGGTACTGCGCCACGTTGTACTCCACTCCCGGCTCGGCAATGTCGATCAGGTGGTACGGAATCACTTGTCCGTCAACCATATAGTCATCCAAGTCCTTACCCGTCCCGATGTCCATGCCCCGATACACCTGCCGCGAGTCGGCACTGATGATTTCCGCACCGAAGTCACGGGCAATGCGGACGGCCAAGCGGGTTTTCCCCGTCGCCGTCGGTCCCAAAACGGTGATGATCTCATCGTCCCGCTTCAACCGAATCAAGCGGCAAACATCATCGTAACCCTTCAGCTTATCAGGCATAATCTTCTATAAAACAATCTACTAGTAATGAAAATTACTTCCTCCGACAAACTCCCTGATGATGGAAACGCCCGGAATGTTCTTTTCAAGGATGGATTCAAAATAGGAGAGGAATTTCAGCAAACGGCAAGCTTCGGCGTACTCCGGCACCGTCTCGGGCACCTCGTTCAGCATAGGAACAGCGTAAGGTTTGAGGATGCCCATTTCGTAAATAAGGGCGGTGTTGATCATGTCGTCGGCGTTTTCCTGATAGGGAAAGATATTGCGCACCTCGCCGTTACGCACACTCTGCCAGCGCTTTAACGTATCCAAAGCGGAATAGCCGCGGTACTTGTGGTCGCGCACGATACGCCGTATCAGACGGTTGTCGCTGGTCGGAATCGGGTTCTGCGAGTCGATGGAAATCGAGGTGAGGGCCGATACATATATTTTATATTTGGCCTCGTCGGGTATGGAGGCGGTGAGGCGCGGGTTCAGGCAGTGGATACCCTCCACCACCAGAATGGAGTTCTCCTCCATCTTTATCGTCTTACCCTCCCATTTCTTGCTGCCGGAGGGGAAGTCAAACCTGGGCAGCGGCATCTCCTTGCCCTCTGCAAGCCCTGCCAAAGTCTTGTTGAACAGCTCCAGATCAATGGCCTCCAAAGCCTCGAAGTCAAGGTTTCCGTTTTTGTCGAGGGGCGTTTCATCGCGTTCCACGAAAAAGTCGTCCACCGAAATCTGCACCGGCTTGTAACCCAACAGCTCAAGCTGCACCGACAGTCGTTTGCAGGAGGTGGTTTTTCCAGAGGAGGACGGTCCGCAAATCAGCACCATCTTCACTCCCTTGCGGGCGGCAATATTGTCTGCAATTCTTGCGAAATTGCGCTCCAGATTGGCTTCCGTCAAATGGATGAGTTCGGTAATGCTTCCATCCAACACCTTGTCGTTCAAGTCCATGACATACGGCACGCCGAAACGGGTGGCCCAATCCTTATACTCCTTATAAACGGAGAACAATTTGGGCAACGAGCGTGTGGCGTTAATCTTGTCGGGATGGGCGCGCGACGGGGCCTTCAGCAAAAGTCCGCTTTCGTATTTCTCTAATCTGAAAGAAGTTAAATATCCCGTGGAGGGCAACAGAAAACCGTAGTAGTAGTTGATGCAGTCGTCCAGCTCGTAAATGCTGGTGTAGATGCGGCTCCGATGGCGGAACATCTTCTCCTTTTCATCCATCCCATGACTACGGTACTTCTCAAGTGCCTCGGCGGTTGGAAGTTCCACACGCTTGAACGGAATATTCTTTTTCACCAATTCCATCATCCTGTCTTCCAAACTTCTGGCCAGCGCTTCCGTCACTCCGTCTTTCAATCCGTCCAAAGCGCAGTATTTCCCGCTGGAGATGGAGTGCAGGATTCGCAGTTTCACCCCCGGAAGGATGTCCTTAACCGCCTTGAAAAGAAGAAAATAGAGCGAACGGCAATACATCGCATTCCCATAAATGGACGTGATGTCAAAAAAGTCAATCTTAGCCGGCTTGTGGATGCGGTAAGTCAGATCGCGAACCTTGTTGTTGACCAAAGCCCCCAAAATGGGGTGCGTCAGCTTCACATTCTCTGACTTGGCAATTTCAAAAATGGAAGTTCCAAAAGGGAACTCTTTCTGCGTCTGTGTGTTAAGGCAAGTGATGGTGATCATGATTAGGGGTTAATTAGGGGTTAGTTTTTAGGGCTTAGTTTTTAGGGCTTAGTTTTTATCTTTTCAGTTTTCAATTTTCCGTTTTCAGTTCTCAATTTTCCGTTTTCAATTTTCCGTTTTCAATTTTCCGTTTTCAATTTTCCGTTTTCAGTTTCCCCGCGAGGAACTGGCCGGTGCGGGATTCTTTCACGTTGGCGACCTCCTCGGGCGTGCCGGCGCAGACGAGTTCACCGCCCGCGTCGCCCCCGTCGGGACCGAGGTCGATGACCCAGTCGGCGCACTTGATAAGCTCGGGGTTGTGCTCGATGACGATGATGGAGTTGCCTTTCTCAATCAGCTGGTTAAACGCCTGGTACAGTTTGTTGATGTCGTGGAAATGTAGGCCGGTCGTAGGTTCGTCGAAGATGAAGAGGACATTCTGCTTGCTGTTGCCTTGCGATAGGAAGAACGCTAGTTTCACGCGCTGCGACTCACCGCCCGACAGCGTGTGCGACGGCTGCCCCATCTTCAGGTAGCCCAGTCCCACATCTTGCAAATACTTCAATTTCGTTGCCGCATTGACGGCGGGGCGTTGCGCATCAGGCAGTCCCTCCAAGAACTCAACCGCCTGATTGATGGTCATGTCCAGCACATCGCTGATGTCTTTTCCGCCTACTTTCACCTCCAGAATCTCATCCTTGAAGTGCTTGCCGTGGCATTCGGTACATTCGAGGTCCACATCTGCCATGAACTGCATGCTGACGTGGATGACGCCTTCGCCTTCGCACTCCTCGCAGCGTCCGCCGGGGGTGTTGAAGGAGAAGAAGGCGGACTTGTATCCGCGCTGCTTCGACAGCGGCTGCGAGGCGAAAAGCTCGCGGATGTCGTCGTACGCCTTGATATAGATGGCGGGATTGGAGCGCGACGACTTGCCAATCGGATTCTGGTCCACGATGATGACCTCGGAAATCCGGTTGAGGTCGGCGTCAATACGGGTGTGCTTGCCCACTCGGTCGCTGCCTGCGCCGAGCAGTTTCTGGAGGCCCGGATAGAGGATATCCTTGATGAGTGTGCTTTTGCCGGAGCCGCTGACACCCGTGACAAGCGTAAGCACCTGCAGCGGGATTTTCACCGTTATATTCTTGAGGTTGTGTTCTTTAGCGCCGACAATTTCCACATAGTTGCGCCATTTGCGACGGAGCGATGGCACCGGCAGGCAGCGGCTGTCGGGCGCGTCGGGATGCTCCATGCCGCGGATGTAGGCGGCGGTGAGGTCATCCGACTGCTGCATCAGCTGCGGGAAGGTTCCGTGGAAGACGATTTCGCCGCCCAGTCGTCCGGCGCGGGGGCCGATGTCGATGATGTAGTCGGCGGCACGGATGATTTCCTCGTCGTGTTCCACCACCACCACGGTGTTGCCGATGTCGCGCAGCTGCTTCAGTACGCCGATCAGCTGCTTGGTATCGCGCGGGTGCAGTCCGATGCTTGGTTCGTCCAGCACGTACAGGGAACCGACGAGGCTGCTGCCGAGCGAGGCGGCGAGGTTGATGCGCTGCGACTCGCCGCCCGACAATGTCCGCGACGAGCGGTTGAGCGTGAGGTAGCCCAACCCCACATCCATCAGGAAGGTGAGGCGGTTCACCAGTTCAACCAGAATGTGCTTGGCGATTTTCGCCTCGTTGGCATTGTCGAACTTGAAATTGCGGAAGAAGTCGTAAAGGTCGGAAATCGGCACGGACACCAGTTCCGTGATGGATTTCCCTTTCACCTTCACGTAGCCGGCCTCGCGGCGCAGGCGCATTCCGCGGCAGTCGGGACAGGTAGTGCGCCCGCGGTAGCGGCTGAAAAGCACGCGGTATTGGATTTTATATTTCTGAGTGTCAACAAATTCAAAAAACTGCTTTACCCCATAGACCTCATGGTCGGGATCGCCGTTCCAGAGCAGGTCGTACTCTTCGGGCGTGAGGTCGTCCACGGCGCGGTGCAGCGGGAACCCCAGCTTGCTGGCGGCGCGGATGAACAGCTGCTTCCATTCGCTCAGTTTCTCGCCGTGCCAGCAGGCCACTGCATCCTCGAAGACGGACAGCGACGGGTTGGGGATCACGAGGTCGGGGTCGATGCCCTCCACGATGCCGGTGCCGCCGCATGCGGGACACGCCCCGTAGGGACTGTTGAAACTGAACAGGTTGAGCGACGGCTCCTCGAACTTGATGCCGTCGGCCTCCATATTGGCGCTGAAAGTCTTCTGCCGGCACTTCTCCTCTGCCTCTGTCTGGATGACGCAGATGCCTTTCCCTTCGGTGAAGGCCGTTTCTACCGAACCGGCCACTCGCGCCTGCACCTCCGCCATCGAACCCGCCTTGAAGCGATCGACCAGCAGAAACAGCGCGTTCTGTTTCACCTTTTTCTTTCCTTTTGGAAAATCTTCAATATCAATAAGTTCTTTTTCATAAACCAGACGGCTGTAACCCTCTTTGGAGAGGATTTCCAGCTGTTCGTCGAGCGTGCGGCCCGCAAGGATGACGACCGGAGCCATCACATACACTTTTGTATCAGGAGCAAGACCTTCGATGTGGCGAATGACGTCGGTGACGGTTGAGCGGCGCACCTCTTCGCCGGTGACGGGCGAGTAGGTGCGTCCGATACGGGCGTACAACAGTTTGAGGTATTCGTATATCTCGGTCACGGTGCCGACGGTGGAACGGGGGTTGCGCGAGATGACGCGCTGTGCGATGGCGATGGCGGGCGGGATGTTCTGGATGGACTCCACGTCCGGCTTGGTGATCTTGCCCATAAACTGGCGGGCGTACGAACTCAGGCTCTCCACATAGCGGCGCTGCCCTTCCGCATAAAGCGTGTCAAAAGCGAGCGACGACTTGCCCGACCCCGACAGGCCGGTGATGACCACCAGCTTGTTCTGCGGAATCTCCACGTCCACATTCTTCAGGTTATTGACCTTGGCACCTTTTATTAGTATCTTATTTTCAAACATATACGATTGAAGTCTTCCTCAGAAAAATGAAGCGCAAAGGTACGGAATTTATGGGGATTTCTGCAATTGAAATAAAAAATGTATCTTTGCAGCCTCAAAAAAGGAAAAAGCATTCGCTATTATGAACACTCGTGACAGAATAGAATACCTTGTGGTTTTCATTGGTGAATTTGCGCATCATCACCACTTGAGTGTTCGCAGGACCTATCAATACCTCCGGCAATACAAGGCATTGGATTTCCTGGAACAGCAATATGAGGTAGCCCATACCATGGGATTTGAATATATGGTGAATGCCATGACAGAATATTGCAAGAGAAATGGAGGATATCTGTCATGAAACTTTATCACGGCACTTATACTGATTTCGACATCATTGATTTGTCAAAATCCAATAAGGGGAAAGATTTTGGCAAAGGATTTTATTTGTCGGATAATGTTGAGCAGGCACATCAATTAGCAATATTTAAAGCCATCCAATTCAATGCAGAGCCAGTTGTCATTGCATACGAATTTGACGAATGTTTACTTACGAATGGCTCTTTATCCTTTTTGCGCTTTGATGAGTATTCAAGGGAATGGGCGGAGTTCGTATTGAAAAATCGGACCAATGACAATCCTATAAATATCCATCCGTATGATGTTGTTTATGGTCCGATTGCGAACGACAAAGTGGGCGTTCAAATACGTAATCTTTTAGAGCAAAACATTGATATGGAAGTCTTTCTGAAAAGGCTAAAGTATATGCATGGAATCACATTCCAATATTTTTTCGGAACGGAAAAGGCAATTTCAAAATTGACACGAGTATGAGTGAGATGGAATACCTGAACGAATGTACGGCACGCGATGTGATTGCCATGTTAGTGGAAAAGAAGCACTTGTCCATTGCTGAAGCCATGGATATTTTCTACA
>JAEEQA010000091.1 GCA_016285085.1 Bacteroidales bacterium
TACCAGCTTATAGGAAAGTCTTCAAGCGGAAACTCTCCAAAGCTCCCAGATTCTACTTTTTTGATGTGGGAATCGCCAACTATCTGACTGGACGTCACCACCTGGCACCCAAGACACCTGAATACGGACATGCTTTTGAACATCTTGTGTTACAGGAAATTGTGGCCTATTTGGGTTATAAAGACAGCGAAGAGAAATTGACTTACTGGCACACATACGATAATTTAGAGGTGGATGCAGTGATAGGTGACGCCAGAGTGGCCATCGAAATCAAATCGACCGATTCGGTCCAAAACAACCACAAGAAAGGTCTTTCGGAGTTTGCCAAAGAGCATCCCAACGTGAAGCAAATCCTTGTCTCTCGCGACCGTATCAGCCGCCGAAGCGGAGATGTCGATTTATATTACGTGGTCGATTTCTTCAAAGCGCTATGGAATGATGAGATAATTTAGAATTAGGTGTTTTATATCTAACATAAAAAAATACACCATCATACAATGCAAATAATTGATTTACTTGAATTTGCTAATCGTAAGGAACTTCGACAGTGGATCGCCGAGAACCACCGGACCGCCAAGGAGTGCTGGGTGACGGTCAACCGCTCCAAGCAGCCACGCACCGACTGCATCCCATACGTGGAGGCGGTGGAAGAGGCCTTGTGCTTCGGCTGGATCGACAGCACCGTCAAGCGCCTACCAGACGGTCGGTGCGCCCAACGCCTCTCGCCCCGCCGCAAAAACAGCCACTGGACAAACCTCAACCTGCAACGTTGCCGCAACCTGGCGGAGCGCGGTCTGATGACCGAAGCGGGATGGCAGGCGATGCCTGAATGAGTGGACAAAACGGTAATTTTTTTATTTTTGCAGAAAATTAGAAATCCCGAAGTGGAAATATGAAGAAGCTCTCCCTCACCGCCCAAATCGGCATCGCCCTCGTGCTGGCCGTCATCGCCGGCATCCTTCTGGGCAACCAAGCCGACTTCGTCAATACCTACATCAAGCCCATCGGCCTCATCTTCCTTAATCTGTTGAAATTCATCGTGGTACCGTTAGTGCTGTTCTCCATCATGGCGGGCATCCTGTCGATGAACGATGTCTCAAAGGTGGGCAAACTGGGGCTCCGCGCCCTGCTCTACTTCATGGCGACCACCCTCTTTGCGGTGACGCTGGGCTTGGTCGTCCCCTCCCTTCTGAAAGGCATCCTTCCGCTTATCCACATAAACCTTGATGCAACGGCGGAGGTCATCGACACCCCGCAGCTGTCGGTGATGGACCAGATTGTCAACATGTTTCCCAGCAACATCCTCGCGCCGGTGAGCTCGATGGCGATGATGCAGGTCATCGTGATCGCCCTGTTCTTCGGCATCGCAATGGTGCATGTGGGCGAAAAGGGCGAGATGGCCCGCAAGGTGACACTCAGTTTCAACGACGTGGTTTGCAAGATTTTGGAGTACATCATGGCGCTGGCGCCCATCGGCGTGTTCTGCATGCTGACGCCCGTGGTGGTGGACAACGGTCCGGCGGTACTCGGTTCGTACGCCGCCCTGTTGGCTCTGGCCTACCTCTGCTTCGCCATCCACGCCGGGTTGGTCTATTCGTCGGCGGTGGGGCTGATCGGCCGGATGTCGCCGCTGAAGTTCTTCAAGGGGATGCAGTCGGCGATGCTGTTCGCCTTCTCCAGCGACTCGTCGGTGGCCACGCTGCCCTACACGATGCAGTGTACGGAAAAGCTGGGCGTGAACAAGGACATCGGCCGGTTCGTGCTGTCGCTGGGCGCCACCATCAACATGGACGGTGTCGCCATCTACCTCGGTGTCGCTTCCGTGTTCATGGCGGCCTGCTGCGGCATCGACCTCACCATGGGGCAATACATGGCCATTGCGTTCGCCTCCACGGTGGCCTCCATCGGCACGCCGGGCATTCCGGGCGGCAGTCTGGCGCTGATGGCGATGGTGTTCGCCTCGGCGGGCATCCCGGTGGAGTGCGTGGCCGTGGCTGCCGGCATCGACCGCATCATCGACATGGGCCGCACCGTCATGTCCGTCACCGGCGACGCTTCGTGCGCCATCGTTATGCAGCGGATCGTGGGGAAGAAGTTGTAAATGTCTGGATAGTTTAAAACAATGGGGGTAGTTCTTTTATGATAAAATAATAGATTTTGGATTATTAAAAATGTCAACGAATTAGTTGACATTTTTTGTATTTTTGCACCCCATTTGACGAAAATATTATGGAGGAGAATTTAGGACAATACATTGGCAGATTGATGGCACGTGACCACTACAAGCAATCCGCATTGGCGAGAGAATTAGGCATTTCCCGCCAGATGCTAAGCAATATCATGCTTGACCAGAAGGAGGTTTCGCTGCCGCTATCTTTGAAAATTGAGTCGCTGTTCTCGCTTCCCGAAGGCAGCATTTTGAAAATTCAGAATGATTGTAAAATCCGTCAGTACAAGGAGTCTGTCCGTGAAAAGTTGTGTGAAAAACTAAAACAGGCGCATGCATTCTGGTCTTACGATGAGGTGACTATGAGGAATCTTCCCGATGAAATGCTGATAGAGAAGGCCTTTGTGCATCTTGACATGGATGACATCGCCAAGTTGTTCGAACTCTTTCCAAAGAAATTCATTCAAAAAGTCTGGCGTGAAAACATGGCCGTTCAAGGAGAATACCTCTTTGACTTGAACGTGATGATTGCGCTGTACTTTTTCCATATCCGCAAACCGGAGGCGTATCTCCGTCGTCAGGAATCATTGAATTTGAAAAAGCAAACTTTTTATGCGTAAAGGAATTACACCGAACATTGAAGCCATCATTGATGATGTTGCACAGTTGGAATGCATAAAACCGTACACCCTGTGTGGAGGCACCGCTTTGGCTATGCAACTCGGTCACCGGATGAGCGAAGATTTGGATTTCATGATGTGGAGGATCTCGAAAAATGAAAAACCGGAGGTGAACTGGCCCGCAATTGAGGAGGAGATACAGAAAAAAGTCGGGAAGATCGAGCACCGTGACATTCTCGGATTTGACCAAGTCGCGTTTGTGGTCAAGGGGGTGAAACTCTCGTTCTTCGTAAGCAACAACTATTCTCCTGTCAACGAAAGGATTCCGTACCAAGGCAACATTTTCATCGCGGATGTGCCCTCCATCCTTGCCATGAAAATGGAGGTAATGCTCCGCCGGTTCAAATTCAGGGACTATTATGACATCTACTCCATTGCCAAGTCGGGGTTCTCATTGCGGGAGGGCATGGATGCGGCCATCAGGTATTCCGGTTACAAGCTCAATACCAAATCACTGATGATCATGCTTTCGAGTAGTCGGATTCCCATGGATGCAAACTTCGCACAAATGAATCCGATCTATAATGTCCCGATAGAAATCATGCGCGATTTTATTGTGCGACATATAAATGGGTGATAAAATTTTGGGTAATAATCGGATACGAACATGGACGAGATAAAGAAAACAAGCAATCGGAAACTGTTGGGCACCTTGTGCGGCATCGGGGCGGCCGTGTGCTACGGCACCAACCCGTTGGGCGCGCGCCTCTACGACGAAGGACTGTCACCGAGCAGCGTCCTCTTCTGGCGCTTCGGGCTGGCATGGCTCATCATCGCGGCGGTGATGCTGTTCCGCAAGGAGAAGCTGGGGGTAAGCAAAAAGGAGTTCGCCACCCTCAGCGCCTTAGGGCTGCTGTTTCTGGCCTCGTCGCTCACCCTCTATGTCAGTTTCCAGCTGATGGATGTCGGGGTGGCCTCGACGCTACTCTTTGTCTATCCGGTACTTACGGCCGCCATCATGGCCGTCTTTTTCAAGGAGAAGCTCACCCTTGCCACCGTGTCGGCCATTGTGCTCTCCTTTGCCGGCGTCATGCTGCTGTATTGGACACCCGACGGCGGGCGGCTTTCGGCGGCGGGGGTGGCGCTGGTGCTCATCTCGGCACTCACCTACGCCATCTACATCATCGTGATGAACCGCGCACATCTGGAGATGTCGGCCTTCAAAATCAACTTTTACGTACTCATTTACTGCGCGTTGGGCAATCTGCTGATGGCACTCTGCACCGGACAGGGTTTCCAAGTGCCGGCCAACGCTGTCAGCTGGTTCTACGTAGGGTGGTTGGCGGTGGTGCCTGCCATCCTCGCCTTGGTGATGATGGTGTATGCCGCCAAATACATCGGTTCCACGCCCACCGCCATCATGGGCGCTCTCGAACCCCTCACGGCCGTGCTGATCGGCATCTTCCTCTTCGGCGAAATCTTCACCCTGCGGCTCGCCTTCGGCATCGTACTGATTTTCAGCGCGGTGATTATCATTGCACTGTATAGCAACCGCAAAGAAAGCAAACTGGAGGCATGACACGAGGATGCCTCCGTAAATTTTTATCTTATTATATTACAATAAATTACAAGACAAAGCAAACCATGAAAAAGTACAGAACCGCCATCATCCTGTTTGTCGTGTTCGAGGCCATTGCCGTATCGCTGTGGCTGGCGACAGGCAACCTGTTCTTTCTGCTCAACTTCACCTACATAGGCACCTGCATCGGGGTGGGCGGCCTATTGGTGGCGGCGGAGAAGAAATACGCCCGGGAGTTCGTCCAGTTTGGCGTGGGCGCCTACATGCTCGTCTTCCTCGGGTTTATTTGCAAGGAGAACATGCAGATTGAAGGGTTCTGGTACTACCTGCTTTCCGGCGTGGCGGGGGCGGGCGTCCTGCATTACGCCATTGCCAAGATATTCGGGCCGCTGTTGTTCGGTCGGGGCTGGTGCGGTTACGCCTGCTGGACGGCCATGATTCTCGATCTGCTGCCCTTCAAGCAGCCGCAAGGTCCGAGAAGAAAGCTGGGATTCATCCGCTACATCGTATTTGCGGGTTCGCTTGTGCTCGTTCTCCTGCTGATGCACTTTGGGAAAGCGACTGCACACACCATGTTCATGCTGTTCCTTGTCGGCAACCTGCTCTACTACGCGGTCGGCATCACACTCGCCGTGGTCTTCAAAGACAACCGCGCCTTCTGCAAGTACATCTGTCCCGTCACGGTCTTCCTCAAGCCGATGAGTTACTTCTCCGTGTTGCGCATCCGTTGCGACGAAAGCAAATGCATCCATTGCGGCAAATGCCTGGAAGTCTGTCCGATGGACGTGGAGGTGAACAACGACTCCCGCAAGCGGCAAAACGCCACGGAGTGCATCCTCTGCAACCGCTGCAAGAAAGAGTGTCCCGTGAAGGCACTGAAGTGAGGGGGGGTATGGCAATCCACACTGCTCTACATGACGAAGACATGCTACGTGAGTACCTCCTTTCACTCATCGTTAGAACTTACCAACGCCTCAATGGGCACCGTGCTGTCCATCAGACCGATGCGGGTGTCGGAAGCATGGCGGTTGACGCCAGTATAGGCCAGGGAGGCATCCTCATAGCGACGGAATTTCAAGATGGCGTCGTTCATCTGGGCACGATTGAACACCCCGACACGCAGCAGCAGATCAAAGTCATCGATGGTTAAACCCGTAACACGTTCAAACAAACTCGGTTCCAGCTTACGGATAACATCCTCAAGACTTTCTTCACGATAGTCCGTGAGATACATGAAGATGGGGATGCGGGTGGCGAACTTCATCAGTTTTTCCTGCACCTCGCGCCGCTTGGAGCGATATTCCTTCTCCTCTTTCGTCAGTTCTTTTTTCTTCTTGCTGTCCCCACTTTCCCCGACTTCGCGTTTCAACTTCTTGATCTTCTCTGAACGGTTGACGATGTTTTCGATGATGTCGCCACCCAAGGCGCGGAAGCCCTCAATCTTCATGATGGCAGCCATGGCTTCGGGGTTGTTCAACACGCGTTGCAGAGTGGCGTTATCCACATTGACCAGTTGCGCACTGTTCCAACGGCGTGCCAGTAGCGTACCGCTGGTGCCGTTATCGACAAAATCGAGGATTTCAGTAGCATCCACCCGCTTCATTGAACTGCCATCGAATTGGAGGATGGGCAGGAAATTGATGAACTCATCCACCTTGTCGGTGATGCGGCGGTTACCATCGACATCCAGGTTGTTGGCATAGGTCACCACCTCGCGTAAAGCACGATTAGGAGCAAAGTCGAACACATAGCAAGTAGGTTTGAGGATGGTCTTCTTCGTCGGGTCGTCCTTGTCGGTGGCTGTCCATGGGCTTTGCACGCGGAAAGCAGTCTGGAAGTAAGTTTCGGGACTAGAACAGTTACGCAACATCAGTAAACCTCCTAACGGACGGAGCGTTACACCAGTGGTCAACTTGCCGCAAGTCAGCGTGATGGTGCGTGTTTTCAACGGATTGTCGCCCATGGCTTCGCGTACCGGACCGAGGGCATCCACGCCAATGCCGGCCTTTGTGCCGCTGCAGTTGATGATGGTGTAGTTCTGATAGAATCCGTTAGCCGGACGGTGAAGAAGCGCTTCCATCGCATCGCACGAAGCCACATTAGGCAGGAACCACATCGTGTGGGCGCAGAGATCAAGCAGTCGAGTGTCCTCAAAAGGCAAAGCGGGACGCACATTGAGGGGTGAACTTCCATCACCGAAAATAGGAGCTTTGCCACGGATAATGTCAAGCCATTTCTGCACCGCCTTTTCATGGACGAAAGTCTTGCCTTCGGCTCTGAAGAACTCGTTCAAGTCAAAACCGTCCATGTCCCACTGCTCGATCATCGCACCGAGGTCTTGCGGCATCTGGTAGGTCATCATCACCATAGTGGGCATCTCCAAGTATGGACCACCGACATCCTCTTTGCGTGCTTGCTCGTCCTGATAAGTCCAGTTGAAAATCTGATTTTCAATGAATTCGCCCGTGGCAAGAGCACGGAAAGGAGTGCCGCTGAGGTAGAGGTAATGTTTGCCCGTGATAGGCACATCGCTGTCGTCCCAAGCACGTCCGCTTTCCACGTCAATGCCGCTCTCGCTCATCACCTCATCTTCCTCTGCCTGCCGCTTTTTGGCCTCGGCATCCCCGAGGTCGAGCAGACTCTTGGCATTGTCGTTCCACGCACCGAAGTGGTACTCGTCCAGCACAATCAAATCCCAATGGATGCTGTGAACCCACTCGTTTTTGGGCTTGATATTACCATAACGGTCTCTGCCGAGATAGTCTTGGAACGAACCGAACACCACCAACGGTTTTGGCGAGGACAGCGACGGAAAGCGCTCATCCATTCGACTGCTGTAGTACCGCCAACCCTCGAAGTCTCGGTGCCGTAGCAGATCATCGCGCCATGAATCTTCTACAGCAGGTTTGAAAGTGAGCACCAACACCCGCTTTGCCCCCATACGTTTAGCGAGTTGGTAGGTGGCGAAGGTCTTGCCGAAACGCATCTTGGCGTTCCACAGGTAATGGCTGGGGCGGTTAGGCTCCTCTTTGTCCATCTTGGCAAAATACTCCGCTGTTTGCTGTACGGCTTGTTCCTGCTCATCACGCATAGTGTAGTCGAGGTCACGCATCGTTTCCACCTCTGTATCGCGATGGCGCACGGCCACGTAGGCAGCTTTGGCCTCTTGCAAGGAGCATCGACACCACTCGCCGATGAGTTCCTTGCCCATGCGGCGCAGGTAGTCGTGGAGGTCGTGGTCGCCGAAGCTCTCGCCGCTTCCGTCGGCGTAGAAGGCGTTGTCGTGCCACAGCAGGTGGTAGGTCTTGTAAGGTTCGGTGATGGGATGCTGCTCGTCGATGCGCTCGTTCACATCGATGCGGCCCGTCTGCCCGATCTTGATCCAGCCTGGGAAGGCAACGTCGTCGTACATGTAGATTTGCGGGACGGAACGTCGGCTGTTGGGGAGGATTTGGTCTATTGTTTGCATAATCAAAATCTTTCATTGTTATTCCATCGGCCGTATCATGCTCTCGATAAAGGCAATCTCGTCCTTGTCCAAGCCATACTTCTCGTACAGCATCTCGTCAGTCCAGGGGTGGGAGAAGTCCACCAAAGGCAATAGACTAAATACATCTTTATTTACGTGCATCGTACCTTTTCCATAATATAGCAACACCTTGAAAAAAGACGTGTCAATATAGGATTTACAGTTCATCTGCTCTTCTTTGCTTTTGAACGGTCCTAAAAACAAAAATGTTTCTGTACAGACATCTCCCATATCTCCGAGAATTACTTCAGGAGGATTGATGGCATTCGTAGAATAACTGGTTGTAAAGAAGAGTTTATATTTATCTATCCATTCTTGACCACTTGTCACGGTTTCTCTCGTAATATATCCTATTTGTCGACGAGCACCACCTTTAATTCCTTTGACTCCAAATATTTTTACACTTCCATCGAATTTTTCATATTGAAGATGTGAATCAGGATACCTATCAGGTTCGTTAAAAAGAAAACCTCTTATCCCAAATGGCTTTACGGACGAAACAATTTCTTTAAATCTTCTTCCTTCAGAGGCTTTTTCAATAATTGAGAAAACTCTATTGTCTCTTATCACGTAAGGAGAATACTTGTTTGAAAGAAAATGGGAAGAAGTGTTTTCCTCCCCATCAATTGGCCTAAAAGTGTAAGTTGTCTGTCCATAGTGTTTTTCATCCCATAGGAAATAACAAATTCCTCCATCAATATGGATACCTGGAAAACAATCAGAGGCATCTTCATAATCAACAATTCTCTTAATATGTTTGTCCGACATCATAGCCTCTCTAAATTTTTGAAGTCCTCTTCCTCCAACCATCCATTTTGAAGGTACAATCATACATAAAAATTTTGGTTTGATTTTTAGTGCTTGTTCTATGAATTTATTATAGACTGGCATAGCACTGTCGCTACTTCCACCACTTCCGTCACTCATTTGGTACGGCGGGTTTCCAATAATTACGTCGAATTGCATATCTTTCTTGAATATTTCTTTGATTGATTTGTGAATAAACGGATAGGCGTAGGTCTCGCGGGTGTCGGCACGGAGGTATTCGCCCTGACTGGCACCGCAGTGTTCGCATCGGCCTTGCTGGTTCCAAGTGTGACGGCAGCGTTCGTAGCGCAGGTTGCCCTGCACATCATGGAAAGCCGTACTGACGCTGTACTTGCCGTTGGCCAGTTTGGTGCAGTAGAGGGTGCGGCGGCTCATCTCGGCGGTAAGGTCGGTGCAGGCAATGCCGAAGACCTGCTTGGTCATGATGTGGTCG
>JAEEQA010000014.1 GCA_016285085.1 Bacteroidales bacterium
CGCGCAGTGTGTCCGTCGGCAACAACCAGAACTTTGTACTGGATGCTGGGATGAACCTTCAACTTTCGGGCCGCATCGCCCCCGATGTGACGATCGTCGCCAACATCACCGACGAGAACCTGCCCGTCCAGCCTGAAGGCAATACGCGCTATATCAAGGACTTCAATAAGATTTTCCTTCAGCTGAAATATAAGGATTTGTTGCAGGTGACGGCAGGTGACATTGAGGTGCCGCCGGTGCAAAACACTTATTTCTTCAAGTTCTTCCGGCAGTTCACGGGTATTGAAATGGCTGTAAACTCCCGTCTCGACAGTATGAATGTGAATAGGATGACCAACATCGTCGGGGGCGGCATCACAAAGGGCAAGTTTGTCCGCAACCAGATTATTCCGATACATGGGGTGCAAGGACCGTACAAACTCTATGGCTCCCAGGGAGAAACCAACATTGTGATTCTTTCCGGAACGGAAAAGGTCTTTCTGGATGGCGTCCTTTTGACACGGGGACAGGACAACGACTACGTCATCGACTACAATGTGGGCGAGGTGACCTTTACGGCAAAACACATGATTGCCTCGACCAACCGTATTGTCATCACTTTTGAATATAGCGACCGTTATTATTCAAGGTATAACTTGTTTACGCAAAATGAATTCCAGCATGAAAAGAACAACAAGTTGACATTGGGCGTGCATTTCTTTCATGAACAGGACTTGAAAAACCGCTCCATACAGCCGGAACTGACAGACGATCAGATGGCTTTTCTGGCCGCTTCTGGCGATATCTCTACTGCGAGTTATGCTTCCGCTTTGTTGGCAAAAGACTACACTCTTTCTGAAATACTTTATCACCAGAAAGATACGGTTGTGGATGGGGTTGCCTATTCGCCTGTTTATGTCTATGCGGGCGCCAATCGGGATGAAGTTTATCGTGTGGCGTTCAGTTATGTCGGGAGTGGAAAGGGAAACTACATTTTGTCGCAAAGTGTGTCCAACGGCAAGGTCTATCAATGGGTTGCGCCGTTGAATGGACTTCCGCAAGGGGACTATGAGCCTGTGGTCCAGTTGAATACGCCGAAAATGAACGACCTGATGGCCGTGAACGCTTCGTATGCGATCTCGGATAAGTTGACGGCGATGACGGAGCTGGCATTCACGTATGCCGACAACAACCTGTTCTCCAAGGAGGGCGATGCGAATAATGCCGGTATCGCCTACAAGTTGAAGTTGGACTACCGCACGGGACTGGGGCGTCGGGTGCGCGACAGCCTTTGGAGGTACCGCGTCTGTCTGGATTATGAGTTTGTCCACAAGAACTACACGCCGCTGAAAAGTTTCCGCCCTGTGGAGTATTACCGCGAGTACAACTTGGAAAGCGATTACACGTCCACGGCTTCGGAGCAGCTGACAGGGCTGACCACGGGGTTTGAGCATGCGGCGAAGGGACGCACGCTATATAGTTTCAGCTGGTTGGCGCGTTTCGGTGATGTCTCGGCATTTCGCCATGAACTTGCATCACAGCACAAGCTCGGTAGTTGGCAGTGGAACTCCGTTTCATCATTTTTGTCTTCTGATCAGCAGGTTCAAAACAGCCGCTTCGTGAAGACGGTCAATGATTTTTCCAAATCTTTTTCCAAAGTGAAAATCGGTTTGAAGGAGTATTTGGAATACAACGTGTTCCGTACCCCGTCCACGGATTCACTCAGGCCCAACAGTTATGCGTTCAATGAGGCGGCGCTCTACCTCACCAACAGCGATTCGGTCACAGGGTATAACTACCTTTTCCAGGTAAAAAACCGGGTGGACGACGAAGTCTATAATAACATATTGTCAGTCCGGTCGGTGACGAACGAGGCGCAGGTAGGGTTTGAGGTGACGAAGTGGCGGCACAATCGCCTGAAAGGGACGGCGACCTATCGCAATGACCGGGTCCGTGACACGCTTCGCAACTTCGTGTCCGAGCACAACTTTGTGGCCAACGTTGATTATTCCGGTAGCTTCTGGAAAGGGGCTGTGGCGCTGGGCCTCTATTATGAGGCGGGCAGTGGACTGGAGCAGAAACGGGAATACACCTTCCTGAAAGTGGCGACAGGGCAGGGGAGCTACGTCTGGAACGACTACAATGGAAATGGCATTGAGGAACTTGACGAGTTTGAACTGGCTGCCTTCCAGAATGAAGCAGACTATGTAAAAGTCTGGCTGTCAACGAACGAGTACGTCAATACCTATAACTGCGGGACGACCCAGACCCTCCAGCTTCGTCCCGCCAATGTGTGGCGCAACAAGAAGGGGTTTCTGAAAGCCTTGTCGATGTTCAGTAACTCCACAATGCTTCGCACCACCCAGAAGAGCGCAATGAAGTTCGGTCTTCTGGCCCTGAATCCGTATCCGGTGGCTGTTGCCGACTCAGTTTTGGTGAACCGCAGCCTCAATTTCAAAAATAATTTCGGCTTTTCATTGCCAACCTCCTATTTCTCATTGAATTACGTGGCAATGGTGAACCAGTCGAAAAATTTGTTGTACTATGGTTTCGAGAGTATGGATTTGAAGCACCACGAGTTGGTGGCCCGTTCGGAACTTGCAAAAATACTGATATTGAAGTTGTTGTATCAATATTCGGTCAAAGAAAACAAGGTGGAGGGCTTTTCCGGCCGCGACTACCAGATTGTTTCCCACCAGCTGGAACAGTCCGTCACCTTGAATTTCGACTTCAACCTGAGCCTTTCGGTGACGGGCGAGGCAGGCTACAAGAGGAATCTGACCTTTGGAGAGACGGCAAACCGTTATAAGGCCGAGCTGGCAGCCACCTACAGGATGAAGCAGTTGGGCACGATTGACCTGGGAATGCAATATATAAATATATTGTATAAAGGGACAACTGAAGGGAGTGTCGCCTACGAGATGTTGGATGGTTTGTCGGCAGGCCACAACTTCCTTTGGAATCTGACCTACCAGACCAAACTGTTTGAGTATCTGCAGCTCAACCTACAGTACGAAGGACGTGTTACAAACAGCCGAAAATTGATACATACGGGTTTCCTGCAGTTGAAGGCTTTCTTTTAAGAGATTTTCACTCATCCATTTTTTGAGCTTTCTTTTTTTTATAAAAAAAGGGAAAATGGTGCAAATCAAAAAAAAAAAATTTGTACTTTTGGCGCTCGAAAATTTGGTATAATGTATGGTGTATTGTAACATTTTCTAAAGTGGGGCGTAAAAGGGATTCAGTAGATTGGAAAAAACCAAAGTGTTGTACTGCAACATGCTGATTGCTAATTTTTTGTATTTTTATGAATAGAAAACAGGAATAATCAGAACATGAGAAAAAGCTACCTCTTATCGGCTATTTTGTTCGTCTTCTCGATGGGCGTTTTTGCACAGCAGGATGCGCAGTTCACACTTTTCCAGTGGGCTACCCCGTATTACAATGCTGGCGCGATCGGTGAGCAGAGCAATACACTTTGTTTTACAGGTATTTTCCGTCAGCAATATACAGGGTGGAATGATTACATCGTGGATGGCAACGGAAATCAGACGAAGTACAATACATCGCCGCAGCAGATTTACTTCAGTATGGAGTCCTATCTCCGCAAGTTGCACGGCAGTTTGGGCGTGTCGGTGATCAAGGATAAGATCGGCTATTTCAACAATGTGGGTGTGAAGTTGGGTTACTCGTTTAAATTGCGTATCCCTACTGGAAGTCTCGGTATCGGCTTGCAGGCCCAGTTGCTCAGTCAGAAGCTGGACCCCAGCCATTTCAATCCCACCCAAGAGGGTGACGAACTCATCAACAACATGTCCGCAAAGGGAGAGTCTTGGCTTGACCTCGACTTCAACTTCGGACTTTTTTATAAGGCCGACCGCTGGAATGCCGGTGTCGGTGTAACCCAGATTGCCGAGAAAATCCGCCTCTCCGGCGACAAGCAGACCCTCAAGATGAGCCGAAACCTTTACATTCACGGCGGTTATACATGGGTTCTTCCGTGGGATCCCAGTTGGGAAATTCTCCCGCAGGCCCTCATCAAGACGGATTTTTCAGCAGCCCAGTTTGACCTGATGCTGCTCGCCCGTTACAACGGCATCCTCTGGTTCGGTGCCTCCTACCGTATCCAGGATGCTGTGTCCGTGCTTTTCGGCGCCCGCCCGTTCTTCAACTCTTCCAACAACTACCTCAAGGGCTTGGAAATGGGACTTGGCTATAGCTTCACTACCAGTAAGTTGGGCTTCAAGACAGACCGCAGTTACGGTGACATCGAAATCATGCTCCGCTATTGCTTCGATATCTATAAAGAAGAGGTCTTCTCTGGTTATGGTTCCACCCGTTCCATATACAAGAACCAGTACTAAACAATAATATACAATAGATTACGTTAAGAATACACATAAAGTCAATGAATATGAAAAAGACAGCATTATTCCTCGCAGCAGTCGCCCTTCTTCTTATGGGATGTAAGAATGATGGTGACGGTCAGTTGGTCGGCGTGAAAGACCGGCCTGACTTTCTGGATCTTATGCCGTATGGTATGGTCTATGTGCCTGCTGGTCACTATCTGATGGGCGCCGGTGACGAAGACGTTCCTTTCGCCTTCACCCACCAGTCGAAGAACGTTTCCATATCTGCCTTCTATATGGATGAGACGGAAATCACAAACAATGAATATCGCCAGTTCGTATATTGGGTTCGTGACTCCCTCGCCCATGTACTTCTGGGCAATGCCGAGATTGAGGATGCTGAAAAGCACGGCGGTCATTTCGTGAAATATAAATCGGGCGAAAACGAGGGCGAACTCGTGGAACCCCGTGTCATCAACTGGAAAGAGGACATTGACTGGAACTCCGACAATGAAGAGGTGCGTGCTGCCCTCAGTCCCCTTTTCCTGGTGGCCAATTCAAGATTCTATCACTATTCTCCGGTCATGCTTAACATCAGCATGCTCAACTACGAGTACTGGTGGTGCGACTACCGCAACTACATCGATCCTACGGTGGAGAGCCGGGAACCCAATGAACCGAACTATGGTGCTTCCTATAAGGAAATGGACAAGGAAGGCAATGACTACGGTGGACTTTTCGCCAGCCGTCCGAGCAGCTTCAACAAGGGCCGTGAGCGTTTTATGCATCGTGAGGTTGTCAATATCTATCCTGATACGTTGTGCTGGATTCATGACTTCACTTATTCCTACAATGAGCCGATGACGTTGAACTATTTCTATCATCCCCAGTTCGACCATTATCCGGTTGTCGGCATCTCATGGCGCCAGGCCAAGGCCTTCTGTTACTGGAGAACCCATCTCCGTAATGTCTGGCTCGCAGGACACGCTTATGCGCGTGAGCAGGAGTTCCGCCTTCCCAACGAGGCTGAATGGGAATGGGCTGCACGCGGTGACTTCGACATGCAGACCTACCCGTGGGGCGGTCCTTACACACAGAACCGTAACGGCTGCTACCTGAGCAACTTCAAACCCCAGCGCGGTAACTATATCGCCGACGGCAACATCTATCCCGGCATTGTGGCTCACTATCATCCGAATGACTTTGGCCTCTTCGACATGAGCGGTAACGTCGCCGAATGGTGCGAGGACGCTTTCGACAAGTCCGCCACCAACTTCACGCACGACCTCAACCCGCAATACACCTACTATGCCAAGAAGACCGACTCTGTCGAGAAAAAACGCAAGGTGATCCGCGGTGGCTCGTGGAAGGATGTGAGCTACTACACCACCGTCTTCGCCAAGACCTTTGAGTATCAGGACAGCTGCACCAGCTATGTGGGCTTCCGCTGTGTCCAGAGCTATATGGGCCGTCAGCGCGGCGACAACGTTTCCTCTGCATCTCACGTCTATTAATCTTGGATTTATTTTAAATTATTTATAACCAAATCATTAACCACTTAAAATTTCAATTACTATGGGTTTAGACAAATTAGTAAGAAGCAAGGGCTATAAGAATTTTATGGCCAAATTGTACGGATGGGGTGCATCCGTCGTTATCCTCGGTGCTTTGTTCAAGATTATGCACTATCCGGGTGCAGGTATTATGCTTTTGGCAGGTATGGGCACTGAAGCTATCATTTTCTTTATGTCTGCTTTTGAGCCTCTCCATGTGGAGTACAACTGGGCTCTTGTTTATCCCGAGTTAGCTGCCGGCGATGACATGCCGGAAACTCCCACCAGCAAGAAAGATAAGAAAAAACTCCCCGAGGGTACTGTTACACAGCAGCTTGATAATATGCTGGAGCAGGCGAAGATTGGTCCCGAATTGATTGAAAGCCTCGCCACGGGTATGCGTAACCTCAGCGAGAACGCAAAAAAACTTTCTGGCGTTTCCGACGCTGCCACCGTTACCGACAACTACGTTGGCAATTTGACCAAAGCCGCCGAGTCTGTCCGCAATCTCTCCTTGCAGTATGACAAGACCGCCACTTCTTTGGAAAAGGATTCCAACATCTCCGGTCAGTATCTGACCAATGTCCAGAAGGCCGCTGCTGCTGTCGCCAACCTGACGAGCATTTACGAAAACACCAGCAAATCCATGCAGGGCGACACTGGCGCTTACAACGACCAACTCAAGAAACTCAACCAGAACCTTGCTTCCATCAACTCCATGTATGAGTTGCAGATGAAGAACTCCAAGGATATGCTTGAAAACTACAAGCTCGTGGAAGCCAACATCAGCACATACGCCAACAACCTCAGTTCCACGCTTGAGAACACCAAGAAGTATAAAGAAGAAATCGATAAGCTGACCAAGAATGTCTCTATGTTGAGCAGCGTTTACGGCAATATGCTGGCCGCTATGAACTTCAACAAATAATTCTTTTCACTTGACCATTAAATCTTTAAATAACTAACTATGGGTGCAAAAAACTGTCCGGAAACCCCCCGGCAACAAATGATTGGTATGATGTATTTGGTGCTGACCGCTATGTTGGCACTGAATGTATCCAAAGATATTCTGGAAGCCTTCAACGTCGTTGACGACACCCTGGCTCAGTCCAACGTCAGCGTGAAGGAAGGCATTGATTTCAAATATGCTGCATTGGCGAAAGATACTACGGCCAAAGCAAAAAACGCCAATGATAAGGCTGTACAGCTCCGTCAGCTCTCAGATGGTCTTGTTGCATATATCGAGAATTCCCGTTTGGAGTTGATTAAGTATGTGGACGGTGAAAAGAAGGCCGCGGAGCAGTTGAATGATCCCGCCAACAATGGCCGTATTCCCGTTGCAAAAATCGACGGTAAAGACAACTTCGACAAGCCGACATGGTTCTATCTGCGTACCGATGAGAGCGGAAACGACATCAGTGAGAACAACCCGAACTGTCGCGCCTCTGTGATGCGTGCAAAAATCAATGAGTACAAGTCCGCTATTCTGGCCCTTCTTCCCGACTCTACCCAGATGGAGAAGGAGCGCAAGCAATTCGTTTCGGATAATCTTGGTCTTGAGGTAGATAAGGATTATGTCAAAGGTAATGGCGATAATACCACGGAAAGTTGGGAAATGCACAATTTCAACCACTTGATCTGTGCCGGTACGGTCATCCTTCTCAGCAAGGTGATTGGTGAGGTGCGCAATGCAGAAGCCCTCGTTTTGGACGAACTCACCAGAGGTATCGATGCGAACGACTTCAAATTTGACGCCGTTACGGGTCGTGCCATCCCGAAGTCGCAGATTATTTTCTCCGGTTCCAACTATGAGTCAGACATTATTGTTGCTGCCTTCAACTCCTCTGCAGACCTCGAAGTTTATTACAAGATCGGTGCAGACACTCTTACGGAAGACCAGATCGGTACTGCTGAACATCTCGTGGGTGCTGGCGGTATCGCCAAACTGCAGATTCCTGCAGGCGGTGTCGGCGACCATAAGTTTGCCGGTTTGATCAAGGTGAAATCCCCTGATGGATACAAATACTATGGTTTCAGGGATACTTACAGCGTTATCGCTCCGTCAGCTACCGTTGCTGCTGACAAGATGAATGTGCTATACGCCGGTATTCCGAACCCTGTTTCCATCGGTGGTTCCGTTGACGTGAAAAGACTTTCCGTCTCCTTCCCCGGTTGTACGATGAAAGCCACTGGCGATGGTAAGTACGATGTGACTGTTCCCGCCAGCCTTATCGGTAAGAAAGTGACCGCTACGGTTACTGCCCGTGATGGCAACTCTTCCAAGGCAATGGGTTCTTCTGAATTCCGTGTCAAGAAGGTTCCGGATCCGACTTCCTACCTCGGTGCCAACATTTGGGGCGGAAAGCGCAGCAAGAGCGAGTTGCTCGCCAACCCGTTCATCTCCGCTCGTATGGGTGACGATTTCGCCTACGACCTCAAGTGGACCATCAAATCGTATCGTCTGACCGTTATCTCCAAAGGTATTGAAGGTGCGCCGAAGGCTTGCTCCGGTGGTCAATTTGATGGCAGTGTCACTTCAGCTATCAACAGTGCAAGTTCAGGAACAGTATTGGTATTCTCCGATATTAAAGCCTCTTCTATCGCTGGTGAACGTACTTTGCGTGATATTACTATCCGTATCAAATAATTTGAAAACAATATTGTTATGAAAAAAATTGTTTTGTCCGTTTTTGCTTTCTGCCTCGGCTTTCTGGCATTTGCTCAGGAAGACACGACAGGTAGCACGATGAACCAGCCGGTTCGCAAGCCCCTCGAGTTCGCTTGGGAGCAGACCGAAGTCGGCGAATTCTCCGATCCCGTTCCCTATGTTTATCAGCGGAACGCAGATGTGATGTACTATCACACCATCTGGAGAACCATTGACCTCCGCGAGAAAATGAACCATCCGCTTTATTTTCCGCAGGATGTCCGTGGTACTTGGCGCTGCATGGCCCAGGTCATTTTCGATGCACTGGATGTCAAAAATCCGGAGCATACCGAAGGCGTGCTGCCCATCTATTCCGATGAGTTCTGCACAATGCCGATGAGCCGTGAGGACGTGAAGGCCAGCTTGGTCGAGTTGAAACGTACCGAACAGATTGACCCCGAAACATTCGAGGTCATCGGTGAAATCGAGTACGAAGAGGAATTCACCGCCCGTCAGGTGCTTCTCTATCGTGTGAAGGAAATCTGGTTCTTTGACAAGAAACGTTCCCTCTTGGAGGTGCGCATCCTTGAAATAGAACCGATGATTGAATACGAGAAGGAGACCAATAGCGGCGAACCGCAGCCCGGTCAGGAAGAGGAAGAGAGCGTCGGTGCCATCAAGTCCAAGAAACGTGTTGGCTACATCATGTACGACGAACTTCGTCCGTACCTTGCCCAGCAGGAGGTTTACAACCAGAAGAACAACGCCCAGCGTATTTCCTTGGATGACCTCATGACGTGGAAACGCGAGTTCTCCAGCTACATCTATCAGGAACAGAACGTATACAACGATCGCGAAATCCAGCAGTACATTACCAATGCCCGCGACCAGCGCCTGGAATCTGACAGAATTACTGAAAAGATCCGTAAGTTCGAACACGACCTCTGGGAATTTTAATCTGAAACCAATTTTTTTCATAACGTAAACAACGGGGATTTCGATGAGAAATCCCCTCTTTTTTTGCGAAATTTTCCGTACTTTTGCCGCCCTATGAAACATATCCGAAATTTTTGCATTATTGCTCATATTGACCACGGTAAGAGTACGTTAGCCGACCGTATGCTGCAGTTTACCGGCACGGTTGACGAGCGTGAATTCCAAGATCAGGTGCTGGATGACATGGCACTGGAACGTGAACGTGGCATCACCATCAAGAGCCACGCCATCCAGATGGATTACAAGTACAAGGGAGAGGATTATGTCCTCAACCTCATTGACACTCCCGGCCATGTGGACTTCTCCTACGAAGTGTCACGTTCCATCACCGCGTGTGAAGGTGCTTTACTGTTGGTAGATGCCACCCAGGGCGTTCAGGCGCAGACGATTTCCAATCTTTATCTCGCCATTGACAATAATTTGGAAATCATTCCGGTTTTGAACAAGATGGATATGCCCGCTGCGATGCCCGCCGAGGTAAAAGACCAGATTGTGGATCTGCTCGGTTGTGATGAGAGCGAGATTATCGAGGCGAGTGGCAAGACGGGTATGGGTGTGGAGGAATTGTTGGCCGCCATCATCGAACGGATTCCCGCACCGAAGGGTGATCCTGACGCGCCTCTCCAGGCATTGATTTTTGACTCGGTTTTCAATTCCTATCGTGGAATCATCTCCTATTTCCGTATCTTCAACGGGACGTTGAAAACCAATGATTTCGTGAAGTTTATGGCAACGGGAAAGGAGTACAACGCCGATGAGATAGGCGTGCTCCGGATGCATCAGGAACCGAGGCAGGTGATGCGTGCCGGCGATGTGGGTTATATCATTTCCGGTATCAAGACTTCGAAGGAAGTGCGTGTGGGTGACACGGTTACTCATGTGGAACGTCCGTGCACCGAGGCGGTTGCTGGTTTTCAGGAAGTGAAGCCGATGCTTTTCGCAGGTGTCTATCCCACCGAAGCCGACCAGTACGAGGAACTTCGCGCCTCCCTTGAAAAACTGCAGCTCAACGACGCCTCACTTACCTTTGTGCCGGAGTCTTCGGCAGCTCTGGGTTTTGGCTTCCGTTGTGGCTTCCTTGGCCTTCTCCACATGGAAATCGTGCAGGAACGTCTTGACCGGGAGTTCAATATGGATGTGATCGCCACGGTTCCGAATGTGTCGTATAATCTTTATACCACTAAAGGCGAGATGATTGAAGTGCATAACCCTTCGGGAATGCCGTCGCCCACGACGATTGACCACATCGAAGAACCGTATATCCGGGCGCAAATCATCAGCAAGGCCGACTATATCGGGCCAATTATCAAGTTGTGTCTGGACAAGCGCGGCACGTTGCTGAATCAGGTCTATATTGCGTCCAACCGTGTGGAACTTACTTTCGACCTCCCGCTTGGTGAAATTGTTTTCGACTTTTACGACAAATTGAAGAGCATCTCCAAAGGGTATGCCTCCTTTGACTATCATATTTCGGGCTATAAGCCGGCTCAGTTGGTGAAGTTGGATATTCTGTTGAATGGTGATTCTGTGGATGCCTTGTCTTCGCTGACCCACTTCGACAATGCCTACCCCTTTGGTCGCAAGATTTGTGAAAAGCTGAAAGAGCTCATCCCGCGCCAGCAGTTCGATATCGCCGTGCAGGCAGCCATCGGCACGAAAATCATCGCCCGTGAAACCATCAAGGCTGTCCGTAAGGACGTGACCGCCAAGTGCTACGGCGGTGATATCACCCGTAAGCGCAAACTTTTGGAAAAGCAGAAAGAGGGTAAGAAGCGGATGCGCCAGATCGGTACGGTGCAGGTGCCCCAGTCGGCGTTCTTGGCCGTTCTGAAGCTGGATTAGCGGTGGATTTGTGGAGTTGTCAATCTGTTATTCTTTGTCTATTTTGCAAGAACGGATGCCCTGTTCGGTCGTTATTTTCATAATGTAAACACCTTTGGAAAGGTTGGAAACAGAAATAGAGTTTGCATTTCTGTTTCCGACTGCGACACGCTGGCCTTGAAGATTGTATATTTCAACCATTTGAATGTCGTACTCCGTGCGGATATTGATAATCCCCGAGGCGGGATTCGGGAAAATGAGGAAACTGTCTTCTGCCGTCATATCGTCGATGCCTGTGGTTTCGTATGAAATCATCCCATGCAGTACAGAGGCGAAACTATTTCCAGTGGCATTGAGAATTATCTGGTTTGAGGCGTTGTATAGGCGGATATAGCCGCTGGTGATGCCATCGCCACCGGCATCGCTGATCTCCAGATGGTAACAACCCTCTTCGGGCAAAGTGAGGGGAAACTCGCAGACGCTGTTGTTGGTGAATTGTTCGGGAGAAGATTCTATAATGATTTCATTTTCAGAATTATATATTTTAAAAGAAAGTTCTCGTGCATGTCCGTCGGTTTTGATGTGGAGGCTCATTGTTCCGGATCCTTCTGCTACCATCTTCTTCAGGACGGTGCTGAAAGTTCCCCCGTCAATGTCTTGTCCGTTTACTGCAATAAGATTTACGGATGCAGTCTGGTTTGCATTGGGGGTGACGGTAACCATGGGAAGCATGATCCGTGCTGTGTCAAGCGAGGTGATCTGGCCGGCCCAGTGGAAGATGCTGTTTTCCCCATTGTTTATGCTGTATTCAAATGTGAGTGAGGCGATGGGTTCGGCACCGATATTTTTGACTATGGCGTTGATTGCGGTGTTGTCCGAGCAGTCAAGGATAACAGAATGGTCTATTTCTTTGAGGCGGGCTCCGGTGGAGGGCAGGTTGACGTTTTCCATCTCCACCTCACAGCATGTGAGAATTTCCCGTTGCCCTTGGGCTACAAAAGCGACAAAGGAAAGGTCTTCCAGTTTTGCCTCAATGGGGTTCGGCGCACCCATTGTCTCGGGAATGGTGAATGTGTAGTTTTTTTCAACAAAGCTCCCTGCTGTGGTGGCATGGATGCTGTCGCCCCATTGACCGGTGACGAGGTGACGGAGCATGTGCATGTGTCGGTATTGGTTTCCGACCACCTGTTGGGGATTGTAGTAGTAGCCATCTTGTTCACCGATGACATTGTTCTGTAATATGGCCACGTTCAGCAAGTTGGTGCTGTCGGCTTCGTCTGATGTGTAATAGAGTTGCACGGTGATGTTCAGTTCGCGTGTCGTCCAGTCGAGTGTGCCGCGGGCGGCGATGTTGACAGGGGAGGGCTGGTTGAGTATGGTGTCGGTGGCTGCGGTCCAGTGGGTGCGGCTTAGTGCAAAATCGTCAGGGAAACCGCTGAAAGAGTGACGGTTGACAGTGGCTTTCGGGAATGATGCCACACCGAAGGTGGTCTGTAGGACGGTTCCCTCGTCAGTAGTGTAAGTGTTTGCGGCAAAGCTTCCTGCATGGATGTTGAGAACAATTACCCTGCCTGGGTTCACCTCGGCAATCCTGTTCGCGATGAGGTGTCCGTCGGGGCAGTTGATGCAGTTGACACCTGTGTATTCCTCGATAACCGCATTCTTGTCCGTGGGAACCGTTGCAACAAAAGGTTCTGTCTGTGCGTGAAGGGTGAGAATGGTCACGGCAAAGGCGGCATACAGCAAGAATTTTTTCATAAATGGAATGTTGAAATTGAGTGTGCAAATTTATGAATATTTCTTTCTTTTTGTGTAATTTTGCGCCATTATTTACGTTAAGGTTTTGTATTTTATTACTTAATAGGGTTTTATTATGAAAAGAATTGTTGTGTTTTTGTCTTTCCTGCTTCCCTTTGTTTTGTTTGCCCAGACGAAGGTGGCGGTATATGTGACGGCAACGGAAACTGTTCCGAAAGAAACAAAGAAAATTATTGGCAGTGAGGTAGTTGCAGCGTTTGTGGCTACAAAGGAATACAATGCCATTGAGCGAACGGCAGAATTTCTGTCCGAAATTTCGAAAGAGCAGGACTATCAGCGTGCCGGCAATGTGGATGACAGTCAGATTTGTGAACTGGGCCGTCAGTTCGGTGTCGATCTCGTTTGCGTGACCGACATCACGAAGTTCCAGGATAAGTTCTATGTACAGGCTCGTCTGATTGATGTGGAAAAGGCCATCGTGCTTGCCACTGCCCGTGAAATTGCGCAGTTGGAGAATCTTGACGACATTATGAAACTGGCTACTACGTTGGCACAGAATCTCATTAATGCCGATGTGACGTATGTCCTCCAAGTGGAGAACACGCAGACGGTTCCGCTGGAAATATTTGTGAACAACGAAGTGGTTGGTCAGGTGCCTCCGAAGTCAACCCGCACGTTTGACATGCCTATTTCCAAGATTGGTAAAATTGAGGCCAAGCCCACCAAAGGCATGTTCAAAAAGACGATGGAAAACACCATCAACAAGATGAAAGCGCAGGATACGGTTTCGTTCGTCTTCTAAGCGGATTACTTTTCCTTATACGTGCGCCGCAAGTCCAGCATATTGACGGGATTTGGGGCGCAGTTTTTTACCCCCTTGCGCAAAAAACGCACGGCTTGGTCGTAATAGAGTACGATTACGGGAGCATCCTCCATCAGCATGGAGTCCAATTGTGTGTAGATTTCGTTGCGGGCGGAGTCGTTCAGTATGGTCTGTGAAACCTCAAACAGCTTGTCAAATTTGGGATTGACATAGTGGGTGTAGTTGGAACCGGCAGGCTGCAGGTTTTTGGAGTAAAAGAGGGCAAGGTAGTTTTCAGCGTCGGGGTAGTCGCAAATCCACGAGCCTCGGAAACAGGGCAGTTTGTAGCCGCGCATCATTTGCCTCTGCTGAGCGGACTGTTGCACGTCCAACGTGATGGGAATGCCGATTTCGCCCAACTCGTGCTGGATGTACTGGCACAGGTCAAGGTAGGAGGCGGAGGTGGAAATCGGAATCGGAGGCAGCCCCTTCCCGTTCGGGAAACCGGCTTTTTCCAGCAACTCGAGGGCTTTGGCGGGATTGTATTCGTAACCTTTGACTCGGTTCTCGTCAAACGATTGCATTCCGCGCGGCACGAAGCCGGAATTGGCGGCATATCCCACGTTGTTGCGCAGGTATCGCATCATCTTGGCACGGTCGAACCCGTAGTTGAGGGCCTGTCGTACCTCCTTGATGTTCAATGGGTTGTTCGGATTATCGCCTTTCAGCATGAACCCAAGGTATTCTGTGTTCAGGTAGGGGCAGGTTTCCATCACAATCTTGTCGGCATAGCTGGGCTGCAGTTTCCCGTCTTTGGTCAGCAGCGCATCCTTGTAGCATGCTTCGATGCCTGACATGAAATCCAGCGAGCCTTTCATAAACTCCATAAAGACAGACTGTTTGTCCACAATGAAGGAGATGGCGACGGCATCGAGGTAGGGGAGGCGTGTCCCGTTTTCGTCGGTTTCAAAGTAGTCCGGATTTTTCCGCAAGACCAGTTTCACGCCCTCTTCCCAAAGCTGCATTTGGAACGGGCCGGTGCCAACGGGGTGGCGGCGGTACTCCTTGCCAAAATGTTCAATGACTTCCTGCGGTACCACGGAGCAGTACTTCATGGCAAGGATTCCTAAAAACGGCGGGAAAAACTGGGTCAGTTCTATTTGGAATGTGCTGTCGTTCAGCGCGGTGAATTTGGGGTTGCCGTTTTCGTCGCGGGCCACTTTCTGGAAGATCCATGCTCCGGGCGATGCAACGGAGGCATCGGTGATGCGGCCGAGGCTGTAAGCGAAGTCGTACGCCGTGACTTTGCGCGGCTTCGCAAATTGGAAATAGCTGGTATTGTGGAAGTAAACATCGTCACGCAGGTGGAAGGTGTAGATTGTACCGTCGTCGCTGATTTCCCAGCTTTTCGCAATGGCGGGCACGACACGGAGCGAGTCGTCCAAATCGACGAGGCCGTTGTACAGTAGGTTGCAGGGCCAGATGGACGACTGTCCTGAAGCGAAAGCGGGATCGAGACTTGTAATGCCGGAGGATTCGTTGTATCGGAAAATCATCTTGCCTTCACCGGAATTGTCCCGTTTGCAGGCGGTGAGTGCCAGCAGCAAGGTCGCGATGCAGCATAGAAGGAGCCTGTGTGCGATGGGTTGTTGTCGTGGGGTCATATTGCTAATTTGAAGATGCAAAAGTACTCATATTTTTGCTATCGGCGAACATTCAAAGAGGGTAAAAAAAAAGAGATGAAATATACTTTCATCTCTTTTTTTTTGTCGGTTGAAAATTCCTTACTCAGCGGGAACTTCAGCAACTTCGGCGTTCTCTTCGGTGCACTCGGCTTCAGTGGCTTCGGTGCATTCCTCAGTAGCTTCTTCCACAACGACTTCTTCGGTCTGGGGCTCAGTGGTTTCCTCAATGGCTTCGGTGTTGTTGTTGGTGTTGCCACAGGAGGCGAACAAGAATGCGCTAACGGCAATGATTCCAAAAATTTTCTTCATTTTTCTTTGATGTTTAAGGTTATTATTATGTTCAAAATTGAGCGGCAAAAATACAAAGAACCCGCTAATTGTAGCAGGTTCTTTGGCAATTTATCGTTAAATATTCTTAATCAACATCGATGATGTCGCACCAGCCGAATTTGTCTTCCACTTCGCCGTACTGGATACCGGTCAGGCGGTTGTAGAGTTTGACGCACCACGGGCCGGGTTCGCCGTTCTTGGCAATCTGATAGACGTGTCCGCTTTCACGGTCTTGGATGCTGTCGACGGGGGAGATGACGGCGGCGGTACCACAGGCGCCGGCTTCCTCGAAGGTGGCGATTTCCTCGATCGGGATGTGGCGTCTTTCAACGGTCAGGCCCATGTCGGCGGCCAGTTCGCGGAGGCTCTTGTTGGTGATGGAGGGCAGGATGGAGCCGGAGTCGGGCGTGATGTACTTGCCGTCCTTGATGCCGAAGAAGTTGGCGGGACCGGCTTCGTCGATGTATTGTTTGGTCTTGGCATCGGCGAAGATGGAGGCGGCGAAGCCTTCGTGGTGGGCGCGTTCGCCGGCGCGGAGGCTGGCAGCGTAGTTACCACCCACTTTCACATGACCGGTACCCATCGGGGCGGCGCGGTCGAAGTCACGCACGATCTGCATCGGAACGGGTTTGAAGCCGGCTTTGAAGTACGGGCCGACGGGCGTGACGAAAATCATGAACAGGTATTCGTCGGCGGGGCTGACACCCACTTTTGCGCCGGTGCCGATCAGCAGCGGACGGAGGTACAGGCTTGCGCCGGTGCCGTACGGGGGGATGAAATCGGCGTTGAGCTGGACCACTTTCCAGCAGGCTTCCTTGAAGAGTTCATCGGGAACCTTGGCCATCATGATGGCTTCGGCAGAGCTTTGGAGGCGGTGGCTGTTCTCAATCCAGCGGAAGATACGCACTTTGCCGTCCTTGCCGCGATAGCACTTCAGGCCTTCGAAAGCTTCCTGGCCATAGTGGAGGCAGGTAGCGGCCATGTGCATGGTGATGTCTTCAGAGGAGGAGACTTCCAACTGTCCCCATTTGCCGTTTCTGTAGTAGCAGCGAACGTTGTAGTTCGTCTTCATGTAACCAAAGGATAATTTACCCCAGTCAATGTTTTCCATAATTCTTTATTTTAGTTATGTGATATAAAATGTTGTATTCTAAACAAGGTGCAGTGAACGGATGTCGTCTGCGGTGAATGTGCTGCGTCCTTTCAAAAAGCCGATTTCCATCAGGAAGTGAGTCGCGATGAAAGAAGGATTGAAGTTTTTCACGAGCTCGATGGCGGCGGCTGCGGTGCCTCCGGTGGCGAGGATGTCGTCGAAGATGAGCACACGCTGGTTCTCTTTCATGGCGTCGGTGTGGATCTCAATGGAGGCTTCTCCGTACTCCAGCTGGTACGACGCCTTGTAGGTGGTGTAGGGGAGCTTTCCCGCCTTGCGGATGGGGACGAACGGCACGTGGAGTGCCAGTGCGAGAGCAGGCGCAAAAAAATAACCGCGGGCTTCCAACCCCACGATTACATCGGGCTTCACCTCCTTGGCCATCTCCAAAACCATGTTGAACACCTCTTGGAAATAGTCGGCGTTGTTCATGATGGTGGTGATGTCCAAAAACTGAATTCCTTTTTTAGGAAAATCGGGAATTACGCGGATTTTGCTGGTATCAAGCATAGTTTGCTGTTTTCAAATCAAGGTGCAAAGTTACACTTTTATTTTGATATACCTCTATTCTTTTTTTATAAATATGAACGATTTTGTGCCGTGCTTCCCGCGTAGGATCAGAATGTATTTCCCTGCTTTGAATTTCTTGTTATTCAATGAAATAGAGTTTCCTTTCAGAATCCCTTTCGCCACATTCTGTCCGCTTAGGTTGAGAATTTCGTATTCTGCGCCTTCATAACCTTCGGGATAGTCGATATGCAGCCGGTCGGAGGCGGGGTTGGGGTAGATGCGGAACCCCTCCGTGTCGAAGGAGTGGATGCCGACCGTGTCGGGCGGCGTGATGGTGTCAGTCGGTATGGTATCAGTCGGTATGGTGTCGGTTGGCACTGTGTCGATCGGTGTGTCGTTGAATGTGGCCCAATAGGGGAGTATGTAGTTGCTGAGGTCCAGCTTTTGCAACTTAGCCGGACGGTCAACGGTGATGCCCAGCTGAGTGGTGGTGAAGTGTTCGTTGGTGATGTAAAAGTCGGTGGCGTTGCTGGTGGCGACGGCTTCCACCTGTTCTTTGACCAACGTGCCGAAATTGAGCCGGCGCTTGTTGCCGGAAAAGAAATCATCTCCCTGGAAATCATAAAGTAAGAGTATGAAGGGATGGAGGGATGACAGGTAGTTTCCTCCGTTGTAGTCGTAGCCGCAAAGGACGGCCATGCGATATTGCGGGATGTAGGTGGCGCCGGTGACAAGGCCGCCCACATTGTAGGTTTCAAGCCGGTGGGCAACGAATGTGCCGGGCGTTTTCGGAAGCCCATAGACCGTGGTCTGCTCGGAAACCCATTGCTTGGTGAAAAGGTAGATACTGTCTCTCGTGACGATGAACGACTCGCAGTCGAAGTCGGTGGCCTGTGGGTTCGAGGTGAAGTCGGTCTGGTCTTCGTAAGAGAACCAGATGGTGTCCACAGCAAAGGTTTGGTTCAGAAGCGATTCCTTGCTGATGCGCAGGATGTGCAGGTTCTGCCGTGTCCCGCTGTTGTTGCCGAAGTCGCCGAAGTAGAGGTATAGACTGTCCTGCGAAACCTCCTCTGTGTCGTAGTTGCTGATTCCGCTGATGCACAGCGTGTCCGTGGTGGATGCGTTGGTGCTGTCAATGCGGTAGAGGCAGCAGTTGGTGTGGTCGTTGTAGGTCCAGTAGCCGCCGTTCCAGAAAAAGAGGGTGGAGGAACCTTCCAGAAGGGAGGCATCCAGCTGTCCGATTTCCGTTGCGCTGATGGTGGTGGAGGGGTATGTGCAGCTGCCGTCGTTCACGGTGGCGTTGGCGTTGTAGTTGGTCGCCATCGGGTCGGTGCAGCCGCAGATTTGGGCGGCGGCGTGCAGTATGGCGGAGAGCAAGATTGCGAAAGAAATGATAAGTTGACGCATTGTTATTTTGGTTATTAATTTTTTTCTACTACCCCGGCCTTCGGCCACCCCTTCTACATAGAAGGGGAATTCCTGCTATCGTAATCTCTTCAACCTCTTACCTCATACCTTCTTCCTTTTACCTATTTCATTCCCCGTGATTTGCGGATGTTGTCGTAGGCTTGGCTGAGGCGGGAGAACTTCTCTTCGGCGGCTTTCCGCATGTCGTCGCCGAGGTGCGCCACGCGGTCGGGGTGGTATTTCTTGGCGAGGTTGCGGTACGCCTTTTTCACTTCGTCGTCGGTGGCGTCGGGCGAGATTTCGAGGATTTGGTAGTCGCTGTCGAGCGTGTGCGACCGGTAGCCGCCGGTATTGCCGCTTCCGCCGCTGCTGTAACCGCCGTTGTTCCCGTTGTTGGCGTAGCTGTAGGTGAACATTGCCTTGATGGATTCGTAGTCGCTGCGGGCCACGCCGCTCCATTGGGCAATCAGTTCGATGACAGATACTTCCGACTGATGCAGTTCGCCGTCGGCGGTGGCTACACCAAACAGGAACTGGATGATGAGCAGCCGCTCGTGGATGGTGGAACTCTGCCGCAGTTCCGAGCAAACCGACTCGATGTTGTAGCTTTCGCCCAGGATTTCGGTGAGCCGGTTCATGGCTTCCTGCGCCTGCATGGGGCCGAGCGAGCGTACGAGGTAGTCGCGGACGTAGGCGAACTCCGAGCGTTCCACGTGGCCGTCCGCTTTCAGCACGGCGGCGGTCAGTATCAGCATCGACTCCATAAAGTCGGAGCGTTGGTAATGCTGGGTGTAAATCTTTACTCTGGGGGCAAATAGCCGGTCAACCAGCGAGCCAAGAAGCCATCCGAGGAAGCCTCCCCAAAAACCATAGCTGATTCCACCGATGATGAGCCCGATCCACTTGAACATATATGCTGGCTTTAGATGATTTTTCCGTAGAGGTCGAAATGATCGGCTTTTTCAACAAGGACGTTGTAGAAGTTGCCGATTTCCAGCTTCTTGCTCTTGTCTTTGGTGATAATGACGGCGTCATCCACTTCGGGAGAGTCGAACTCGGTGCGTCCGATGTAGCACTCTTTCTCTTCGCTGTCGATGATGACCTTCATGGCCTGTCCCACCTTCTGTTGGTTGAGTTCATAGGAAATTTCCTCTTGTACGGCGATGAGTTCCTCGAGGCGGCGGTTCTTCTCCCGTTCCTTGATGGGGTCGCCGAGCGGGTAGGCGGGTGTTCCTTCTTCCAGAGAGTAGCTGAAAAAGCCGAGCCGGTCGAAGCGCATGTCTTTCACAAATTGGAGCAGCTCCTTGTGGTGCTCGCGCGTTTCGACGGGATAGCCGGAGAGGAGGGTGGTGCGGATGGCGATGCCCGGCACCTTGCTGCGGATGCGCTCCACCAAACGGTACATCTGCTCGCGGTTGCCGCCGCGCCCCATGCTTTTCAACACCTCCTCGTTGACATGCTGCAACGGAATATCCAGATATCTGCAAATATTTGAATATTTATTCATTACGTCTAAAATCTCGTAGGGAAAATTGATGGGATAGGCATAGTGTAGCCGGATCCATTCGATACCTTTCACATCGGCAATCTTGCGGAGCAGCCGCTCCAAATCGCGCCGCTTGTACAGGTCGGTGCCGTATGCGGTGAGGTCTTGGGCGATGAGCATCAGCTCCTTGACTCCGTTTTCCGCCAATTTGGTGGCTTCTTCCACAATCATTTCCACGGGTTTGGAAACCTGCTTGCCCCGGATGAGGGGGATGGCGCAATAGGAACACTGCCGGTCGCAGCCCTCGGAAACCTTCAGGTAGGCGTAGTAGGACGGGGTGGACAGGATGCGGTCGGAAGAGCCGAGCAGATTGAAATCTTCTTCACCAATCAGTTCGTTGAGCCGGACGAAAGGAAACACTCCGTCGATCTCAGGCACGGAGGCGCGCAAATCCTCCTCGTACCGCTGGGCGAGGCATCCGACGACATAAAGTTTTTTGATGAGTCCGTGGTTCTTGCGTTCCGCCTGCAGCAGAATCTCGTCGATAGCCTGTTGCTTGGCGTCCTGGATGAAGGCGCAAGTATTGATGACGACCGTGTCGATGCCGTGCTCTTTTGTGGAGTTGTGCCAGACGGTGTGCCCTTTTCGCTGTAAGCTGGCGGCCAGCACTTCAGAGTCCACATTGTTCTTGGAACATCCTAATGTGATGATGTTGATTTTCAATCCTGCTGAATTTAAAGAGAGCCGTGAGACCTTGCTTTCTATGCCGCAAGTCCCCACGGCTCGTTGATAATTATCTGAATAGTATTGAGTTACTCCTTTATAAACTTGATGAACTTTATAAACTTTACAAACTTGATGAACTTTATAAACTTGTAACTTTATAAACCATTATCCTTTATAGAAAGGCATCTTGACCACGACGGCCTTGAGCAGTTTTTCGCGGACCTTGATGTAGATCTCGGTGTCAACCTTGGAGAATTCGGCTTTCACCCAGGCGGTGCCGACGTTCTTTTCGATGCTCGGGCCGTGGGTGCCGGAGCGGACGATACCGATGTTGTTGCCTTCAGCGTCGCACACTTCGTACTCGAGGCGCGGGATGCCGCGGTCGATCATCTCGAAGCCGACGAGTTTGCGTTTCAGGCCGTCAGCCTTGAGTTTGAGCATGTACTCTTTGTCGATGCAGTCCTTGGCGTTGAGTTTGGTGATCCAGCCGAGACCTGCTTCGATGGGGCAGATGGTGTCGTCGATTTCGTGGCCGTAGAGGCAGAAACCCATTTCAAGACGGAGGGTGTCGCGGGCACCGAGACCGATGGGCTTGATGTCGAATTCCTTGCCTGCTTCAAAGACAGCGTCCCAGATCTTGAGGGCGTCCTCGTTCTTGAAGTAAATTTCGCAGCCGCCCGAACCGGTGTAGCCGGTGGTGGAGAAGATGACGTTCGGCACGCCGGCGAAGGTCACGGTCTTGGTGGTGTAGTATTCCATATCGACCACGGGGGTGTCGGTCAGCTTCTGCATGGCCTTGAGGGCGAGGGGACCCTGGATGGCGAGCTGGGAGATGCCGTCGGAGATGTTGGCGATTTCAGCGCCGAACGCTTCGTTCTGCTTGCTCACCCATGCCCAGTCCTTGTCGATGTTGGCGGCGTTCACAACCAGCAGGTAGTCGTTCTCGGCGAGGTTGTAAACGAGGAGGTCGTCCACGATGCCGCCCTTGCCGTTCGGGAAGCAGGAGTACTGCACCTTGCCGGGATAGAGCGCGGCCACATCGTTGGAAGTGATATATTGGAGAAGGGCAAGGGCCTTCGGGCCTTTCACTGTGAATTCACCCATGTGGGAAACGTCGAAAACACCGACTTTGCTTCTCACGTGGAGGTGTTCGGCGGTGACGCCTTCATACTGGACAGGCATGTCAAAACCTGCAAATTCTACCATTTTCGCACCTAACTTTCTGTGCGTTTCATTAAAAACAGTCGTTTTCATTATTACAATATATTTATTTATGAGATTTGTTTTTTCAATTTTGGAAATCGGGTGCAAAGATACAACATTCCCCTTTTATAAACCACAATTTTTTAAACCTTTTTTGAGCCAGATGGTCTTTTTGTGCTTTTGAAAAACTTTCCTTTTCAGGCTGTTCGTACAATCAAAAAAATAGTGTATTTTTGCAGCTCGTTTTGAAATCAATAAAATTTTATACCATTATGAAAAGAATAACCTTGATTTTAGTGGCAGTCCTGACCATGGGACTTACCAGCGTTTTTGCCCAGAAGGGCGCTGCTTCCTTTACGGGAACCATCACTTCCAAAACCACTTGCAGCGGTACAACCGATCCCAACATCATTGCACAGATTAACGGGGAATCCACCCAGATGGTCTGCGGCAACCGCACCAAAATGGTTCAGGTTCAGGAAGGCGGCCTGGGCATCATCCAGATTTCCAATGGTGATACGAAAATGGCATACGTCATCCTGGACATTCCCGGAATGGGTAAATACTACATTGAAACTTCCGGTGACAGCATCGCCAAGGGAATGGAGAAAATGAAAACGGATTACAAATACACCGGCGAGAAAAAGACCGTAGCCGGTTACGAATGCGAAAAAGTGGTTGCATCCATGGTGAATCTTGAAACGGATGAAGAAACTGAAACCATTATGTATGTTTCCAAGGACATCAACCCGGGCAGCGAAATCAACTTCGCCTCTCATCCCGGCCTTGTCGGCTTCCCGCTTATCACGGAGCAGCATCGTGACATCAACGGCGAGAACATCACCATCGTGAGCGAAGCCGTGACCATCACCCCCAGCAAGAAAATCAAACCCGTCGAGTTCCTTCTCCCCACCGATGCGAAGGACATCCACACCAATCCCGATCTGATGAAGATGCTCGGCATGGGCGGCGGTGACGACGACGATGACGAATAAAGAATCATAATCGCTTATAGAATAATGAGAACGTAAAGATTTTTACGTTCTCTTTTTTTAATGATTCAGCCATGAATGTTGAAAAATATCAGGAAATCCTGCATGAAATCCCCGAAAATGTGCGGTTGATTGCCGTTTCGAAACTGCATCCCGCCTCGGAGGTGGAGGCCGCCTACGCACTCGGCCAGCGCGATTTCGGCGAGAACTGGGCGCAGGAGATGCGGGAAAAGCACGAAATCCTCCCGCAGGACATCCGCTGGCATTTCATCGGACACCTCCAGACCAACAAGATCAAGTACATCATCCCGTACGTCCACCTGATCCACAGCATCGACAGTTTCAAGCTGCTGCAGGAGGTGGACCGGCAGGCGGGAAAACACGGCCGTATGGTTGGCTGCCTGTTGCAGTTCCACGTCGCCACCGAGGAAACAAAGTCCGGTTTCTTGATGCAGGAATGCGAACAAATGTTGCAGTCGCCGGAATTTTCTGCATTGAAAAATGTTGAGATCAAAGGGGTGATGGGGATGGCCAGTTTTACGGACGATACCGCGCAGGTCCGGCGCGAGTTCTGCACGCTCCACAGTTTTTTCACTAAACTGAAAACGGAATATTTTTCGGAGAATCCCGACTTCAAGGAACTTTCGATGGGAATGACAAGCGATTACCGGATTGCCATTGAGGAGGGAAGCACGATGATCCGTGTGGGCAGCGCCATCTTCGGGGCAAGGGATTACTCGAAGCGTTAGAACGCACAGAATCATAACGATTTATATAGTTGATAAAAAAGAACAGTCATTGCTGTGAAACATAAAATCTTACGGATTGTCTTTTCATCTTTCTTTGTTCTGAATGGACTTGCCGCTTTCGCTCAGTCAGATGTGGTTCCGGCAGGCGGGACGGCTACGGGTGAAGGTGGAACGGTCACTTTCTCTGTTGGACAAATTGCGGTCCAGTCGAATGAAGAGGGCAGCATTATCCTCTCCGAAGGTGTGCAGCAGCCATACGAAATCCAAACCATCGGAATCGACAACTATCCCGGCATCACGCTGAGTGCGATGGTTTATCCAAACCCGACCCGCGGGAATGTACAATTGTCAATCAACAATGAACAAGGTACAATTATCAATGGGCAATTGGAAGTAAAGGTGTTTGACACAAACAGCAAATATCTGTTTTCAAGGAAATAGAGGGAGAAATTACGGAAATTCCTATGTCGGACTTCGCCACGGGTACCTATTTTGTGAATGTTCTGGACGGTACATGTGTGCTCAAATCCTTCAAAGTGGTGAAGATGGCGCAGTAAAATGGGATAGTAGAAGAATATAGAATTCAGAAAATCAATAACTCAAAATACAATGAAAAAACTTTTATCCTTTTTTGTCTTGGTGTTTATGGGACTTTTGCTATTCGCCCAAGCCCCGCAGAAGTTCACGTATCAGGCGGTAGTGCGCAATGGAAGCAACCTGCTTGTCAGTGGAAGTGTGGGGATGCGCGTGAGTATCTTGCAAGGAGATGCCCTAGGTGATGCTGTGTATGTGGAAACGCATACGGCTACCACAAATGCGAACGGTTTGCTGACCATCGAAATCGGTGGCGGCACGGTGGAACAGGGCAACTTTTCTGATATCGACTGGGGAAATGGTCCCTACTTCTTGAAAACGGAAACAGACCCGAACGGAGGAACCAACTATTCCATCGAGGGTACACAGCAGCTGATGAGCGTGCCCTACGCGCTGTATGCGGGCAATGCGGGCAACAGTTTCAGTGGTGACTACAACGACCTCACCAACACACCGGAAATTCCGACCGTTCCGGCCAATGTGTCGGCATTCACGAACGATGCCGGATATATTACGATGGACTCCGTACCGACCGTTCCGGCCAATGTGTCGGCATTCACAAACGATGCCGGCTACATCACGATGGAGTCTGTACCCGCGGGATTGACGGGCAGCAATACAGGTGACGTCATGTACTGGGATGCCGCCAACAGCAGATGGATTATGGTTCCTGTGGGAAATCCTGGGCAGGTGCTGACGGTGGAGAATGGCGTTCCCACATGGGCAAACCTTCCGGACTATGCCACGCTGATTTTGCCACCCACCGTGACCACATCGGCTCCGTCGGAGGTGACGCAGTCGTCGGCGTTGTGTGGCGGCGAGGTTACCAGTGACGGGAATGTCCAACTCACCGCCTGTGGTTTGTGTTGGGGTACGCATCATTTCCCCACCACTGCGGACGCGCATACGGAAGGCGACCTGAGTGTCCGTGCATTCACCTCGCATATTTCGGGCCTTGCCCATCATACCACCTACTATGTGCGGGCATACGCTACCAACAGCGTGGGTACTGCCTACGGTGCGGAGATGACATTCACCACGGAGGATATTCCTTACGATAGTCTGACGATGCCGGATCCTTGTTCCGGCGATACCACCACCGTTTGGCATCCGTCGCTCGGTCCGGGTAGCACACTTTGTGCTGGAACCGACAGTGTGGAGCTGGCCTTGGACAACTACCAATACGGCAGCATCCAGTGGCAATATTCCCTTGACACGGTTTCTTGGTTCGACATTCCCGGCGCCATTGATGCACAACTGACCTACATGCCTGAGCAGACGCAGTTTGTCAGGGTGGAGGTCTCGTATGCCAACTGTCCGCCGGAATATTCTGCGGTGAAGTTCCTGCAAAAGATCCCGACGGCCTACGCCGGTGTTTCGCGGACAGCCAGCATGGGCGACACGATACGTTTGCAAGCCAATACAGAGACCGATGCGACCGGCAGTTGGCAAGTATTGCAAGGAGAGAACGGTTTTCTCGCCACCCCGACGGAAGCGGCTTCCAAGTTTTACGGCACCGACTCGCTCTATCGCCTGCGCTGGACACTGACAAATTCGTGCGGCACTAGTTCCGACGACATCAGCGTTCGATATGTGCAAACGGTGGTAAGCGATCGGGTGGTGATGGTGGACACCACGGACATCATTTTCAGCGATTCGGCGCATATGGCACAGGGATTTTACATGATTTCGTTCAGCGATTCAAGCATTACCATAGGAGACTCCACTATCCTGGTCAGCCTGATTAACGGCGGTTTCCTGCGCCGTGTGGATTCCTGGGAGATGCGCGATGATACCACCTATGCTATGTACACATCGCAAGCCTCGTTGTACGACATTATAGAAAGTGGTGTGATTCAACTGGGTTCTATTTCGGGCGGAAATGATGTGGACAGTGTGGCTCAGGATGCGTCGCCGACAAGGAGCGTGGAGTTTCTCGATCACATTCCTACCCGTAAAGAACTGCGTGAAAACCCTGACATGAATGGCAAATTGTATGTACTGGGTATGGAGATAGAAAGTGCGGACGGCACTGTCGTAGATCTTATGCCTAGAAGGACCTTGCAGGATGAGACAGAGGTACTTAGTAGTAGCGGGATTAGTTGTCATGAAAATTATTGGGAATACACTATTGCGACGGACCACTCCCTTGTAAATACCAGTGGCATCCGTTTGGGAAATGCGACGTTAAGGTTGGATTACCCCAAAGTGGAGTATGACAAGTCTGATATATATCGAAGCGTATTGAAATTCGGTTACGACAATGCGCAGTGCGGCTTCACAGGAGACTGTACAATACCTAGGACGACCAATGGTGTGATAGACGACGCTATTCATTTGGGCAATGCAAAGATCAAGCTCGTTCATAACTATAATGGGTGTGCAATTCTTTCTGTCTTGAATATCGATCTTAGTTTTAGAATGGAAAACGGAATGGTGGATATTAAAAACGATAAGAAGCTTCACATTGACGCATCGGCCATGTTTACCTGTTGCATCCGCTATGATGCGAATGAAAATAAGTACATCATGGATACCACGGTGTTCTCTCCCCGCGAAAATACCAATATGAATTTTTCGCCATACCTTAATGAGAATGAGTCGATCGATTTGGACCTGTCGGTAAAAGTTCACCAGTACGTGAGTTACTTCGATATCCCGTGTCCCAGCAGCACGGTGGAGCATAAATCCAAAGTGCATTATTGTAAAAGTCAGCAGGACAATAACGGTTGGGATGGAAATGTTTCGTCATACCTGAATACGAATTTGAGTCTTAATAATGCGAAGGTCATTGACCCCAGAATGCCGAGCAATTGCTCAAAAGACTGGACGGTTCTATCTGGCGAATCGGGTTTCTCGAAAAAACTCGAACTCCGCAGTGGCAACAACCAGACCATCAGCGAAAATGATCCTCTTCCATCGCCGATTTGCGTACGGGTTGTGGGAACTGGCACTGATCGGGTCAGTGGCGTCGAAGTCATTTTTGTACCGCAAGATGGCGGGAGTGTGTCACAAAGTAAGGTAGTGAGTAATGAGGCTGGCATTGCCCGTACACAGTGGACTCCAGGGCCGATCAACGGCCAAATCCATAAGTTGTACGCATACATCAATGACTGCAACGGGCAGCCGATAAATGGCTCTTCTATCACTTTCAACGCCAACGAACCCCAACCCCAAACGGATTGTGCCAACTCCACACTTCAGTTGGTGGTCCGCGAGGCGAATAAAGTGAACCTTGAACTCAAAGTGCAGAACGGTACACCCCCTTTCACCTATTGGTTGGATGAAACAGCTATCAATGTTACGCAAACTACGGCTGATGGCTCACCATTAGTAAGGAAGCCAGAATCGGGTAACCACGTGTTTACCGTGAAGGATCATGATGGGTGTGCCAGTTCCAAGTCCTATCCCCGTGGACAAGGTTCTGTCTCTCTTGCCGCCCTTAGCTTGAATGTGGAAACCAACGATGGCACCATCATACTGCAGGGCAGAGGCGGCACAGGGTCGTATCAGTATTCTGTATCCTTAATGGGAGGAAGCCGCGTATCTTATCCCTATTCTCAACAAACAGAGTACACTTCGCTTCCTGCGGGTGATTACATGGTGTATGTGAAGGATGGTGCGGAGAATGTGGTCAGCAGGGAAGTTACCCTTGTGGCGTATAACAGTGTTTCCCTCTCAGGTTGTGCCGGAGCAGCCACGGTAACCGACTACGACGGGAACGTCTATCACACGCTTCAAATTGGCTCGCAGTGCTGGATGGCGGAAAACATGCGGACCACCCACTATGCCGATGGTGAAAGCATTCCTATAGGTGCTGCCTGCTTCTACCCCAATAATAATTCGAGTAACAAGTCGCAGTATGGACTCCTCTATACGTGGTACACGGCAACGCGGAATGTATCAAGCGGTACCAATCCCAGCGGGGTTCAGGGTATTTGCCCTTACGGCTGGCACGTGCCAAGCGATGCTGAGTGGAACGAATTGCTCAGCCAGCCTCAATTGATGGTGTGTACGGCCAAGGCGCTGGCTACGCAATATGGATGGAATCCATCCACCACCGAATGTACTCCCGGTCGCGATACATGGCTTAACAACGGTAGCGGATTCAATGCAGCTCCGGCAGGGTGTTATCATAACGGATATGACGAATTTGGTACAGCTGCACACTTCTGGACTTCTTCGCCGCATAGCAATGGCAATGTGGTGAGCCGCGATATCGGTTACAGCAATACAGGTGTAGCAAGCAACTGCAACTGCAGTTACAGTTGCAACTTTAGAGAGCGTGCCTCTTCCATACGTTGTGTAAAGGATTAGCATCGATTTTCAATAAGAAGAAGCCCGTTGGAGGAATCCGGCGGGCTTCTTTCGGTTATGCGGGGATTAGATTATACGGTTATACGGTTATACGGGGATGCGGGGATGCGGTTCCGCCAGCCGTGACATTGTCCCGTTTTCTTGCCCGCAGGCCTAACGGCCTGCGATTTTTCACCGCACAAATTCCGCGCCTAACGAGGCAAGCAGTCCTAACGGACTGCCGCTCGTTGTACTGTGACGGTTGCATTTTATGCGTACCCCGTTAGGGGTGCTGGCCCCGGTAGCGTAGCGGTGTACACGTGGCGTAATACGCACGCCGTAGGTGTGCGGGTAAATGACAGGAAGCAGGTTTTAGAAGAAAGTGGACAGCAGGGGATTCCGTTGCGAGCGCAGCGAACCCGAATGCGAACGCAGTGAGCAGAATCAAAGAATGCGAGCGTCAGCGAGCCCGAATGCCAAGGTAATAGCGGGAAAAATATTAACCGAAACTGGCAGTTTGCCACGTTTAGAACGTCCCCCGGTTCCCTTTCACCATGCTTTCCAACATTGGCACGAACTTGAACTCGCCGAAGGATTCCTGATGGTATTCATCGTTGCTGACCTTGGTGATGCGCTTCATCTCCTGCACGCCGTCGCCGACGGGGATGACGATGATGCCACCCACTTTCAGCTGACTCAGTAGGGAAGTCGGCACCTCGGGCGCACCGCACGTGACGATGATTTTGTCGAAGGGAGCCTCGTCGGGAAGACCCTTGAACCCGTCGCCATAGAAAAGACTGGCATTGGTGATGCCGAGCGTGTCTTTCAGCAGGATGCGGGTTTTGCGGAACAGTTCGATCTGCCGCTCGATGGAATAGACCTGTGCACCCATTGCCGCGAGGATGGCCGCCTGATAGCCGGAGCCGGTCCCGATTTCCAAAACTTTGTCTTTTTTGTGGATGTTCAGCAGCTGCGACTGGAAGGCTACGGTGAGCGGCTGCGACATCGTCTGTCCGCACGCTATCGGGATGGGACTGTTCTCGTAGGCATTGTGCCAAAACAGGGAATTTTCGATAAAACGATGACGATCCACAACACTGAATGCGTTGAGAACGTTCTCGTCATCAATACCTTGTTTGCGAAGCCAATTGACGAGGGCTATTTTCTTGCCTTGAAGCACAAAATCAAGTCCGCCCATCAATTGTTATTCTGCCAGTACCAGCACTTTGTTGTTCAATACTTCGACCACGCCGCCGCGCACTTCGAAGAACTTGGTTTCGTTCTGTGCATCCACCACCTTCACTTTACCTTTCTTGAGGGCGGAAATGAGGGGGGCGTGGCTGTTCAGAATCTCAAACAGTCCGTCGATGCCGGGCAGTTGGACCAAAGATGCCTCGCCGGTGTACAGTTCCTTGTCGGGGGTGACAATTTCCAGATTCATCGCGACGGTTATTTAGCGTTAGCCAGTTCTTTCTTACCTTTTTCGATGGCTTCCTCGATGGTGCCGACGAGGTTGAAGGCGGTTTCGGGGAGGTAGTCGAGCTCGCCGTCCAGGATCATGTTGAAGCCCTTGATGGTGTCCTCGATGCTGACGAATGCGCCCTTGAGACCGGTGAACTGTTCGGCCACGTGGAACGGCTGCGAGAGGAAGCGCTGGACACGTCTGGCGCGGTGTACCACGTTGCGGTCGGCTTCGGAGAGTTCGTCCATACCGAGGATGGCGATGATATCCTGCAATTCGGCGTAGCGTTGGAGCACCATCTTCACACGTTGGGCAGTGTTGTAGTGGGCGTCGCCGACGGTGGACGGGGTAAGGATACGGGAGGAGGAGTCGAGCGGATCGACGGCGGGGTAGATACCGAGGCTGGCGATCTTACGGCTCAACACGGTTTTGGCATCCAAGTGGGAGAAGGTGGTGGCCGGAGCGGGGTCGGTCAAGTCATCGGCAGGCACGTAGATGGCCTGGATGGAGGTGATGGAACCGCGCTTGGTGGAGGTGATACGCTCCTGCATCAGGCCCATTTCGGTGGCGAGGGTGGGCTGGTAACCCACGGCCGACGGCATACGTCCGAGCAGTGCGGACACTTCGGAACCTGCCTGTGTGAAACGGAAGATGTTGTCCACGAAGAAGAGGATGTCCTTTCCGCCGGTGGTTTCGTCGCCGTCGCGGAAGTGCTCGGCCACGGTCAGGCCGGAGAGGGCGACGCGGGCACGTGCTCCAGGGGGCTCGTTCATCTGTCCGAAGACCATGGTGCACTGCGATTTTTTCAGCTCTTCGTAGTCCACCTTGCTGAGGTCCCAGCCGCCGGCGTCCATGCTCTTCTTGAACTCGTCGCCGTAGCGGATGACGCCGGACTCGATCATTTCGCGGAGCAGGTCGTTACCCTCACGGGTACGTTCTCCCACGCCCGCGAACACGGACATTCCGGAGTATTTCTTGGCAATGTTGTTGATCATTTCCATGATGAGGACGGTCTTGCCGACGCCTGCGCCGCCGAACAGACCGATCTTGCCGCCCTTGGCGTAGGGCTCGATCAAGTCGATGGCCTTGATGCCGGTGAACAGCACCTCCTCGGAGGTCGAGAGGTTTTCAAAGGTGGGCGGGTCGCGGTGGATGTTGTTGCGTTTCTCGCATTCGATCTGCGGCATGCCGTCGATGCATTCGCCGACGACGTTGAGCAGGCGGCCGTTGATTTCGCCAGTGGGCATCGAGATCATGGCGCCGGTGGCGACCACCTCCATGCCGCGGCGAAGACCGTCGGTGGAGTCCATGGCGATGCAGCGCATCGTATTCTCGCCGATGTCCTGCTGGCACTCGAGGATCAGTTTCTCGCCGTTGTCGCGAGTGATTTCCAATGCGTCGTAAATGTTGGGAAGCTTGCAGTCGTCGTCGAAACGGACATCGATGACCGCGCCTACAATCTGGGAAATTTTACCTTTGATTTTCTCTGACATTATGTTTTGTTTTATTGATTCAAATGAACAAAGTTGCTCCTTACAAAAGCGGCGGCAAATTTACACGTTTTTTCCTTATCCTCGTCGTTCTCAAAAATATTTTTCGCCTCAAATTTTATGTAAAAAAAGTCGTACTTTTGCACCCCTTTTTTTAAGAGTATGGCGAGAAAGGAGATTGACTTAATTGCATTGAAGAACCGATACGGGATAGTCGGGACGGATCCCGCCTTTGAGGAGGCGTTGCGGCTGGCGGTGCGTGTGGCGCCGACCGATTTCCCGGTGCTCATCATAGGCGAGACGGGTGCGGGCAAGGAGAACATTGCCCGTATCATCCACGATTACAGCAACCGTCGCAGGGCTGTCTATCAGACGATTGACTGCGGGAGCACGCCGGAGGGCACGATTGAGTCCGAGCTTTTCGGACACAAGAAGGGTTCTTTCACCGACGCCGTTGCGGATCGTGTGGGGCTTTTCGAGTCGGCCAACGGGGGCACGCTCTTTCTGGACGAGCTGGGCAACATGCCGCTGAAGGTGCAGGTGCGCCTGCTGCGTGTCCTTGAAACCGGGGCTTACGTGCGTGTGGGCGACAGCGAGGAACGCCATACCGACGTGCGGGTGGTGGCCGCCACCAACGCCGACCTGATGTCCATGATGCATAGTGGACGTTTCCGTCCCGACCTCTACTATCGCCTCAACACCATCACCATCTATTTGCCGAGTCTCCGCGAGCGCCGCGACGACATCTATCCGCTGTTTGTCCGTTTCGCCCAGGCAACGGCCGAACGGTATGGCATTGAGCGGATCTCCCTCACCGAGGAAGCAGAAAAGCTGCTGGTGAACTTCCCGTGGCCCGGCAATGTGCGGCAGCTCAAGAATTTCACGGAAAAACTCTCTTTTATGGAGATGGAGCGCGCCGTGAGCGCCGAGGTTATGCAGAAGTATCTGGACATGGAAAGCCGTCCTGTCCACCCCGTTGCCCTCTATACCGCTGGCAGCGAGGAACGGCAGCAGTACAATCAGGACTCTTTGCTGCAGCAGGTACAAAAGTTGCAGGTGGAGGTTACGAATTTGAAACAAATTGTCTATGAATTGATTATACATAGTCAGCAGGCCGCCAAGCCGCAGGAGGGATATGCTTCAGCGCCACGCCGTGACCAGCCGTTACAGTTGCCTTCGCCCGAGGATGTTACTCCGGTGCGGGTGGTGGACAGCGAGCCGGTGGATGTAACCCATGAGGAAGTAGGCGCGGAAGACGAAACGCTGGACGCGAAGAAGCGGAGGGCCATCATCGACGCTTTGAAAAAACACGAGGGGAGCCGCAAGAAAACGGCCGAGGAACTGGGCATTTCCGAAAGGACACTCTATCGCAAAATCAGAGATTATGGCTTGGATAACATGTAGCTATAGAAGAATTCGGACACTTTCGTTTGTCTTGTTCGCCGTGTTCGCGCTTGCGGGATGCCGGCTTACGGTGTCCCTCACGGGCAGCGACATCGACGCGCGGGCCAAGACCGTCTATGTCCAGACCTTCCGCAACAACGCCTCGCTGGTCAACCCCACGCTGAGCAACGAGTTCACCAGCGCCCTCAAGGACCGGATACAGGGGCAGACCCCCCTGACCATCATCGACACGCAGAACGGTGACTACAAGCTTGAGGGTGAAATTGTCGGCTATTCCATCAACCCCGTGGCCATCCAGGGAGACGAGACCGCCGCGATGAACCGGCTCACTATCACGGTGAATGTCCGCTTCACCAACACGTTTGACGACACCAAGAACTTCGAACAGTCCTTCTCGCGTTACGTTGATTACTCCAGCACCCAGAATTTCACCTCCATCGAAAGCAGCCTCGTGAGCAGCATCAACGAGGCGCTTACGGAGGACATCTTTAACAAGGCATTTGTGAATTGGTAATATTGCAACGAATATGAATGACAATTTTGTAATAGTGGATGAAAGCAGCCTCGACTATTTGCGGGGGATGTGTGAAAAGTATCCCGCATCGTCGTTCACGGCATTCTATTATGCAAGGATGCTTCAACAGCTTCATCCAGAGGAGTTTGAACGCGACAAGGCACGGCATCTGTTGTATGTGACCGACCGAGCCCGCTTCGCCCGCCACCGCTTCGACGACGCTGAAGTGCCGGCCATGCCGCCCCGGGAGGAGCACACGATTGTTTCCACCGCGGTGGAAGAGCCCGCCCCGACGGCCGAACCCGTGAATCAGGATGACATCATCAGCAGCCTGATTGAAGAATTGGATGTAGAAACCCCGAAAATCCAGTTCGACCCCGAACGCCATGATGCCACCATCAATTACAGCAAGCCCAGCCTTGTTGAAGATCCTGAAATTGTAAGTGAAACATTAGCAAGACTTTACTATCAACAAGGGTATTCGGGAAAAGCCGTGAAAATTTATAAAAAATTATCCTTGCTTTTTCCAGAAAAAAGTTGTTACTTTGCAGCCCAAATTTCAGAGATTAAAAATAGTAAGAATCAATAGTTAAACAATTTAAAAAATGCAAATACTTGTCGTTTTAATTATCATTGCTTCCATCGCGTTGGGTTTTGTCGTTCTGATTCAGGATTCAAAGGGCGGCGGTCTCGCTTCCAACTTTGCAGGTTCCAATCAGATTATGGGTGTGCGTAAAACCACTGATTTGGTCGAGAAAGTCACATGGGGACTGGCCATCGCCATTCTGGTTCTTTGCCTCAGCTGCGCTTTCATCACCAAGAATTCATTTGATGAAAGATACGGAAACGCTGTGCAGACTGAACAGACCACTGAAGAGTAATTCTTTCTGTAAGATATTGAAAAAGGAGAGAACTTAGGTTCTCTCTTTTTTTTCTCAAACGTATATGAAGCAGCGTAACGGACTCAGCTATTTTTTCCTTGTTTTGGCTGTCTCCTTTTGGGGGTTGTCGTTCATTTTCTCCAAATCGCTGCTGGCCCATGTCACTCCCATTGCCCTGATTTTTTTCCGTATCATCATCGCCTCGGTGCTGTTGGGAGTATGCTGCTGGCTTTTCTTTCCGCAGTCATTGCGCGAAATCACCAGGAAAGAGTGGCTCAATCTATTGGCCCTCAGTTTTTTCGAGCCGTTTCTCTATTTCATCTTCGAGACGTATAGCTTGAAATTCACCGATGCCACCATCGTGTCGGTCATCATCGCCACCATTCCGATTTTCACGGTGCTGATGTCGGTGTTCTATTTCAAGGAGGTGCTTTCGGGGCTCAACCTGTTCGGTGTGTTTCTGTCGGTGGCGGGCATCGTGTTGATGTTGCTCCCCGAGTTCTCCGATGTGACGTTCAATCCATACGGCATCTTGTTGGCGTTCGGGGCGGTCGCGGCCTCGGTCGGGTATAGTTTCTTCATCCGCAAGATCAACGACCGTTTCCACTCCGTCTTTATCGTGGCCTGCCAGAACGTGGTTGGCTTCTTCCTGTTCCTGCCGCTGTTTGTGGTGATGCACGGCGTGGCGGGGATGAAGGAGCAGTTTTCGGCATTGGCGTTGCCGAGTGTGGCGGTCAACATCCTGTTCCTTGCGGTTTTCTGCTCCGCGCTCGCTTTCGTGCTGTATGTCATTGCCTTGCAGAAGGTGGGGCTAGCCCGTTCCAACACCTTCACCAACCTGATTCCGATTGTGACGGCCGTTGCCGCCTATTTCGTCATTGACGAACAGTTCACACTATATAAGATATTAGGTACACTTGTGGTCATTGTTGGCGTTTTTCTTGTGCAGCGTCCGGCAATGATGAAACAATAAGATATTAAAAATAAAAGGGTTATGATAACAAACAAAATTGCTGCCGAAGAACTGGAGCGCCGTACCACCCCGCGTGCGAACGATATCCGGGGATGCTACTACCGCGACCAGACCGCCATCCTCCATTCCAAGCCGTTCCGTCGGTTGAAGCACAAGACACAGGTGTTCTTCAGTCCCAACGACGACCACATCTGCACCCGCATCGAGCATGTGCTGCACGTGGCCACCATCGCCGCCACCATTTGCCGCGGCCTCAACTCGAAAGGGGAGGGGTGGCAGCTGAACGAGGACCTCGCCTACGCCATCAGCCTCGGGCACGACCTCGGCCACACCCCGTTCGGCCATTCGGGCGAGAAGGCCATCGCCCACCTGTTGGGCGGCAGCGACAAGTTCATGCACGAGGTCAACAGCTACCGCGTGGTGGAAAAACTGATTGACGGTGGGCGCGGTCTCAACCTCACCTATGCCGTAAAGGACGGCATCATTTGCCACAACGGCGAGAAGTACGAGCAGTTCATCACGCCCGACACCACGGTGAAGGCCCTGGACGCCATCCGTTCACGTCATTTCCTGCCCTCCACCTACGAAGGGGTCATCGTCCGGTTTTCCGACAAAATCGCCTACCTCGGGCGCGACATCGAGGATGCGATGGTGGCCGGATTTATCAATAATAATGACATTCCGTTGAAAATCAGGGATAAAGTGGGTGACACCAACAGCGATATCATCAACTTTTTGGTGAACGACGTGGTGGCGAACTCCACGGAGGAAGCGATTGCCGTATCCGACGAGGCCTTCGAGATGATGCTGGAGCTGATCAAGTTCAACTCCCAGCGGATTTATGGTCATCCCCGCCTGAAAGAGGTGGAGGTGGCTTGCGAAAACATCATCGTTTCCCTTTTCCACTACCTTTATAAGATGTGCGGTTCCTTCGACATGGCGACGGGCGAGTACGACGGCACGCCGCGCCGCACGCTCGAAACCTACTTCGTGGACTACATGAAAACCATGCGCCCGTTCTATTTGGAAGAGGCCAAAGCCAACGGACTTTCTTCGGAAGAGAGCGCAAAACAGATTGTTACGGACTATCTTTCGGGTATGACCGACCGTTTCGCCATCGACTGCATGCACGAGATCACCATTCCGCAGCCCATCTTTTTCCGCCACGGGAAGGGGACGTTTTAAGGCTCATCATTTCCCGCTTTTCCTTCGGTTACATTCGCGGCACAGCATCTGGCAGTTCTCGGCGATGGTCCGTCCGCCTGCGTGCCACGGCGTGATGTGGTCGGCTTCCATCTGCGACAATTCGAAATGTTGACCGCAGTCGGCGCAGATGCCGCCCTGCCGCTCGTATGCCGATAGTTTCTGCGCATCGGTAAAGGTTCTGATGGAAAGATATTTCTCTTTTCGGGTAAGAATGTAGGGGTAGATGCCCGTTTTCTTTGTCACGTCATCGTCCAAGATAAGGCGTTTCACCTCTTCGTCAATCTTTTGATAATCAAAGACTTTATCCTTAAATTGCTTATAGAGCATTCCCCAGTCCACCCCCTTCATGATCTTCTTGCGCTCTTTGTTGGGACGGAAGGAGGTCTCAATCCATGTGATGACGGCTTGGAAGAACTGCCACAGCGGAGCCGCGCTCGCATCGTGCTGGTGGTTGGCCATATACACCTCGATGTTGCCGTCGGAAATCCAAGCGATGGCGGTTTCGAGGTAGTCCTGCCGGATGGCGGAGCCGGTAAGGTAGTCGCTTCCGATTTTTGCCGCCGGTGCACCGTTTTTGCTGAAGTAGCGTTTGGCGTCGCTCACCCAGCTGCCGGCGTAAACGGCATTGCGAAGCTCTTGTTCGGTCAGTTCCTCGCCCGCTATATTGATGGTCTTGAACCACTTTAGTTTTTCGCTATCGGTGCCGCTGCAAATATAGACTTGCAGTTCGTAGTCAAGGATTTGCTTCTGTTCGTCGGGCTGCAGGTTGTGGAAATAGCGGAAATTGAAGGCGAAATCGCCGTTCACATACTGGCAGATGGAGATGGTGCGTTGCTGACCGTCGATGATTTCGTAGGTGCCGTCCTCTCGCACGGCCCAATACATCACGTTGAGGGGGAAACCTTGCGTGAGGGTGTCGATGACGGCGTCGCGCTGTTTCTCCTTATAGACAAATTCGCGCTGGTAGGGCGGGCGCACGTCGAGGCGGCCGCCGTAGGCGCGCACGCCGTTCTCGTTGTTGTCTTGGTAGCCCGCGGTCAGTTCGCGGACGGT
>JAEEQA010000092.1 GCA_016285085.1 Bacteroidales bacterium
GCAAATCCATCGTCATTTTCTTCTCCCATGCGGGCGACAACTACAGCGTGGGCAACATCGAGGTCGGCAACACCAAGATCGTGGCCGACTACATCACTGAAATCAAAGGTGCCGACCAGTTTGAGATTGTCACCCACAAGTACGACGGCATGGCCTATATGCCGCTCATCGAATTGGCCAAGGAAGAAGCCAAAAAGGGCGAACTGCCGCCTTACGAAGGCACCGCCCCCGACCTCAGCCAGTACGACACCGTCTTCATCGGCGGTCCTGTGTGGTGGGGCACCTACCCGCAGGTGATGTTCACGCTGTTCAAGGACATCAACCTCGACGGAAAGACCGTCATCCCCTTCACCACCCACGAGGGCAGCGGGCTGGCCTCCTGCGCTAACGACGTGAAGAAAGCCTTCCCCAAGGCCAAGGTCACCGGCGAGTTCAGCATCTACGGTCACGAGGTGCGCGGCGGCAAGGCAAAGGTCGAAAAATGGTTGAAGGGTCTTTGAAATAATCATCCAATACACCCTCTCAACCCAGCTATTTCCCCAAATACTCACTAGGCGTGAGTCCAGTCATCTTTTTGAAGAGGCGGGTGAAATGATGGGGAAAATCGAAGCCCAGGAGGCGCGAGGTCTCGCTGATGTTGTGGCCGTTCATGAGCAGGCTCTTGGCTTGGTTGATGACATAGTTATGGATGTAGCCAATGGCGGTTCCACCTGTCGCCTTGTGGACTATGTCGCCGAAATAACGCGGCGAATAAGCCAGCTCTGAGGCGCAATAGGCGACGGTGGGCAGACCTTGCGTCAGTTGTCGATTCTCGCGGAAATACTGTTGCAGCAGGTCGTGGAAGCGTTTCAAGAGGTCGCTACCGCCATTGTTTTCTTCAGAAAGTTGCCGCAGGTAGATGCGGTTGCAGTATTCCAGTATCAGGTGCAGATAGCCCAACAAGATGCTTCTTAGCGAGGGCGAATCCTCGTGAGTTATCAACTCTTGCCGCATCTGGGAAAGCAGTTGTGTGATGCTGAGCCATTCATCAGGCTCCATCCGCAGCGAGCCAGTGAAGAAATAAGAGAAATACTGGTAACGGTCAATTTGGCGTTCCAGTTCAGAACCGTGCAGCAGTTCGGACGACCACAATAGCACCCATCCGCTCAGCGAAATGCGTTCCCCATTGTCCTCCAAGCCACCAATCTGTCCTGGCTCTACGGCAATAATCGAGGCATCGCTCACCTGAAGGGTCTTCATGCCATACGAGAGATCTTTGGGAAACTGACGTTGGATAAAGAGTCCGTAGACACCGTAGTTGTTCAGGCTATGACGGAAAGGAGCCAATTCGTCATAGTGGATAATACTGACCAATGGGTGCAGCTCGGGAGCATCCACAAACCGGGCATAATCGTTGGGGTTATCTATTTTCAGAATCTTCTTCATTGCGGTGCAAAGTTACGAAAATTATGCAAAAACAATGTAAAAATGGTACCATTTTTCATAATCTAAATACATTTTCTGCGAAATTGGTATATATTTAGCCAATTTATGTAATACCTTTTTTAAATAACAAGTGTACTTTTGCAAGCGAAATTAGAATTAGGTCAAATGAAAAAGATTCTCATCCTTGCAGCAGTGGTAGCACTCATGACCGCCTGCAGCAATCAACCGCAAACAACAGAAACAAAAGAAAACAAAGAAGAAATGAAACAAGAACTGAACCTCACACAGGAGTGGGACAAGGTGTTCCCGCTGAGCGACAAAGTGAACCACCGCAAGGTGACATTTGAAACCCAATACGGCCTGACTCTGGCAGCAGACCTCTATACACCAAAGGATGCCCAAGGCAAACTGCCCGCCATCGCCGTGAGCGGCCCCTTCGGTGCCGTCAAGGAGCAGTCGAGTGGCCTATACGCCATGCGGATGGCAGAGCGCGGCTTCGTGGCACTGGCTTTCGACCCGTCCTATACTGGCGAAAGCAGCGGCGAGCCTCGTCGTACAGCCTCGCCCGACATTAACACCGAGGACTTCATGGCCGCTGTTGATTTCCTGTCAAAATTGGACAATGTAGATGCCGAGCGTATCGGCATCATCGGTATCTGTGGCTGGGGTGGCATAGCCCTCAACGCTGCCGCCGCCGACACCCGCATCAAAGCCACCGTGGCCAGCACCATGTACGACATGACCCGTGTCAGCGGCAACGGCTACTTCGACAGCGAAGACAAGGAAGAGTCACGCCACGCAGCCCGCGAGGCCCTCGCCAAACAGCGTCTTACCGACCCAATGGCAATGGCAGGTGGTGTCATCGACCCTTTGCCCGAGGATGCTCCGCAGTTTGTGAAGGACTACCACGCCTATTATAAAACCCCGCGCGGCTACCACAAGCGCAGCGGCAACAGCAACGACGGCTGGCGTGTCATCGGGACGCAGGCTTACGCTAACGCACGCTTCCTTTATTATATCAATGAGATCCGCTCCGCCGTCATGGTGATGCACGGCGAGAACGCCCACTCCCGCTATTTCGGTGAAGCTGCATACAAATACATGGTGGAAGGCCAGGCCGAAGGCTACAATTTCATCGGCAAGCCCAATCCCAATCCTGAAAACAAGCAACTGCTCATCATCCCAGGTGCCAACCACTGCGACCTTTACGACGGTGGCGAGGGCAATTACATTCCGTGGGATAAATTGGCGGAGTTTTTCACTGAAAACCTGAAATAATACAAAATGAACGAACAACCTACAGGGAAGACCTATGTCGGCAGCGATGAGCTTTATGCCGATGTGCAGCGTTGCATGAAACTGGTTGCCGAGATGAACACCGGCTACCACACCGAGGCCGAGGTGCGCGTGTACCTGCGACAAATCACAGGCTCTGACATCGACGATACCGTGCGTGTGTTTCCGCCGTTCAACATCAACTACGGCAAGAAAACCACTTTCGGCAAGGACAGTTTCGTCAACTTCGGATGCACCTTCTTGGCACTTGGTGGCATTACGATTGAGGAAGGCGTTTTCATTGCGCCTCATGTGGTTTTGGCCACAGAATACCATCCCGAAGACCCGGAAACAAGACATTCGTTGCTCACCAAACCCATCGTCATCAAGAAGAACGCCTGGATTGGTGCCAACGCCACGATATTGGCGGGTGTCACCATCGGAGAGAACGCCATTGTGGCCGCTGGTGCCGTGGTGGGAAAGGATGTCCCCGACAACACCATCGTGGGTGGCGTTCCTGCCAAGGTAATTCGAATGATCAAATAAGAAACGAAATGAAACGATGAAATCCGCAATTCAGGCGAAAGGTTTGGATTGCGGATTTTTTGTGCTTTTTCACCCATGAATTGCCAAGAAAATTTATCATTGGCTGTCGTAACAGAACAAAAAAATGCCTATCTTTGCTACCTATGGAAAAAGTAAAAGTTATCGAAATAAAAAAAAGCGTCTTTGCCGAAAACGAAAAAGATGCTGATGATTTGCGTAAAAACCTGAAAGTCAAAGGTGTATATTTGCTTAACCTAATGTCGTCGCCGGGAAGTGGTAAGACTACAACCCTCATCCAAACCATCAATCGTCTCAAGGATAAGATTCGCGTGGCCGTGATGGAGGCAGACATCGATAGTGACGTGGATGCTGTCAAGATTAAGGAAGCGACGGGTATTCCGTCCATCCAGTTGCATACGGGAGGGATGTGCCACCTCGACGCGGAGATGACCCGACAGGGCTTGGACAACGTGACCTTGGAGGATGCCGACTTGGTTATTCTTGAAAATGTAGGCAACCTGGTGTGTCCTGCTGAGTTCGACACTGGTGCTGTGCGCAATGCTATGATCCTATCTGTACCCGAGGGCGACGACAAACCGCTGAAATATCCACTGATGTTCTCGGTATGCGATTTGGTGCTTATCAATAAGATTGATGTCATGCCCTATTTCGATTTCGACTTGGAACGTTGCAAGAACAACATTCACCAACGTAATCCTAAAGCTAAAATCATCCCCATTTGTGCCAAGACAGGTGAGGGCGTGGATGCCTTTGTCCAATGGCTCCTCGCCGAAGTCAACGCCTGGAAAAACAGCTGATAACTATTAACTACAAACTGACAACTCCAAACTAATTATATTATGCCAGAAATGTCAACCAAGTTTGTCCCTAAGCACAAAGGTGACAAAAACCCGAACCCGAAACTGTTGAAATTCGTCCGTCATGTCACGGATCGTATTCCTGGAAAAATCAAGATGGACACAGATGCCCCAGAGTATTGGGGACTCGCTTGCATCTTTGAGGATGAGATGGACGCTGCCACTCGCGAAGCCTCGTTGGATTTACTATTAGATATGCTTCCTGGCAACTTCTTCAAAGTGAGAGAGCATCACAGCTATGCCGAATTGCATGAGTTGAACGCCAAGAAACACTACACCCCCGACGACAAGTCCTTTGATGAACTTCTGGACAAGCTGGCCTATTTCGGCATGTTGGAGTACGACTACGGCGACAAATACACCAAGGAAGGACCGGTGGCCGGTACTTCGTTTGAACGCGACGCCCGCATCTACTGGGTGCCAATGTTTGTCCCAGGTTCAGCAGAATATACCAACATGAACGTGGACCTCATGGACAAACACCCCGAGCTGGCCATGTTTTTCGAGCGCATGACCTTCCTGCCTTTGGAAAAGGTTACCCCAATGGTGCCCATGGGCGGTAGCGGTATCGGCATGCACGTGATTCCCGTCGAAAAAGCCATCTCGATGGAAAACGAAACAGCCGACATCGAGCATATCTCCTATTGGCTCAAGCGCTATGAAGGTCACCTGGCAGTGGGTATCTGCTCTTGCCGTTATGGCCGCAAGAAACTCGACGAGGGCTGCGCCGACGACTACCGCGACTGGTGTATCGGCGTAGGCGACATGGCCGAGTATTTGGTGGAGACCAACCGAGGCCACTTTATCACCTATGACGAGGCGATGGCCATCCTAAAGAAAGCTGAAGACCATGGCTTTGTGCACCAAGTCACTAACATTGACGGTGAAGGAAAGATTTTTGCCATTTGTAATTGTAACGTAAAGATATGCAATGCTTTACGTACATCACAGCTTTTCAACACACCGAACATGTCGCGTAGTGCATACGTGGCTCATGTTGACCCAAAGAATTGTGTGGCTTGTGGTCGCTGCGTGGAGTACTGCCCTGCAGGTGCTGTCCGTTTGGGACAGAAACTATGTACCAAACATGGCGAGCAGACCTATCCCAAGCAGGAGTTGCCTGATGCCAGCAAGTGGGGTAAACACAAGTGGACGGAAGATTACCGCGACAAGAACCGCATCAACTGCTATCCAACAGGTACGGCACCTTGCAAAACCGCTTGTCCTGCCCATATCGCTGTACAAGGTTACCTGAAAAAAGCTGCTGAGGGCAAATATACCGAAGCTTTGGAGTTAATCAAGCGCGAGAACCCATTCCCGGCTGTCTGCGGTCGTGTGTGCAACCGACGCTGTGAGGATGCCTGCACCCGTGGCACCATCGACCAGCCCATCGCCATCGATGCCGTGAAGAAGTTCATCGCTGAGCAAGACCTCAACGCTGAGACACGCTTTGTGCCGGAGGTGAATATCTGCTCGAACGTTCAAGAACAATGGGAGGAGAAGATTGCCATCATAGGCGGAGGTCCCGCAGGATTGAGCTGTGCTTATTATCTTGCCACTATGGGCTACAAGCCCACCGTGTTCGAGAAGAGTGAGGAGCCGGGTGGCATGTTACGTTATGGCATTCCCTCTTATAAACTGGATAAAGACGTCATCAAGGCCGAAATCGACATCATGCGCGAGATTGGTGTGGAGATTCGTACGGGCGTGGAGGTAGGCAAGGACATCACCATAGAAAAACTTCGTGAACAAGGCTACAAGGGCTTCTATGTGGCTATCGGCTGCCAAGGAGGCAAGTTGCCAGGCATCTCGGGAGAAACACTTCCTGGTACCATCACCGCCATCGACTTCCTGCACGACGCCAACTGCGGCAAGGTGAAGGTCACAGGCAACGTAGTGGTCGTTGGCGGCGGCAACGTGGCCATCGATGCTGCCCGTGTGGCTAAACGCAGTGGTGCGGCATCGGTAACAATGCTGTCATTGGAGACCGAAGATATCATGCCGGCATCGCTTGAAGAGCGCAAAGAAGCTCGCGAAGATGGCGTGGTCATCAACCCTGGTTGGGGACCGAAGGAAGTGTTTGGCGATGGCAAGGTCAGTGGCATTGTCTTCAAGAAATGCACCTCTGTCTATGACGCTGAACACCGTTTCAACCCACAATACGACGAGAATGAACTGATTACGTTGGATGCCGATATGGTCATATTCGCCATTGGTCAGACCGTCATTCTGAAAGACCTGCTCAAGGACACCAAGGTAGAGTTCTTCAGAGGCGTGTATCCCATTGCCGACAAACTAACCTATCAGACCGCAGAGGAGGATATCTTCGTGGGCGGCGATGTCTTCACGGGTCCAAAGTTCGCCATCGATGCCATTGCCGCCGGTAAGGAGGCTGCAGAGAGTCTGCACCGCTTTGTGCAACACGGACACATGACTATCGGTCGTAATCGCCGCGACTTCATTGAGTTGGACAAGGACGACATCTTGGTGGAATCGTACGACAACGGTTCGCGTCAAGTGGAAGGCCATAAAGCCAACGAGAATCCATTCAGCGAATATATGGTCACCCTCACTGAGGAGCAGGTGCGGAAGGAGACGGCACGTTGCCTATCGTGCGGTGCATCGGTGGTCGATGAGAACCGTTGCATCGGTTGTGGTATCTGTACTACCAAGTGTGCCTTCGATGCCATTCACCTCTTCCGCGATAATCCCGATGCCAGCATCATGCGTACATCCGAGGACAAGTTCGGTGGTATACTGCCTTACATGCTCAAACGCACCGGAAAAATCATTTTCGGCAAGAAAAACTGAATAACTGATAACTGAAAACTGATTAACGTGCACGAACTCGGAGTCGTATTTTATATAATCAAGGACGTCAAAGCAGTGGCGGAGGAGAATCATGTGGAGCATGTCTCCAGCGTGGTGATGGACATCGGCGAGGTGTCTACTGTGGTGCCCCATCTGCTCACCGACTGTTGGCGTTGGGCGGCCGACAAAGAAGAGATGCTAAAAGGATGTGAGTTGAAGATTAACACTATCCCAGCGGTGACTCACTGTGACGACTGCAAGAAAGAATACGAGACCGTGAAGTTCGGCAAGACTTGTCCGCATTGCAACAGCAACAACACTTGGCTGCTTCGGGGCAATGAAGTGGAAATCAACAGTATAATCGTATAACTATTAACTATAAACTTAAAACTCAAATACAATGTCTTGTTTTGTAGTACCTTTAGCACAAGCGGTGGTCACGAGTGCCATTCGCAAATCAAATGAAAAAAACAACCGAAGCAATCATTCTGCCTTTGCGCGTCATCTGCCCGCTTTGGAGAAGATGCTTTGGGGCGGTTCGGTGATGTTGATTGTGGACCATGTCATCAACGGCGAACTCACTTGGCGTTTCCCGTTCTTCACCGCACTTGAGAATGCGGGAGGCGGTGCCGTCATGCTCCGTGAGATGCTTACCGTGGGTGTCCCTATGTCGCTGACCATCACTGCAGTATGGGCTATTTACGCTTTCTTGAAAGAACGCAAAAAAGCCCCTGTCACTCAATAAATTCTTACTTCTGAATCCTAAATTCAAATTATTATGTTTTTTCAAGTTTATGGCGCTAATGCGCTGCCTCAGTGGGGAATGATGCTCGTTGTCCTCGCAGGCCTTATCTTACTGAACGAGTTTGCCCGTCGCACCAAGTTCGGCGGTATCTTTACATTCTTGGTAGTTCCTGTTGCTTTGACAGCCTACTTCCTTGCCATTTGGCTTGGCGTCCGTAGCGGAACACAGTGGGCGTTGGAAAACCAGACCCATGTCTACATGCAGGGATGGTTCCACTATGCCAAGCTTTATGCGGCCACAGCCGGATGTATCGGCTTTATGATGATCAAGTACAAATGGGGCATCGGTGCCAAGCACTGGTTCAAGCCGTTCCCGTTCATCATCGTGGCTATCAACATCTTGATTGCTTGTGTCTCCGACTTCGAGAGCGCTGTGATGGGATGGAACAAGTGGTGGCTTACCTCCGAAGGCGTTTGGCAGTACGGTGGATGGCACAATGTCTTTAATGGTGTTGCCGGTTTGTTCAACATCTTTTGTATGACTGCTTGGTGGAACGTGTATGCCTCCAAGGACAAGAAAGACATGATCTGGGCCGACATGACCTGGGTCTACATCGTCATCTACGACATCTGGAACTTTGCCTACACCTACAACTGCCTGCCGACGCACAGCTGGTACTGCGGTATCGCCCTGCTTCTGGCTCCTACGGTGGCCGCTTTGCTGTGGAATCGTGGCGGTTGGATCCAAAACCGTGCCAATACCTTGGCCATTTGGTGCATGTTCGCACAGGTGTTCCCGCTCTTCCAGGAGACCTTCAAAGACGGTCGCCAGTGGTTCAGCTGGGCTACGCTTCCCGTCCTCTATCCCGAAGGTGTCACCACCATTGAGAAGCTGTACGCTGCAGGCGGACAAGCTGCCGTTGACGGTGTTGTGGGCACCACAGTAGATCCTTCCGTCGTGGCTGCCAATCCTACCATGATGATGGTGATCAGCACACTCGCTCTGATAGTGAACATCGTTGCTCTTTGCTATATCATTTCGGTTTCCAAGAAACGTCACATCAACCCGTACAAGGAAGACGTATTCGTCAACCAGAAGTACTACAAGGACGCCATGGCCCGTGCCGATGTAGATTAAACATTGGTCTTGGTGAACAAATCCGCAATTCAGGCACGGTCCTGGATTGCGGATTTTTCATCTCTCTACCTGTTATTTCCCGAAATATTTATGAAACTGCCCATTTCGCAAATTAATAGTTGGATTTCGAAATAATTTGTACCTTTGCAAATTAAGATCAGCGCTATGCCCGACCCTATTCCCGTCATAAAATTCCACAAGCGCAAATACGGCGATGAACTGTTGGTGGATGTTGTCACACTCGACACCATCCGCAACAGCAAGACGTTTGCCGAAGTGATGAGGCAGTCGTTTTACGGA
>JAEEQA010000015.1 GCA_016285085.1 Bacteroidales bacterium
GTACACGCGGGCAGAGGGCGCGTTCCAGCAGCTGGGCGAGGCGCGGGTAGCGGTCGAAGTCGGCGCGGAAATTGGGCCCGGGCTCCTTGGCGTGGATGAGCCGCACCTCCACGCCCTTTCCCAGCAGCTCCGCCAGCACCCCGAGGAATGGTTTCTCGGTCTTGCCCTGCGTCACGTACAGGTCTTTGATGTCGGCGGTGCCGATCCACAGCGTCTTTTTGGCCTTCATGGCGAGGTCAAGGACGGTGGTGTAATGGGCGGTGTCGGTGATGAGTGTGGTGGGCATGGTTTGTGTTATCTGTCTATAATAGTTTCATCCTTAAGAAAATCAAATAGACCAAGATTGAGAAAGCCGTTGTCGTCGTAGTGCGGGAGAATGGAGTCTTTTTGTACTAGAATCTTTTTGAAGGAGTCGTTGATGTGCCTCAGCGATTGTGTCTCCTTTTGGCGTTTTTCCTCATCATACAAAGCGAATGCGGACTGTATATAGTATCGTTGGCTGCCTCGATTGCACACAAAGTCAACCTCAAATTGTTTTCTTTTCGATTTCCCATCTTCCTTACAGTTCACTTCCACCATTCCGACATCCACTGACATTCCCCTCATCCTGAGTTCGTTATAAATGACATTTTCCATGATGGATCCATAGTCGTTCTGTCGGAAGTTCAGCCGTGCATTTCGCAGGCCGACATCCACAAAATAGTACTTCATGGGCGTGCCGATATAGTGTTTGCCCCTTACATCGTACCGTTGCGCTTTTTCTATGAGAAAAGCATCCTGCATATATTGCAGGTAAGATGCAACGGTATCGCGTGATATACGCATCCTTTTTTCGGAAATAAAGTTATTGGTCAATGTCAGCGGATTGGTCAGTGTGCCGATGTTGGAGGCCACAACATTCATCAGTTCCTCCATTTCCTCATTGCCGCGCAGATTATAGCGTGAAATGATGTCTTGGAAATAGGTTTGAGAGAACAGGAGTTGCAGATATGAGGCTTTGCGCTCTTCACTGCCGATAGACAGCAGTCCTGGCATACCGCCATAAACTTGGTAATTGTTCCATGCCTCGGATTCTGTGCCGTCAAACACTGACATAAATTCATGAAATGAGAGGGGATACACCCGCACCTCGTCGCCCCTGCCGCGGAATTCAGTGATGATGTCAGAGGAAAGGAATTTGGAATTGGAACCCGTAACGTATGTGTCTGCATTGGGGATGTGGAGAAAGCCATTCAGAAGATATTCAAAGTTCGGCACAAGCTGGATCTCATCAAGCAGCACATAATACATCTCATTATCCACAATTCTCGCCCTGACGTATTGGTTTAGATTATCCGGATTAAGATATTCCCTATTTTGGTAGTCGTCAAGTGCGAATGAGATGATATGGTCTTCTTGCACGCCCAGTTCCATCAGTTTGCGTTTGAACAGGTTGAAAAGCAGATAGGATTTGCCGCATCTGCGAACACCTGTGACAATCTTTATCATGCCGTTGTTCCTGCGTTCCAGCAGGGATGAAATATACCTTTCTCTTTTGGCCTCCATTGATCTATTCGTTTTTTTTACGTAAATACGCATTTTTTACGACTGCAAAAATACGCTTATTTTTGATTGCATCTAGTGTAAAAAAATGAATTTTGATATTTTTTTGTTATAGACACATTGTTTTACAGGTCCTTGATGTCGGCGGTGCCGATCCACAGCGTCTTTTTTGCCTTCATGGCGAGATCAAGCACGGTGGTGTAATGGGCGGTGTCAGTGATGAGGGTGGTGGGCATGAGGGAAATGGAAAATTGAGAATTGAAAATGGAATGGTACAGTGCAAAAAAGGAACAAGGTTTTCACCCGCGGGAAACGCGGATTTTGTGGAAATAAAGGAAAAATTATACTAGCAGCTGCTTCGCCCAATCTAAAATTTCAAGAGTGGCCTCCATCACAAACTCTTGTCCTCTATCTGCTGATTTGAAATAATCCGTTTTCCATGGATTGGGGTGGTAACTGATCTCTACTTTTTTGAAAAAAGAAGGCAGATCCCAGCATCCACGCGGCATGCCGGCTTTTGTAAGCACCCTGTCTGGACGATAGTTCAATATTCCGCATCCCTTTAACTTGGGCAAAAAGGACAAAGTATCTGAAGGTAAGAAAATAGCATTCAAATCGTCTCTCCTGATTTTTTTGTCGGCAACATGGGGATGCTCTTTTAACCATTCTGGAGCATTGTCCTTTTTCTCAAGAATACTGCCTATTTGCATATAACCATAAATAATGTGGCGCTCTGGAGCTTTTTTCTGATATACAAGTTGGCCATTCTTTTCCTCGGTTGCCCTGAACCATCCGAAAAAGAGAAACAGATCTCCGACAGATACATGCTGCTTATACAAATGTGACAAAGCTGCACCTGCTTGTCCGAAAGCAGGCTTCCAGTCTGGCAACCTTTCTTTTACATCTTTTCTAAGATCAGGATCCAAATGGCACATGTTTTCTGCTCTCAGTTTAGTTCTGGGTTTTAATGAATGGATTATTTCGTAATAACTCTTTCCATTCCACTGGAGCGATGCATACGGAACGTTACCATCTTCATCAGGAATCGGCAATGACAACAAGGTTCCATCTGGCATGATAGGATTCGCTTGTCCTCCATTTGCAGAATCAAATCCTTTTCTGCTTAATATGATTTTCATAAATGCTGAGGATTAATGCCTTTTGTATAGTTGTTCGTGACATATTCTATTATTTTCTTTGCCCTTTCATCTTCGAGAGGGATTTTCTTGCAGCGAGGTACGTCAAAGCCTTTGTTGGTTATTTCGATTGCATTTTTAGCACTGAAATAATAAAACTCTTCACAAATCAGGACATTTTCCCCACTCAAGTCATGCTCTATTGCTTCTTTCCCATGTCCACCCCCATTTTCATGTTGTATGAACTCATTGCATTTCCCTTTTGCCGGCTCATAAATGTTGTCACCACAATCATACATGTTAGTGTCGTCTTTGCTACTGCTACATCCTTTGGTGGCACTAGGCCTTCCTGAACCAATCTTTTTAGGCCGTTTCTCCTTGTACTCTTTCCAATATTCTGCTAATGGGATGGATTTGGAAATTTTTGCGAGATATATCAATTTTTCATTCTTCCCAAAATCAATAGGATGTCCATTCTCAGTAGGATGTACTTTAACGGCAGTCCAACCCGAAATCCAAGTTCCAGGAGAAGCACATCTTCTAATAGTTGGTTTGCAAGTCGCTAAAGTTAGCACATTGTGTTCTGGATTGGGCGCAAATCCCGTGTCGTATGTCATTTTGTAACAATACAAGTAGTTTTTGTCCATAAAATCATGTATGTTGGTTATGTTCGCAAAAATACAAAAAATTTGTATTTCAGCAGATTTCAACTGGCAGTGTACAGAATCTTACTACTTCTCCTACCTCTTGAACCCGATGCCTCCGTCTTTCTTTCCGTCGATTTTCTCGTAGCGGCAAAGTTCCTCGATGCCGGCCAGGTCGGGACGGGCGCCGTTGAGCACCTCCTCCATCATCACCTTGCGGACAATGTTGTCGATCTCGCCGCCGGAGAAGTCGAACTTCGCGGCCAACTTGCCGCAATCGTCCTCGCTCAGCCAATCCAGCTTGGTGTGCCAGATGGCCTTCTTGGCCTCCACCGTCGGCTGGCCGAACTTGATTTTGAAGAGGAAACGGCGCGCAAAGGCACTGTCGAGGTTGTCGATCATGTTGGTGGTGGCAATCATGATGCCGTCAAGCTTTTCCATCTCCTCCAAGATGATGTTCTGGATGGCATTTTCGGTCTGCGCCACGCTGGACGAACCGCTGGTGTTGTTGATATTCTGGCGGTTGCTAAACAAAGCGTCGGCTTCGTTGAAGAGCAGGATTGGTTTCAGCTTCTCTTTTTCGCACATGCGGGCATAGTCGGTGAAGATGCGCTTCACCAGCTTCTGGCTTTCGCCGTACCAGCAGGTTTTGGCCGCACTGATGTCCACATGGCAGATGGCCCGCCCCGTGGCCTTGGCAATCTGCATCGCCGTCTCGGTCTTGCCGGTGCCGGGAAGTCCGTGGAAGAGCGCAATCACGCCTTTAGGCAGCGCGTTGTCGGCCATGCGCTTCTGCAAATCGGCGAATTTGTCCGCCTCCAAGTTCTGGCGGAAAAGGTTCAGCTGGCGTTCCAGCTCCTTGTCGTAAAACATCGGCTTCTCCGCAATCTTGTCGGGATAAATCAGGTTCTGGTTTTTTCTTTTCGTGGCGTCGAAAAGCTCGAAATCGTCCTCCAGAAACACCTTTTTCCCCTTTTCCGTGAGGGTAATGTGGCTGTCGGAGAACATGTTGTCGGGAAGGAGTTCGACATACTCCAGCTTTTGCAGGATGTGCCGCTCCTCCTTCAGCGCTTTGGCGACGCGGAAGCGGCTGCTCGGATGTTCGTACATATCCTTCATCGTGCAAGCCACGCCCGTTTCATCTCCCGCGAGGAAGTCGTCACACATTTCATACAAGAGGGTCCTGACTTCAATGTCAAGATTCAGTTTCTGGACATTTTGCACGAAAGCGAGGTCTTTGTGCTGTTGCTCCAAATCAAAGACCTTGTCAAAAAGGACGCACGTCCGGATTTCCTCGTCGCTGCGTTTCTCGATCAGGTCGGAAACTTCGTTGACGAACTTGTAGCGGTCGTAGTCGGGATCATGCAGGATGCTGCGGTCGAATTTGTCACCGTTCATTACGGCATCCAACAGGCTGGGATTGATGTCGTAATCGGAAGAGCGCCGCCGCGACGACGGTACAAAGTACTTGTCGGCAACCAACTGGTCGAACATTTTTTTCAACGGGAGCATCACCATGCTTTTCACATCGTAAAAGCGGCGCATATCATCCCAGTCGAACGTTTCATCCTGAATTTTGTGGCTGAATGCGACAGGAATCATCAGCGCCTGCGCGGGCGTGATGTCGAAATAGGCGGCCACCTTCTTCACGCGCTTCACCACATCCTTGACCTCCACTTCCGTGAGGGTGGGCTGCATGTCTGCAATACGGCGGTTCTCCCTCGTAAGGGCGGGATCCAAACGCATAGTCGTCTCGGGCGCAATGGCCTCAATAAGTCTGGTTCCGGAGTTTTCCATTCTCAAGGCAAGAAAACTCAACATCTGTAACATGTCTTCTTTTTCTTTTTTCATAGTTTGATGATTTTTGAACGGTGCAAAATTAGGGTACGACTATGACAGTTTGTGTCATAGTTGAATATGACAGATTTTGTCATAGAAAAAGTCTATATTTGCCGCACAAAAAAACAACCATGAGCAAGCAACTTTTAACCCGCTACATCTGGCTTGTAGATACCATCTACCAAGCTGGTTCGGAAGGCATTACTTTAGAGAATTTATCGAATAAATGGAGAGACAACATCCGTCTGTCGAAGGGCGAAGAGTACAACTGGCGCACCTTCATGCGCCACAAGAACGATGTTCTGACTCTTTTCGGTGTGGAGATTGGCTGCAACAAAAGCACCAACTCCTACTACATCGTGGAACGGGGCGACCTTTCCGACTCGTCGGGGTTCCGGCGGTGGCTGATTGAGACATTGTCGGTGAACAACCGGCTCAACGAGAGCGCGCAGCTGAAGGACCGCATCCTGCTGGAGCCGAACCCGTCGGGCGGGGAGTGCCTCTCCATCATCTTGGAGGCCATGCGCGACAACTGCACCCTCACTTTCGACTACCAGCCGTTTTGGATGGGCGGCAATGTGTCGAGTCTTTACAACGTGGAACCCTACGCATTGAAAGTGTTCAAACGCCGCTGGTACCTGCTTGGTAAGTACGGAGACAGTCCGTTGAAAATCTATGCGTTGGACCGCATGACCAACATTGACATCGAGTTCAACAAGTTTGAACTGCCGGAGAATTTCAGCGCGGAGGCGTTCTTTTCCACCTGCTTCGGTATTTTCGTGGGGGACGAGGAGCCGCAGATTATCCGGTTGAGGGTGGATGCGCAGCAGGCAAAATACCTGCGGACATTGCCCCTGCACTCTTCGCAGAAAGAGGAGGAAACCACGGACAGCCATTCTGTTTTCAGCTACTTTCTTCGCCCCACTTTCGACTTCATTCAGGAGCTGCTGACGATGGGCGAACGCATGGAGGTACTGGAACCCAAGTCGCTACGGAAGGAGATGGCACGGATTGGGCGGGAAATAGCAAACAAACATCGCGGGAAAGGGAAACCTGATACGGACAACAACCCGGTCAAATAATTCCGGTCGTTTTTTTCCTGTTGTCATTATCGTCTTTTTGACCACCTGCTGTGTGAAAATGTAAATCCCTGAGGCCTCCCCTGCACCGCAATTCAAGCCACTTTCAAGTGGCTTTTTTCAATTATCTGTTTGCAAAGGAATATTGTTACAAGCATGTGACACGTGGCGACGATTGATTTTATTAAGTTTTTTTAATTTTGCCCTGCGCCCTTTTGTCGTACTTTTGCCAAAAGTTTCAATTATGGAGTTCAAGGTTTCTCAAATCGCACAACTTCTTAATGCTGAGGTTGTTGGAAATCCAGACGCGGTTATCAATACTGTATGTAAGATTGAAGAGGGCGTGGAAGGCGGCCTCACATTTCTTGCCAATCCGAAATACACCCACTATATTTACGAAACGAAGGCCACCGCGGCCATCATCGCTGCCGATTTTGTGGCAGAGAAGCCCGTCCCCTGTACCCTCATCAAGGTGAAGGATCCCTATTTCGCGTTCGCCCAGCTGCTTGACTTCTACAGCAAGCAGAAGCCGGTGAAGAAAGGGGTCTCCCCGCATGCCTGCATCGCCGAGTCGGCCAAGATCGGCAAGGATGTCTATATCGGCGAGTTCGTCAGCATCGGCGAGAACGTGGTGGTGGGCGACAACACCCAGCTGTTCCCGCACGTCTGCCTCGGCGACAACGTGAAGGTGGGCAGCCGCACCGTCCTCAACAGCGGCGTGAAGGTGTACGCCGACTGCGTGATCGGCAGCGACTGCATCCTGCACGCGGGGGCGGTCATCGGCGCCGACGGCTTCGGTTTTGCGCCGAAGGACGGCATCTTCGTCAAGATTCCGCAAATCGGCAACGTGGTGATTGAGGACAACGTGGAGATCGGTGCCAACACCTGCATCGACCGCGCCACGATGGGCTCGACCCGCATCGGCAAGAATGTGAAACTCGACAACCTCATCCAAGTAGCGCACAATGTGGAGATTGGAGAGGGCAGTGCCTTCGCCGCACAAGTCGGCATCGCCGGCTCGGCCAAGATCGGCAAACACTGCATCATGGGCGGCAAAGCCGGCGTGGTCGGACATATCACCGTGGGCGACGGCACCATGGTTGGACCGCAGTCGTCGGTCACCCGTACGCTGGCACCCGGCCAGGTAGTGCTCGGCGCTCCCGCCATCCCGGCCAATGAGGAAAAGCGCCTCATCATTTACCGCAAAAAGCTTCCTGAACTGTATCAACGTGTTTCTGAACTTGAAAAAAAACTGAAAAATGAGTAAACAACACACCATATCCGGCAGTGTTTCACTGTCTGGAAGAGGTTTGCATACCGGAAAACAAGTTACCGTGACTTTCCAACCCGCGCCGCAGTACCACGGCGTGCTGTTCCGCCGCATCGACCTGCCCGGCAAGCCGATTGTGCGGGCCTCTGGAAAAAATGTCTTCGACACCTCCCGCGGCACCTCCATCCGCGACGGTGAAGCCGAAGTGCGCACCATCGAGCATCTGATGGCCGCCCTTGCCGGCCTTGAAATCGACAACGTGATGGTTGACATCGATGCGGAGGAGACCCCGATCCTTGACGGAAGCTCCCGCCTGTACATAGAGGCCCTCCAGCAGATTGAGAAGGTGGAGCAAACCGCCGAACGCGAATTCTTTACGGTCAATGAAACGGTGGAATTCTCGGTCCCCGAAAAGGGTATCCAGATCCGCATCGAGCCTGCCAACGACTTCCAAATGGTGGTGGATGTGGATTACGGCACGGAGATTTTGGCGAAGCAGACGGCGGAACTTAAGAACATCCGCGACTTTGTCCCCGAGATTTACAGCTGCCGCACGTTCGTTTTCCTCCACGAGCTGCAGTTCCTCATCCAGAACAACCTCGTGCGCGGCGGCGACTTGGACAACGCCATCGTCTTTGTGGCGCAGATGCCCACCCCGGAAGTCCTCGCAAAACTGGGCGAATTCTTCCACAAGAGTGACCTGAAAGTGACGGAAAACGGCATCCTGAACAACATCGACCTGCGGTTCCCGAACGAGCCGGCACGCCACAAGCTGCTTGACCTCGTCGGCGACCTCTACCTGCTCGGCAAGCCCATCAAAGGGCACGTCTTTGCTACGCGCCCCGGCCATTTCGCCAATACCGAATTGGTGAAAAAAATCACAAACTGTCGTTAAACCAGCAGTTCTTCGTCCACATCGTCGGTCTGGTCAACCACCTGTTTGGCCATGTTCATAAGTGTGCCCAGGGCAAAGCAGGTGAAGAAGAGCGACACACTGCCACGGCTGATGAGGGGCAGTGTCTGTCCCGTGGCGGGAATAACGCCCGTGTTGGCGCCGATATGGATGAGCGCCTGCAGTAGGATCAGCATCCCGACCCCCGTGGCGTAGTAGCGGATGAAGTTGCCTCGCGCTTTCCGCGCAATGAAAAGCGCCTGGTAGAACAAAATCACATAGACAATCAGAACCAGAAGTCCTGTGGCAAAGGTGAATTCCTCGCATATCAGGGCGAAGATGAAGTCGTTCTCCCCTTCTGCCATATTCTTCTTAATCAGCCCTTTTCCCGGTCCAGACGGATTGACGATGGAGCGTGAAATGGCCGCCTTCGAGAGCGTCATCTGCCGTCCGTATGCCTTTGAGTCGCACTTGCCGTGCAGCCAGTACTGGATACGGCTGTCGAGAGTGGTGGACCGGTCTTCTTTGCCCTGTTCCATCACCACCTCGTTCTGGTTGCGGTAATGGCCTATGGCAAGGTAGATCCCTCCCAATGCACCGCAAAGCAAAACTGTATATATCAGGTATTTGACTTTCACGCCAGCCACAAACATCACCGTCATTCCCGTGAGGAACAGGATGATGGCGGTGGAGATGTTGCGCAAAGCGATCAGTCCGACAAACAGCATCAGCCACCCGATGCCCCACAGCGTCTGTATTTTGTCGATTTCTTTCCCCTTGTTGGTATGTTTTGCAAAAAAGAGGCACAGATAAAAAATGAAGCAGATGGAAATGATGTAGAAGGTCTGGATCAGGTGCCCTCCGATGGAGATGCTTCGGCCGCCCGCACCGCGCCGCATGATGAGCGTGAGTACCAACAGCACCAATGCCACCCCAAGAAAGAGGATGGAGGAGCGGTTGTATTTCTTGTAATTGATTTTCGATATGCCGAAAATGGCGAGCAGTCCCACTGCCTGCTGGACCAGCGGCATAAGCAGTTCTCCTGTCAGGCTGTAGGAGGTGAGCACCGACACGATGGACAGCACGATTACCATCAGCCAGATGCTGTGGTAGTATTTCAGACGGGTGCGAAGGGTTGAAATCTCCATATTACAACTGTGCTACGGCCTCCTTGAAGGAGGAGCCTCTTTTTTCAATGCTGCAGCCCTCGTTTTCGGCGGGAGAGCCAGGACAGTAAAGCACCGCTTGGTTGATACCGGCAGAATAGAAAGCCATGCGTACCGCCGACTCCATGTCGGGTGCATATTCCGTTTGTGCGCCCAAGCCTTCGAGAGTGGCCCGTGACGGCGAATTCTCATTGCCGACAAAAATCACGGACGAGATTTTCGTGCTGATGAATTGCATCAGCTCCCCGAACAAGCCGCCGGCTTCCCCCCATTGCTCGAAAGAGGTGATCCATACCGCCTTTTTCTGCAAGTTGTAAAGAGCCATATAAACGCCGTTCACATTGACGGAGGCCGCATCGTTGATAAAGTCGATGCCGCGGATGTTCTTCACGAATTCCATCTTGTGCTCGGGTGCCCCAAAACCGTTCGTCGCTATCGCCTCGACTTGTGTGCGCCGGCTGTTCAGCAATCCCTGCAAATCCCTGATTTCGGAACCGCCTATCTCAAAACCAATTCCGTATTCTCCTTTGACACTGGTGATTTTTTTCATAGTATTGTTCAATAAAGGTTAATTGTCTGATTGTTTTATTATCTGATTTTCAATGTAATGATTGCCAAAACGACACATACGATGCTCACGAGGATCATCCGTTGGGTGATGGTGGACTCATGCAGGGTGGGTTTTCCCTTTCTTGAAAAGATGACAGGTTGTTCGGGAACCGCCTGTTTCTGATAATGGTGATGAAGCGGGGTCATGATGAAGACGCGCTTCCCCACGCCGGTTTTTTTCTTGGTGTATTTGAAATAGGCCCGTTGGATCAGAACCGAGCAGGCCTCGATGAGGAACACGCCGCACAACAGCGGGATCAGCAGCTCCTTGCGGATGATGATGCAGGAGACCGCGATGATGCCGCCGAGGGTGAGACTGCCCACGTCGCCCATGAAGACCTTGGCGGGATAGCAGTTCCACCAGTAGAAGCCGATGAGTGCCCCGACCAGCGCTGAACCGAACACCACCAACTCGCTGATATTCGGGATGTACATGATGTTGAGGTAGTCGGCAAAAACCACGTTGCCCGACACATAGGCCAGCGCAGCGATACCCAAGGCAATCGGCACGGAAACGCCCGTCACAAGCCCGTCCATGCCATCGGTGAGGTTGGCGCCGTTGGAAACTGCCGTCAGAATGAAAACGATGATGGGGATGTAGAACAGGAACGACCACTTGCCGTCCTTGTCGCCCATCCAGCGGGTGAACCACGCATAGTTGAACTCGTGGTTCTTGATGAACGGGATGGTGGTCTTGGTGGAGTGTACTGCCGGGGTGGCGGGTTGCTTCGCCGGCGAGATGTTCGCATCGGTCTTGCTGATCGTGAACATTTCGTCGGAAGTCGTCACCTGCTTCGGCAGAGAATAGTTCTCCTTGATGCCGACGGCAGGATGGAAGTACATCACCACGCCCACGACGATACCCAGCACAATCTGCCCCAGCAGCTTCGTTTTTTCTGAAATGCCGTCCTTGTTGTGTTTCACGCATTTGATGTAATCATCGACGAAACCGAGGGCGCCAAGCCACAAGGTGGTGAAAATCATCAGCAGGACGTAAATGTTGTTGAGCTTGTTGAACAGCAGCACGGGTATCAGCAGGGAGATGATGATGAGGATGCCACCCATCTTGGGGGTCGCCGCCTTGTTCTCCTGCCCGGGAAGACCGAGGTCACGTTCCTGTTCGCCACGGGTTTTCTTCCGCAAAATCTCGATGACGCGCCGTCCCGCCAGAAGCGTGATGAGGAATGACAACGCCAGCGCACACACCGCGCGGAACGAAATGTAGTGGAACAATCCCGCGCCGGGGAAATTCTGTCCATGTAGCCAATCGAAAAGATAGTATAACATATCAGGTTTCAGGTTTTAGGGGGTTAGTGAATAGGGTATAGGGGGTAGTGGATAGTTATTAGTTATTAGTTTTTAGGGTATAGGGTATAGGGGGTTGGTTTTTATTCGATTTTGTAGCGACGCGGTACACCGTGTCTTTATAGGGTTGTTTCAATGTTTCATTATTTTATTCCCCAGTCGTTGCGCACCTCCTCCATGTCGTCGAAATGGTGTTTGGTGCCTTGCACGTCCTGGTATTTTTCGTGTCCTTTGCCGGCGATGAGGATGACCCCGTGGTCGCGCATGAGCATGCAGGCGGTGCGAATGGCCTCGCGGCGATTCTCAATGATCAGGGTGTTGGGGCGGAAGTCGGCGGGGATGCCCGGCTCCATGTCGCAGAGAATCTGCGCCGGTTCTTCGAAGCGGGGGTTGTCGGACGTGAGGATGACACGGTCGCTGTACTCGCAGGCGATGGCGGCCATCTCGGGGCGTTTGGTCTTGTCGCGGTTGCCGCCGCAGCCCACCACGGTCAACACCTCCTCGCCCTTGCGGGTGATGTTGCGGATGGTGGACAACACGTTCTTCAACGCGTCGGGGGTGTGGGCGTAGTCAACGATGGCCACGCCGCCCTGTCCGTTGCGGATCACCTCGAATCGTCCGTCGGCCGTGCCCAAAGCGCTCATCTTCACCAGCACCTCTTCCGAGGGCATCCCCAGAAGCACCGCTGCCGCATAGATGGCGGTCAGGTTGTAGGCGTTGAAGCGACCCGAAAGACGGAAGAAGGATTCCGTTCCGTTGATTTCAAGGTGCAGTCCCTCAAAACTGTTCTCGATAAGGCGGGTTTTGAAGTCGGCCAGCGACTGCAGCGAGTAGGTTTTTACCGTCGCCTTGGTGTTCTGCACCATCACCATCCCGTTCTTGTCATCGATGTTGGTGAGGGCGAAGGCGGCGGCGGGCAGCGCGTCGAAAAATCCCTTCTTTGCCTGGATATAATTGGCGAAGGTTTTGTGGAAGTCCAGATGGTCGTGGGTGATGTTGCTGAAAATGCCGCCTGCAAACGTCAGTCCCTCAATGCGGTGCTGGCAAACGGAGTGGGAACTGACTTCCATGAAGCAGTATTCGCAGCCCGCCTCCACCATGCGGGCGAGCAGGGCGTTCAGTTCCAACGCATCGGGTGTGGTGTGCGTGGCCGCCACCTCCTCGTCGCCGATACGGTTCACGATGGTGGACAGCAGCCCCGCCTTGTGACCGAGAGCGGTGAAAAGACGGTGAAGCAGCGTCACCGTGGTGGTTTTCCCGTTGGTACCGGTGATGCCGACGAGTTTCAGCTTGCGGCTCGGGTGGTCGAAGTAGGTGTCGGCAATCTGTCCCAACGCCACGGAGCTGTCCTTGACACGGATGTAACAGACCTGTTCCGAAAGCGTTTGGGGGAGTTCTTCACAGAGCACCGCGCCCGCGCCCGCCGCCACCGCCTGCGGAATATACAGGTGACCGTCGGTCTGGGTGCCGCGCTGGGCTACATACAATGAAGTAACGCCCTCTTTTCCAGAGGATTTTATTTTGCGTGAATCAAATTCAATTTGGCCGATTCCGACTTCTGTCTTGCCTTTGATTTCGCAACAGTCGATACAATTCAATAAAGTTGATAGAGTTTTCACGTATCAATAAAGGGTTTAGGGGTTAATGGTTAGGAGTTAGGAGTTAGGAGTGAGGAGTGAGAGTTTGAAGAGAAGGGGGAGAAGGGGTAAAAGGTATGAGGTAAGAAGTATAAGGTAAAAGAGGTTGGGGAAGGGGTGAACAACAAAAGGGGTGATGCTATGGATTTAAGGTGAGGGTTATGGTATTGTTTTCTCTGTTAAAGGATTGGCTTGTGACATTTCCTTTGCCGGAAATCTGGACGCGGTGGCCGGATTTCCGCACTTCGGCGATGGCATCGGCGGCGCAGAGGCCGACGACGTTGGGCACGCTGTCTTTCACCACAACGGTGTAGCCGGTGAATTGGGTTTCGTCTTCCCGCGTGGCGATGCAGTAGTCGGCCTTTTCGGAGGGCATGGCGCCGGCTTTCCAGTGCTGCACGGCGGCATTCAGTGTCTGCCAGCGCACGGGACGTTTGGCAGTGAGGTGCCTTGTGCTCTGGTCGATTTCCTTTGCGGGGAAGATGATCTGGTGGGCGATATTGGAGAACAAGCGGGCCGCTTCGCCACTCCCGTACTGCTTTTTCACGTCAAAAAGATAGACAATGCAGGTGTATTTCGGGTTGTCGGCGGGGAAGTAGCCGCAGAAGGAGATGGCATTGCGGCTGTAGTCGTAGCGTCCCAGCTCCTGGTCGTAGATGTCGCGGGTTCCTGTCTTGCCCGCTATCGGGAAGTTGTCGTCGTGGCAGCCGTAGGCGGTCCCGCCCTTTTCCATTACCACGGCACGCAGGAACTCCTGGGCAATCTTGATGGTCTGCGGAGATGCGATCTGTTCTTTCATCACCACTGTCTCCTCTTCCTCTCTTTCCTTGCCGAGAACGGTGGAGCGGACGAAGCGCGGCTGCATCATCTTTCCCCCGTTGGCTACGGCGTTGTAATAGACCAGGGTCTGCAACGGCTGCATGCAGAAGCCCGCGCCAAAATAGTAGCCGTACTGTTCCGTGAAACTGCGGGTGTCGGGGTGCATGTTCACAGGCTTCAGCGTGATGATTTGCGCCGACAGTCCGGTGGGTATAAACATCGAGTCGAGTTTGCGCGAGTATTCCGCGTAACTGTGAAAAACGGACGTGTCCCGCATCATCTGCGCTACCCCGACATTGGAAGAGTGCTTGAAGATCTCTTTAATGGACGTATTGTAAACAGGCCCGTGCGAGTGGGAGTCTTTGTACGAGTATCTGCGTTTCCCGACTTGGAACGTGTATTCTCCACGGACATACTTTTTCGTGGTGTCGCAGTGTGATTGTTCCAGATAGGCCAGCAGGGAGGCCAGCTTGAAGGTGGAACCGGGCTCAGCGGACTCGGAGACCATCGCATGGTTGCGGGTTTCGAGATAGACGATGGTGTCACCGTTGGCATAGCGGGTGAGGTTCGACATGGCCTTGATGTCGCCCGTCGCCGTTTCCATCACCACGGCACAAGCCCATTTCGGTTTGGTTTCCATGCATTTTTCATACAGTTCCTTGTGGACAATCCTCTGGATTTCCGTATTGATGGTTGTATAGACGGCACCGCCGTTCACAGGGGGCATCTCTGATTCTAACGGGATGGACACGCCGTTGATATACAGTCTTTTTTTCACTCCGGGAACGCCTGTCAGCACTTTGTCGAACTTCGGGTTTCCGTCGATGCCGTTTCCCTTGGTCATGCTGCCGAGAATGCGCTGGGCCAGATCACCGTATGGGTGTACGCGCACAAGGAGTTCCGAGTTCCCTTCGTTCAGGATGTCGGCGAAATAGAGTTTTTTCAGCTTCTTGGCTGCCATCTGTTCCGGCGAGAACCCGTAGCGGGCACGGACCGCCGCCGCGGTGTCGATGGTGCGCGAGAAAAGCGGCAGGTGCTTTATGAATGCCAGATCCTTGGCCAGCACCATCTGGTGTTCCCGCACCACCTGGTCCTCGCTGAAAATGGTCACAAACTTCTGGTCCTTGAGTGCCCGCGTGAATTTGGCGCGGTAGTCTTCCACGCTGTAGCTGGGGTAGCGGTCGGAGAACTGGTTGTAGAAGCTGACGGCGAGGTCGTAGATGAGGGTGTCGAGATAGGGTTCGTTCTCCTTGAAATAGCGATGGTTCTTGTTGAACGACATGCCGTCCACACCGATGGGATAGACGCGCACGTTGGAAACCAGCGGCATGTCCTTGTCATCGAAAATGATGCCGCGTGGAGGGTTGACATAGTACTCCACCACGCAGTTCTCCCGCATTTCAGGGGGAATCGTGTCGAACTGTTCGCTCGAATAGACAGGGTACATGTCAACGGAACCGCTGTATTTCTTCTGCTGGAAACAGGCGAGATAGACCATCCCGGCAAGGCACAGCAGGATGAACGCCGCGCAGAAGGCGATGACTATACGCTGTCTCTTGACAAAAACATCCTGCCGTTGTTTCTTCCTACTCATTGCTTACTTCGATTTTATAATAGCCGTTGGCGTTGGTCGTCACAAACCCCATATCGACGGCCTCCTGACGCAGCTTTTCCTCGTCCTCGGTGTAGATAACCTCATTGCGGATCTTGAGCTCCACCAGTGTGCTGTCGTACCGGTCCTGCAGCTGTTTGTTCCGCTTCTCCTTGTTGTTGATGGAATGTTCGTTCCACAGGGCGACCAGCACGATGAAAATCACGGCAGCGGCCCATACGCCCCATTTCTCGATGGAGCGCAGGAGATGGATGCCGGAGAAGGTTTCGCGGATGAAGGTCCGCAGCCGTCTCGGCTGTTTTGTTTTCTTGGGGGCAATGTCCTGGTTCTGGTACACTTCGTGGGGGTTAAAGGTTAATGGTTATCAAGGTTTTAATGGGGTCGGTGGTGGGGTCAGCGGCGGGCGGCGATACGCAGCTTGGCGCTTCGGGCGCGGGGGTTCGCGCCGATTTCATCGTCGTCGGGGACGACGGCCTTGCGGGTGACGGGCTCGAAGGGGGTGAGCGGGTTGCCGTAGAAGTCCTTTTCGATTTTGCCTTCGAAGTTGCCGGACTTCATGAAGTTCTTCACCAGCCGGTCTTCGAGCGAGTGGTAGGAGATGACGGCGAGCCGTCCGCCGGGTTTGAGCACCTCGGCGGCCTGTGCGAGGAAGCTGCGGAGCACCTCCATCTCGTCATTGACTTCGATGCGGAGGGCCTGGAACACCTGCGACAGGGTCTTGTTCTCCTTGCCGCGGGGCAGGAGCGGAGCGAGCACGTTGGCCAGGTCGGTGGTGGTGCGGATGGGTGTTTCGCGGCACGCTTCGATGCGGGCGGCAATCTGGCGGGCGTTGGACAACTCCCCGTACTTGTAGAAGAGGTCGGCCAGGGCCGCGACGGGATAGCGGTTCACCACCTCGGCGGCGGTGAGGCCGCGGGTGCTGTTCATCCGCATGTCAAGCACGCCCTCAAAACGGTGTGAGAAGCCCCGCTCGGGGGTGTCGAACTGGTGCGACGACACGCCAAGGTCGGCCAAGATGCCGTCGGCGGGACATCCATTATAATATTGTAAGAACTTCTTCAGGTTGCTGAAGTTCGACGGCACGAACTGGAAGCGCGGATCCTGCGGCACGTTGGCGGCGGCGTCCAGGTCCTGGTCGAACGCGATGAGCTTCCCTTCCGGGCCGAGCTTTTCCAGAATCAGCGACGAGTGGCCTCCCCCGCCGAAAGTGGCATCCACATAGACGCCGTCGGGATTGACAACCATCCCTTCCACAGACGGATGGAGAAGAACGGGGTTATGATACATTGCCACCCTCCTTCCCTGCCTTTTGGAACTCGCCCGAGTGCATCTGCGCGTTGATGACGGCGAAATCCTCCGGCGTCACTGCGTCGCACATGTTGTTGAAGTCGTTCTTGTTCCAGATTTCAATCTGCCCGTTGTCCAGAACCAACACCGCGTCGCCCGCAATGCCGTACTGGTCCATCAGGCTCTTGGGGAGCACGATGCGGTTCTGCGAGTCGGCCTCGATATAGGCGCTGTTGCGTAAAAGAATGTTGCGGTATAACTTGACCTGCAAATTGTTGCGATCCAAAGAATCCAAAAAGTCGGCCTGCTTCTGGTAGGCGGTCTGGGTCCACAGCATGATGTGCTTGCCGAAACCGACGGTGGCCCAGAATGACTGGCGGTCCTCCTCAGGCAATTCCTTGATCAAAGCAGCAGGCAACTTCAGCCGCCCGTACTTCTCAATGGAAACCTCAAACCAACGATATTTGAAACCAGTCATAAAATTCTTCTTGTAAAAAGCGCACAAAAGTACACTTTTATTTTATAAACATTCCATAAATAATAAAAATTTTCTGATTTTTGTTGAAAAACATATTTAAAATATTGATTATCAATGTGGAAAAAAATGGAAAAAATATTTTGAAACTTTACACTTATAAACATTAATCTATTGATAATTAATATGAAAAGAGAATTCTTCGCTTGATTTTACACTTCTCTTAAAATCAATATTTTATGATTTTTAGACTAGAAAAGATGATTTTTTTGGAAAAAAATGGAAGATTTTGGTCCCTTTTGGGCGCAAAAGGATGGGAAAGGAGGGTCGGAAAAACGAAATAATTAAGTACCTTTGCGCCTAATTAATAAAAGACATTTATGAGCTTCCTGTCCGAACTTGCTGCAGAAATCATCAATCCGCAAAGCATTGATTATAAAAATATTGCTGTCGTTCTCCCCAACAAGAGGGCGCAAGGGGCGTTGGACGTGGAGCTGGCGCGTGTGGCAGGAAGAAGCATTTTCCCGCCCGTGGTCTTCAGTATCGACGAATTTGTCGGAACGCTTTCCGGATTGGAGGTGCTCCCGATGTCGGAACTGCTGATTGAACTTTATGGGGTTTATGAAACAGTGGCCGCCCATCACCACACTGAAACAGATGATTTCCAGAAGTTTATGTCGTGGGGCGTAAACCTCATCGGTGACTTCAACGACATTGACCGGCAGCTGGCCGACGCGCACGAGGTCTTTTCGTACCTCAAGGATTTCAAGGACATCGGCATCGAAATCGACAGCGGAGGCCAACCCACGGCGGGCCAACGCCGGTATCTGGAATTTTATGGAATGCTGTACGAACTGTATGCCGGTTTGGGCGAAACCCTCCGCCAAAAGGGAAAAGCCTACCCGGGACTGGTCTATCGCACCGCCGCCGAAAAAATCACGGAATTGTCCGAAAACCAGGATTTTGCAAAATACTATTTTGCCGGATTGAACGCCATGACGCCGGCGGAGTCGCGCATCATCCATCATCTTTACGAGAAAGGGAAAGTGCAGTTCTTCTTTGATTTCGACCCGTTTTATCTTGAATATACGGCACAAATCCGGGAGGAACTTACCAAAACGTTCCACATGGAAACGCAGGATATCCACACCATCACCGCCCATTACGCCGGCGCGCCGAAGTCCGTGCGCACCTACGGCGTGAGCAAGACGATGAACCAGATATACGAGGCTGTGGACATCCTGAACCATATCGAACAGAAAGACCCCGGCGCGCTGAATCGCACCGCCGTTGTGTTCGCCGACGAGAGCCTGATTGTGCCGTTTGTCCATGCCTACGACCCCGTCAAGTGCAACATCAGCAAGAAATACCCGGCCCGCGGAACCGCTGCCTATCGTCTTTTGCAAATCCTTCTTTCAATGGCCCGGAATTTCCAACGCTTTCAGAATCAAGGGGAAATCAAGGACGGGAAGGAGGATGCCGCAGCGTACTACCATAAGGATGTCCTGTCGCTCTACCGCGACCCGCTGGTGGCGGCGGCTTTCTTGCCGGACGGGACGGAACACCAGATGTTCGTGCGCTCGCTTTTGCAAAGCAACCAGCTCTTTTTTTCGCGCAGCACCCTCAACGGGCGGCTGCCCGAAAGTTGCCCCGATGCAACGGGCACCGGCGACCGCTTCGCCCATGCCATTTCCGACTATTTCCAGACTGTCGCCGACCGCCTGCCCGACAGTTTCAGCACCGACCGGCACCTTCTCCGCCTTTTTGCCGGCGCCGCCGATACCGCCGCGGAGGCACTGTCCCGTTTCCACGACACCGGGGCGGTGGATGTGCGCACGGTGGAGTTCTTCCTCCATGAAAAAATCGACCTGCTGGATCTCTCTTTCAAGGGAGACCGCAGATCGGGCGTGCAGGTGATGGGACTGCTGGAAACCCGCACCCTCGACTTCGACCATGTGGTGATGCTGTCGGTGAATGAGGGAATATTGCCTTCCGGAAACAACGACAATTCATTGATACTGTACGAGATAAAGAAACAATTCCACCTTTCCACCTACGAACAGAACGATGCCATCTATGGCTATCACTTTTTCCATTTGTTGCAGCGAGCCGCCGATGTCCACCTCATTTACAATGCAGACTCTTCGGACGAGGTGGCGGAGGAGAGCCGTTTCATCAAGCAGATTGCCTTCAAGAAGAAAAAGATGCAGCTGGAGAACCTCGTTTTCGAGCAGGTGGTGCGCCAGCCGCAATCGGCAGGAGGCGAGAGTGCGGTGCCGACCCTCTCCATCGCCAATACGGAGCAGACGAAGGATTTCCTCAGGCGTTTTCATTTTTCCGCCTCATCGTTAAGCGCCTACATCAATTGCCCGTTGCAGTTCTACCTGAAGTTCGTTGCGGGCGTTCTTCCCGAGGAGGAGATTGACGAGAATGTGGACCAGAGCACCATCGGGCTGGTGACACACAAGGCGTTGGAGGAGCTTGGGGAGGCGATGATCGAGTGTCCGGAGACGCCGCCCGCCGACCTGGTGGACGAGTGGATGGAGAAAATCGACGGGGACTACATTCCCGACCTGTTCAGCCTGTATGACGAGGTGAAAGGGCAGGACCTGTCGCGGGGAAGGCTCTACCTTGCGACGGAGGTGGTGCGCAAGACGCTGGCGGCCTATCTTCCGAAACTGCGCGAGGAGGTGGTGTCCGGCGGTGTACGGATCATCGGGTGCGAGCGGCGTTTTTCCTGCGCGCTGGACGTGGGGGGGACTTCCGTCACGCTCAAAGGGTTTGCCGACCGTATCGACCAGCGCGGCAAGGGGGTTTCCATTCTTGACTACAAGAGCGGCCAATCCCACGCCACCACATTCAAGACCATCGGCGACCTCTTCACGGACACGAACAAAAAACACATCTTCCAGTTGTTCTACTACATGCTTCTGTACAAGTACCGCAGCAGGGAGGATTTTCCGAAGGACCGCTTTCCCGACACCCTTCCGGAAGCGGGGATCATCTATCTCCGCGATGTGTTGAAAGGGGCAGATCCGACCCATTTCGCCAGCCAGTCGCTGACGAAGAAGGAGCAGGCCGCGCTGGCAGCGGAAGGGAAGGGAATCCCGACACCCGAGGAACTTGTGCAGGAGTTCGAGAATCTGCTTAAAATCTACATAAAAGATATCCTGGAAACGGAAAAATTTGCGCAGACTTCTGATTTAAAACATTGTAAATATTGCGATTATACACTTGTCTGCCAGCGGAAGCCAAAGGACTTTTCCGTATTGTGATTGTTTTTTTAAAAGATTCATCTTTGTCCAATATTTTATTGTAATTTTGCAGCCAATTTTAAAAAGAGATCAAAATGAAAAAAATTGTCACCTTTATATTGTTAATGGCTGTTGCAGCCGTCTATGCACAGAGTTTCCAAATCACCTATAACGGCGAACCCGTGGGCGAGGAGTTCAACTACATTGTCGAGGAAGCGAACGATGACAATGAACTGATTTTCGTCATCACCAACACCTCTTCAGAGGAGATTTCCATCTCTTTGAGCAGGCGGGTCATTTCCGAAGTGCCGGGCTCCTACAATATTTTCTGCTTCGGCGGCGGGTGCTACGACAGCCAAAACCAAGCGGACAACCCGATGGTTCTCCAGCCGGGCGAGACTTCAGAAGGCAGCGATTTCCATTTCGTTTACAATCCCTGTGGGAACGAAGGGACCACGTCGGTGAACTACTCATTCACCTCAACTGATTACAGCGTTTCCGTACTGATCAACTACATCTATTCCACGGTAGGCATCGGCAATTCCGACCTCTCGGTGAACAGTCTTGCCGCCTATCCGAACCCCGCTACCTCCACTGTGACTGTCGCCTACGACCTGTCGGGCATCAGTGGCAGCGATGTCAACCTGGTCATCACCAACCTTGTAGGAAGCAAGGTGGCTGTCCGTTCCCTCAACGGCACCTCCGGGAAAGTCGGCGTGGACATCTCCAACCTCGATGCCGGCATCTATTTCTACTCCATCGAAGCCAACGGACAGGCGATTTCCACACGGAAATTAATTGTCAAGTAAATTTCTTTCTAATTTCTTTTCGGAATGGAAGTAACCCGTATATTCGACATTCTTCCACACTACGCCATTCATCTGCAAAGGGATGACGCTCTTTGCGGCAAGGAGAACGGTGTTTGGAAGCATTATAGCACCACCCAGTACGTCAATATTGTCAACAACATCAGTTACGGACTGATGCAGCTCGGGGTGAAGAAGGGCGACAAGATCGCCTCCATCAGCGCGGGACGGCCCGAATGGAACTTCCTCGACATGGCCATCATACAGCTGGGAGCCATCCATGTGCCGATTTATCCCACCATCAGCGAGAACGACTACAAGTACATCCTGCACCACGCGGATGTGAAGATGGTTTTCGTTTCCGGATGGGACATCCTCCGCAAGATCGAGAACCTCATCGCCGAAATCCCGAACCTGAAGGACAATGTCTATACCTTCCGCAACCTCCGCGGGTATCACCACCTGAACGAGGTTATCGAAATCGGTGCGGCCAACCCGAGTCCGCAGTACCTCAAGGAGATACGGGAACGCATCTCCCCCGACGACGTGATGACCATGATCTACACCTCGGGCACCACGGGCACGATGAAGGGGGTGCAGCTCACCCACCGCAACATCATCAGCAACTTCAAGGCCATCCTGCCGATTGTACCGGTGCATCCGCAAACCCGCGTGCTGAGCTACCTGCCGCTGTGCCACATCTACGAACGGATGATGAACTACGCGTGGCAGTACCTCGGCATCCCCATCTACTACGCCGAAAGCCTCGGCACCATCGCCGACAACCTGCGCGAAATCAAGCCCACCATCTTCACGACGGTGCCGCGCCTGCTGGAGAAGTTCTACGACCGCATCATCGCCACCGGCCGCAAGATGCCCAAAGTGAAGAAGAAACTCTTCTTCTGGGCCGACGAGGTGGCCAGCAACTACGAACTGGAAGCGGAGCAGTCGAAGCGCTACCGTCGCCAGCTGAAACGCGCCCGCGCCCTCGTCCTCAACAAGTGGTACGAAGCGCTCGGCGGCCGTCTGGAGGTAATTGTCTCCGGCGGCGCCGCCATGCAGACGCGCCTCTGCCGCATCTTCTGGGCCATGGGCATCACCGTGCTGGAAGGCTACGGCATGACCGAGACCTCCCCTGTCATCGCTGTCGGCAGTTTCTTCAAGAAAGGTTTCAAGTTCGGCACCGTGGGGCAGCCGCTGCCCGGCATCGAGGTCAAGCTTGCCAACGACGGCGAAATCCTCACGCGGGGCCACTGCGTCACCCCCGGCTACTACAAAGCCGACGACATCACCCGCGAAACCATCGACGAGGACGGCTGGCTACATACGGGCGACATCGGGGCCTTCGAACCCGAAGGGCAGCTGCGAATCACCGGCCGCAAGAAGGAGATGTTCAAGACGGCTTTCGGCAAGTACGTCGTCCCCACCCTCGTGGAGGGCAAGTTCATGGAGGACTCGCTTATCGACAACATCATGGTCATCGGCGAGAACAAGAAGTTCGCGGCGGCGCTCATCGTGCCCAACTTCTCAGACCTCCGCTCATGGTGCACCCGCAAGGGCATCCATTACACCACCAACGAGGAGATGATCAAGCATCCCGACGTCTTGAAGAAATACAAGAAGATCCAGGACCGCTGTAACGCCCAGTTGGGTGAGACGGAGCGTGTGATGCGCTTTGCCCTCATCGACTACGAGTGGGGCGTGCCGACGGGCGAACTCACCGCCACCCTCAAACTCAAGCGGAAGTTCATCTCCGAAAAGTTTGCGGACAAGATTGAAAAATTGTTTGAATAATTAAAAATATCATCATAATGAAACAGTTAATCGAATGTGTACCGAATTTTAGCGAGGGGCGGAACCTCGAAGTCATCAAGCAAATCACCAACGAGATTGAAACCGTAGAGGGCATCAAGCTTCTGGATGTGGATCCCGGTGCTTCCACCAACCGCACGGTCGTCACCTTTGTAGGCGAGCCCGCCGACGTGCTGGAAGCCGCTTTCCGCGGCATCCGCAAGGCGCAGGAACTCATCGACATGCGCAACCACCACGGCGACCACCCGCGCTTCGGCGCCACCGACGTGTGCCCGCTCGTTCCCGTAGCCGGCATCACCATGGAAGAGACCGCCGAGTACGCCCGCAAGCTGGCGGAACGGGTCGGCAAGGAACTCAACATCCCCGTTTTCTGCTACGAGAATTCCGCTTTCAAGCCGGAACGCCGCAACCTCGCCAACTGCCGCCAGGGTGAGTACGAAGCGCTGAAAGAGCGTATCGTCACCAAGGAGTGGAAACCCGACTTCGGTCCCAACAAGTTCACCGAAAGCGTGGCCAAGAGCGGTGCCAGCGCCATCGGCGCCCGCGACTTCCTCATCGCCGTGAACTACAACCTCAACACCACCTCCACCCGCCGCGCCAACGCCATCGCGTTCGACGTCCGCGAAAAGGGCCGTCCGAAGCGCGAAGGCAACCCCATCACCGGCAAGATCGTCAAGGATGCCGCCGGCAACCCCGTGATGATTCCCGGCACGCTGAAGGGGACGAAGGCCATTGGCTGGTTCATCAAGGAATACGGCATCGCCCAGGTCTCGATGAACATCACCAGCATCCGCGAAACCCCGCTGCACGTCGCTTTCGAGGAGGTGTGCAAGAAAGCCGCCGCCCGCGGCATCCGCGTCACCGGCACCGAAATCGTCGGCCTCGTGCCCAAGTCGGTCCTCATCGACGCCGCCGACTACTACCTCGCCAAGCAGCAGCGCTCCCTCGGCATCGACGAAGCCGAAAAGATGAAAATCGCCATCAAGTCGATGGGACTGGACGACCTCAAGCCGTTCGACCCCGCCGAAAAAGTCATTGAATACATGATTGCCGACAAGGCCAGCGACCGTCTGGTGGACATGACCTGCGAGGGTTTTGCCAACGAGACCGCATCGGAGAGTCCCGCACCCGGCGGCGGCTCCATTGCCGCCTACATGGGTTCGCTCGGCGCCGCCCTCGGCACGATGGTGGCCAACCTCTCCTCCCACAAGCCCGGCTGGGACGCCAAATGGCGCTACTTCTCCGACATTGCCGAAAAGGGCCAGAAGCTGAAGGACGAGCTCATCCACTTGGTGGACGAGGACACCAACGCCTTCAACAAGATCATGAGCGCCTTCGGTCTGCCGAAGGGCACGGACGAGGAGAAAGCCGCCCGTAAGCGCGCCATCCAGGAGGCCACGAAGTATGCCACGGAGGTGCCGTTCCGTACGGTGCAGCGCTCCTTTGAAGTGTTTGAAATCTGCGAGCTGATGATCAAGAAAGGCAACCCCAACTCCGTCACCGACGGCGCAGTGGGTGTGCTTTGCGCGGAGGCCGCCGTCACGGGAGCCTATCTGAACGTCAAGATCAACGCCTCCTCGTTGGAAGACAAGGAGTTCGCCAACAAGATTGTGGCCGAGGCCCACGACTATGTGGTGCGCGCCAACCGCATCAAGAGCCGCCTGATCAAGCTGGTGGACAAGCAGTTGTCGTAAGCGTACGAATTTAAACAGGAAAAGGGAAGCTATTTCCGAAGCAATTTCTCGAAAGGCACCTGCTCCCGTTGCGACCGAAGCAGCAGTGGCCGGTAGGTGTCTTTGTTGCCGAGTGTTTCATTCAGCGAAGTGATTTCCGGATCGGCGACGTAGCTGTCATCCAAGACGGACAGAGCCTCCTCTATGAAGCCCCAGCCAAAGTCGTAAAGATTGGCTTCGGTTATCATCAACAGTATAATATCGTGGTCTTCAATAATTTCCGACAATTTTGATTTGTCGGCCCACACGATATTTTCCCAAATGTCGGGATAGACGGTACGGTTGTAGTACCAGAAGGTATTTTGGGAGAACAAGTTTTGGGATATGCCGCTATTCCAGATGCTCCAGTAGTAGCTGTCAGCGATGGTGAACACGCGGGGCCGGGCGTGCCTGCTGCTGTCGTAGAGGAAGGTGCGTATGGGGAAGTTCATCGTTTCATGCGGCAGTTCGCAAAGCAGGTTCATCGGTGGTTCCATGTCGAAATCGAGGTCCTTGTTATAGGTGGAGTTGGAGTCGCCGAGAGCGAGGCAGTCGGGCAGGTCGATGGCACAGGTTTGTTCGATGAAGCGGGTGAGCGTGTCGGCGGCGAGCCATAGCCCATAGCTGCTCCAGTGTACCCCGTATTTCGAGTAAAGTTTGTGCGGGCGCAAGGGTTTCTGCTCCACAAAGTAGCGGTTGAGGTCCAAGCAACAGACACCCTGCCGGTTGCATTCACGGGTGAAACCCTCGTAATTGCTGATACCCTTCTTCTCGGGGTGATAACGGTCGGGGATAGCCTCCGGCGAGAAGGAGGCCTTGCCCGGTTCAAAAACAAGAATCAGGTGTTTATGGTATTGTTTTTCAAGAAGTTCCTGAAGGCGTTTCAGGTTCGCAACTTTTTTCCGGATGAAATATTCACCAATGTAGTTGTGCCCGAGATATTCCGTTATGTAGATTTCCTCAAAGAAGCAGTCGTTCTTCCCCAGCACCAATTTTTCGGTTTTACTGTAGCGGAACGCCCTGAAATTGATTTCGTTATGAAGCCGGACCCAGTAATTGGAACACCCTATATTCTGTCGGACCAACTTGTCGGCGTTTTCCTGGAATTGGTTGGAGATGACCGATTTCCACGTAAGGGGTGCGTCACCCTTGTCTATATAGTCGATACCTTGCAGTTTGTTGCCTGAAATTTGGGGGAATTGCGACAAAACAAGAGGAAAAAGCAACAAAACCATAATGAAAAGCCAAAGAAGGAAGGCGGTCTTATTGTGGTTTTGATTCATATAAGAGATTCTTTTTCTTCTGTAAAACTTTCATTATTAACGAGATTCATTTAATAATATTATAAAATGAAAAAAATTTTTCTTCAATGTCTGATGTTTTAAAAAAAGTTGTATTTTTGCAGCCTCAAAATCAAAGAGCGGTGCTATAGCTCAGTTGGTAGAGCAACGGACTGAAAATCCGTGTGTCCCTGGTTCAATTCCCGGTAGCACCACCCGAAAAAAGACCTTCCTGGAAGGTCTTTTTTTGTTATGCACACTTTCATTTTTATATACTTTCTGACTTGATGAGCCTGCAACATTATGAACTTTGTTGTATTTTTGCGGCTTCAAAACAAGGAATCGTATAATTAATTCATATCACAATGAGAAATAAGATCAATCTTTTGTGCATCATTTTTATGATGTTTGTCTTTTCCGTGCGTGCGGACGAAGGCATGTGGCTCCCCTATTCCATTAACGGACAGAATCTTGCCGATATGAAGCGGCTTGGTTGCAAGCTTACTGCGGAGCAGATTTTCAGTTTCAACCAGCCCAGTTTGAAGGATGCCATCGTGCAGTTCGGCGGCGGATGTACCGGCGAGCTGATCTCGCCCGAAGGCCTGCTGCTCACCAACCACCACTGCGGACTCTCCTACGTGCAGAGCCATGCTTCCGTGGAACACGACTATCTTCAGGACGGTTTCTGGGCCAGAAGCAAAGACCAAGAGCTTCCGAATGAAGGACTTACCGTTTCTTTTCTTACTTATATCGAAGATGTTACCGCTGAAATTCTGAAAGGAGTGGACAACAACACCTCCGAAGCCGACCGCGCTGAGATTATCAAAGAGAACGGCAAGAAGATTATTGCCGACCGCAAGGGTAAACGCGACGTGAAGGTGGAAATCGTGCCTTTCTACCATGGCAACCAGTTCATCCTTTTTGTATATGACGTTTACAAAGATGTCCGTCTGGTGGCGTGCCCGCCGTGGGGCATCGGCAAGTTCGGCGCCGACACCGACAACTGGACGTGGCCGCGCCACAAGGGCGACTTCTGCATCTTCCGCGTCTATACTGCCCCCGACGGCTCTCCCGCAACCTACAGCAAGGACAACGTCCCGATGAAATCGAAGCACTACCTGCCGATTTCGCTCAAGGGAGTGCAGCAGGGCGACTACACCATGATTCTCGGCTATCCGGGCTCCACCGACCGCTACTCGGCTTCGGGCTCCGTCCGGAACGTCATCGAGCAGGAAGGCCCCGCCATCGTCAGCTGCCGCACCACCAAGCTGGAGCAGTACCGCAAGCACATGGACGCCGACCCCGCCGTCTTCATCCAGTATGCCTCCAAACAGGCCAGCGTCAGCAACTACTGGAAATACTACATCGGCCAGGTGAAACAGCTCCAGCGCAACAAGGTTTTGGAGAAACGCCTTGAACAGGAGAAGGCCTTCCGCGAGTGGGCTGCTCAGGACAAAGTCCGCCAAGCCAAATATGCCGGCATCTTCGATGAAATGGACAAATATTGGGAATATCAGTCACAGTTCACCAAAGCTTTGATCTATTACCGCGAGGCGGGTTGGCGCGGGGGCGAGGCCGTCGCTTTCGCAGTGAAATTCAGAGCGTTGAATTTCGCTTTGGCGCAAAAGGCCCCGCAAGAGAAAATTGATGCCTACGTCAAAAGTCTGAAAGCGGCATCGAAGGACTTTTTCAAAGATTACAACAAGGAACTCGACCGCGACGTGACGATTGCGCTGCTGAACCTTTTCTACAAAGAGGTGGACCGCAACATGCAGTGCGGAGTCCTTCGGAAAGGGGACAAGACGGGCGGCGACTTCACCGCTTTTGTGGACAACGCCTTCGCCAAATCCATTTTTGTGGATGCCAATAAACTGAATGCCTGGCTCGACAATCCCAAATCGCTTGCAAAAGACCCGATTTTCGATTTAATGTCCAACATTGTGGAAGCCTACGTCGAATTAAGTGACGTTGCAAGCAAAGTGGACTGTAGCCGTGCCGACCGCCTCTACATGGAGGGTCTGATGGAGATGCAGAAGGACCGCAACTTCTACCCCGACGCCAACTTTACCATGCGCCTCACTTACGGCAGCGTGCAGGATTGCAAGCCGACCGACGGCGTGGAGTACAGCTACGTCACCACCCTCGACGGCGTGATGCAGAAGTACGTGCCCGGCAACTGGGAATTCGACGTGCCGAAAGACCTCATCAAGCTGTGGGAGAACCACGACTACGGCCGCTACGCCGACAAAAACGGCAACCTGATTGTGAACTTCATCACCACCAACGACATCACGGGCGGCAACTCCGGCAGTCCGGTGATCGACGCCAACGGCAACCTCATCGGTCTGGCCTTCGACGGCAACTGGGAGGCCATGAGCGGCGACATCTCCTTCGAGAACCAGGTGCAGCGCACCATCTGCATGGACATGCGCTACCTGCTGTTCATCATCGACAAGATGGCCAACGCCCAGAACCTGATGCAGGAGCTGACGATTGTGGAGTGATTCAGTCGGTTTTAACGGCACACACAGCGGCATAACGACACCGACCCAAAACACTGAATTCAAAAAAAAATTATGAAAATTGAGACTTCCTATGAAGAACTTCCCATTGCTGATTTCGTCGGTATCATCCTTGTCGGGGATGAGCGTGCGGACGAGGCAATGTACTATCTGCTGTACCAGCGGCTCTATCCGCAGCTGCGGAAGCGGTTTGAAGTTGTTAAAAACCAACTTCTTGACGATTTCGATGACGTGCTGGTTGACTTCCTGTTCTATCTGCGGGACGGGAGGGACAGCGACGAGGGCAATCCTTACCCGTCGCTTCGGCGCATCCGGAATCGGGAGACTTTTGGAGGATGGCTTCTCAACACATTCCGCAACTACCTCAGCGTGAGGGCTGCAAAGGAGAATCGGCTCTCGTATTCGGAACACGACTTCAACGACAATATCAGTGAAGACACCGCTCCCTCCATCCTGACCGACGAGCAAAAACTCTCCTTTGCGGCCGACCTGATTGCCTACGCCCATCAGGTGATGTCTCCCCGCGACAATTTCATTTTCTTCCGCACCCTGCTCACGCTGCTAAACAAGCAGGCGGCATTGTCCAGCGAGGCCGTGGCACAAGCCCTTGGCATGACCGACATTGCCTACCGCGTGTCTGTGCACCGCATGAAGGGCAGTTTGACGAAGTACCGCACCCGCTTGCTTCAAGGCGAAAACCTGCCCCTTGACGAACCGCATCGTGAAATGTCCCGCCGCATCAACGAAGAGTTCACCCACCTTTATCCGACACTGTTCCATTATTACGAACAAATCATTGACACACTGGATAGTGCCGCTGCCATCAGGAAGCTCCGTGAGAAGTATCTTGCTGCCACGGGCACCGAGGCCCACGAGCCCGAAGCGACCTATGCCGCACCACTTTCCAAATCGGCGCTTTGGAACAAACTGACTTTGTTCCTCAAAGGGTAAACTGTATTGATCCCTTACATAAGTTCAAAGGCATATCAAATCCATACGGCACTATAACCTAATCGGTAATATAAACGAACAAGCTGTCGGACAAACGGTAGTCGGCAAGTTTTTCCCGGATGATGCGCGTGAAGAATGCAAACAAATCGTTGTAACCTTCCATAAAAATCTTCCCGTCAATGCTTAAAAGGACAAGGTCCAGATGGAGATATAAATCGCGATATGGATTATCGGGAATCTCCATTGGAAAGTATTGAAGAAAATCAGACTGGTAGCATTCGTATTGTTTCTTGTCTGCGAGGTCGATCCATTCTTGCAGGTTATTGGTCTTCGACATCTCTTTTATGGCATCCGCCTGCCCATAATCGCTGGTATATCGAAGTTTGTAAAATGAATCCAAAAATTGCAGCCATTCTTTTTCGGCCACTTCAGGATTCAGACAGAGGTCGATACGTTCGTCTGTTTCTTCCATCTGATAGATTCCATTTCGGTTGAATGTCTGTTCAAAATGCTTCTTGAAGTTGCCAATGCTTTTGAACGCCTCCTTCACATTCTTCACGTTTGCAGAGATGCGTGTGGCAATGCCAATAAATAAATATTGTCCCATATTACTGTTTTTTAGTTGATGAATATTTGACAGCAGCAAGCACCTTGCTCGCTGCGCTTTTCACCCCTATAGTATTGTCATTTCCCAAATTGTTACACACCCTTGAAAAAATTTTTTTCAAAATTTAGATGTAACATTTCCGGTTTGTGCATACTTATAGGAAAAACGAAAAATGTGATAGCTATGAGTTTGGATTTATACATCAAATCGGGAAAAACCAAACAGGAAGGCGGCACTGGGGTTTATGTCAGAGAAAACGGCAAAACAGTCGAGTTAAAGACGCTGGATGAAGTCAAAAAGCATTTCCCTAATGCTGATTTCAGTCATATAAGGGAGGATATATACGAAACTAATATCGTGTGGCATGAAAATATTACGCACAATCTGGGGGAGATGGCACGCAATGTTCCCATCGGTTGCCTGAGCCTATACGACTATCTGTGGCATCCCAAAGAGCACGGTTTTGAGAAAGTGTCAGAAGAATACAGAAAAGGAATCTTTGACGGATTGCAGTTTTTGAAGAATCACAAAGAAGAACTTTTAGCCTTTGAACCACCTGCTGACCCTGACACTGGCAAACGGTGGGGAGATTACAACGTGTTAGTGTCGTTCTGTGACTCTCTCGCATTATGTTTGTCGGAGTTAAACCTCTCTGAAGTATGTGAGATAGAATCGGATGTATGAGCAGAAAGGGTAATGGGAAAATCTTTCAAAAATGAATATTTTGATTGCGTTGTCCCTATTTTTCCGCCAGCAATGATTTATACAGATCAACAATCTTGCGCATCGTCCTGATGTATAGTTTCAGTTCGGCGGATGTGAGAGGACTGCGTTTCCCAGTCATAAGACTGATTTCTTGAAATTGGTTCACAAAGTCGTGGTAGTCTATGGAACCAATCTGATAAAGCAACAACGTCTCCGCAAAAACAGAATAATTCAAGTTGCTGAAAGCCTTGAATGTATAATAGTCATCGGCTTCGTACACCATTTCGCAAAACCGTTGTGCCACTGTTGGACAAAAGAATCTCCCATCAAAAATATTTAGATAGAGTTCATATTCCTTGTAAGCATCAATGGATTCATCCACATATTCCGCAGATGTGCGCATAAAATATGCCGGCGAAGTATGGCATGTGGGCACTAACTGGTTTAAAAGATCTGCCAACTTTTCCGCTTGTGCGTATGATTCAGGGTGCTCACTGATCGCCAAATATCGCAAGTCGGACATCATGTGGTATCGTCCGTACACGAGTGTCAGTTTGCAAGCCAGCATGGCATCCAACGCGCGGAGCAGCCATCTTTCAGTGCGTGACTCCAGCGGCAGTAAATGCCGCATTGTCTTCTCTGAAAAATAGCCTTGAGGAACTGTTTGACCTGCATTATACATATCATTAATCATTGTTCTCCATTTGTCAACCCTATGGTATTGTTATTCCCAAAAATGTTACACACCCCTGAAAAAAATTTTTTTCAAAATTCAGATGTAACATTTCCAGTTTTTGCATACTTATTGGTAAAGCAAATAAAAACGCAACTACATGGGACAGCGAACAAACATTCTCCTGCAAATCGAAGGGCGCAGCGGTGCACGCTTAAACCGCGTTTACCACCTCCACTGGGGCTATACAAATATATGCCTATGGCCTTTCTCCACCTCCTTTCCAGTCAATACTTCCGACGAAGCACGATGGACATTTTTGAATTCTTTACCTCTGTCCTCAAGCTAGATGGCATCATAGACATAGAAAAAGAGTGGGGGTGTTACGATTTCAGCAAGCTCGTTGACTGCCAAAGTGCATTAGAGCATTGTGACAACAATAATGGGGCAATGGTCGTCATTATCAAGGAAGAGGAGAGGAAAATTGTTTTTCCCTCATACAAGTTGGGGTTTCTGCTGGGTCCAGAGGATGCGGAAGGAGAAAAACCCTTCGCACGATGGGTAAAACTCCAAGAGTTCTTACGACACCAGTGTAGATACGATGAACAGCGTGACGACATCTTCGCCCATGCCTTTGATGCACTCACCGCCTTTTCAGGAACGCAATACCTTTCGGAACCACTGCATTGAGGATTTTAAATACTGGGAAATGCTATTTTTTCAAGAAAAGATGTATTTTTGCCACCCTCTTGCAAATAGGAACAATCATGCCCCACCCCACCGCCCCCGACATCATCGCCTACATGGAATCCCTGCGCAACGAGAAGCAGCGGGCCGTGCTGATGCGGTTTTTCAAGACGAGGCCGGGACAGTACGGCGAGGGCGACGAGTTCCTCGGTCTCAAGGTGCCGCAGACCCGCGAAATAGTGAAGGCCGCCGCCAAGGACTTCCCGCTTGAGGAGGTGCCGGAACTGCTGATGTCGCACTGGCACGAGGTGCGCCTCTGCGGACTGCTGATCCTCGTCGCGAAGTTCGAGAAACTATGCACCAAACGGCTGGCGAACAACCCAAAGGCAGCCCGCCAACGGGACGAAATCCTCACCCTTTATCTGCAACACGCCGAGCAAGCCAACAACTGGGACTTGGTGGATCTGTCCACCCATAAGATTTTGGGCAACTGGCTATTGCTTCCTACCCTCCTTGGTGGGAAGGAACTGGACATGCACGAAGATTACAAGGTGCAGGTGATGGACGAGCTGGCCGCCAGCCCCTGCCTCTGGAAGCAGCGGATGAGCATGGTCTGCACGTGGAAAACCATCCAGCAGGGCGACTCATGGTGGTGCCTGCGCTACGCGGAAAAACACCTCCACCACCCGCACGACCTGATGCAGAAGGCCGTCGGCTGGATGCTGCGCGAGATGGGCAAACGGGTGAGTGTGGATCTGCTGCGCGAATTTCTCCGCCTGCACGCCCACGAGATGCCCCGCACCGCCCTCCGCTACGCCATCGAACAACTAGACGACGAGGAGCGCCGGCATTGGATGACACTGGTTTGAGAATGACCAGTGCAATATTTGGATTCTTTTTGCGTCTTACCCAGTGTCAACCGCATCAAAAATGAAAAAAATCATTTCACTTACGCTTTGCATCCTGTTCTTTCTCGCGATAGGAAAGACAGCTTTCGGTCTTGATATTCAGCCGATTGACGCAAGGTGTAACCAATACACCCTTTCCTGCCATATCGACGGGGATTCGTTGCACATCACCGGTAATTGCACTTTCATTTACGACAATAATTTTCAGGAAAATAATTATTTATTGCTGTCGGAAGCCATTCATATCCAGTCTCTTGATATCAGCAACTACCAGCGTATCGGCGACACACTCACTTTCTCAAACCATCCTCCACAAATCACATTCAGCTATACAGTATCGCTTGCCGACTACCGCACCGCCGATGGCGCCATCGTGCTAAGGCGAGAGGGCAATTGGTACCCGCACCGAAACGGCGAACTGCTGACCGCGGAGGTTCACCTAAACGCTGACGGCTACTATATGATTGGCGGCAGCGAGTCCCAGCCCTCATTCGAACTACACATTCTCCTGTTACCCAAGGAGAAATACGAGCGCCGCGCAGAGATGAATGCGGTGCGACCGTTTTTCTTCTACCATCTTAAAGAGGATACCACAGCCCATCCCGAAGCATTCTACCGCGAGTTTATGGAGTCGTACAGCTTTTATAGCACTTTCTTCGGTGACACGCTTTCGTGCCTGCCTATGGAAATTGTTGAGATTGGCGACCCTCAGTTCGTCATGTGCCAATCTCTGCGTGACATGATTATTTTCGGTCCGTGGTTCTTGCAGGTTTACAATATGATGCCCGATTTTTCATGGGTACCGCATGAGGTCGCGCACCAATGGTGGGGAAACAGCCTCTTCTTTGAGCATCGCGATTATGCGCTGAGCGAGAGCCTTACGGAATACATTAAGTTGCAATTCCTCAAAAGCCGCCATCTCGGGTACGACGAACAGATGGAGTACTACCAGACCGTGAGCGACCAAGCCACGGAACACTTGCCCATCGCCGACATCCACAACGTGGAAGGGCAGGATGCGTCCATCGCCATCTACCATACTGCACCCCTGCGATTGGAGAAGACACAAGGAGTTGATACGCCCTCTTTATTGAAAAAACTATATCAAAACAGAAAAGGAACGTTGGTCAGCCGGGAGGTCTTCCTCCGAGAATGTGGCAAGCTGCGGGAATGGCTGTACGAAAAATAATAATAGTAATGAACAAACGCCGTATCTTCCTCTGCATTCTCGCCTGCCTCCTCATGGGCATTGCCTTCACCTCCAAAGCCCAGAGTCCCTACAAGCACAGCATCGGGGTCACGCTCGGTACCGCACAGGCCGTGGGTTTCAAAACCTTCCCGACCGACCACTTCGCCATCCAGCTCGACCTCGGAACCAAATACACCTACGTCTATGGCTCTCACCTGTGGACGTTTGAGCTGGCGCCGAATTTCATGTACGAAGGCCGGTTGATCGGAGGCTTGTACGGCTTTGTGGGAGGAGGCGGAAGCATCGGCTACTGCTGGAAAAACTATCACTATTTCAACGCTTGGGGAGAGACGTCAAGCCGCAACAACGCCAAAGGCGGCCTCAACGGCTTCTTCGGCATGGAGTACAAATTTGCCATACCCCTCACCCTGCAGTTCGATTTCCGCCCGGGCTACCGATGTATCTTCAACAAGGGATTCTCCGAGCATTGCTTCGACTGGGGCCTGAATTTTGGCCTGCGGTACACGTTCTGACAACAGCCTCGTGCCGTCACTTGCTCTTGACGAGGCGTACCGCTCGCCAACTGCACTGTTCAACAGGGCCCACGCCGAACATGGTCGGGTTGAAGTTGCAAGACCATGATTTCCCCAATTCCCCGATGGTGGATGTCCAATAGTTGCCATGTCTTCCTACCTGCCAATCGCCCTTGCAGTCGCGGAATCCCGATGCCGGCAGGAAAATGGAGTTGCCATTACTCCCCGTCACCTTATAGCCTTTGCGGGTCCATGTCCAACTGCATTTCTCCACCAGCTCGTCGAACTGTGCTCTTGTGGGGAGGCTGTCGCCATACGTCAGAAAAGCAGCATCGAAAGAAAGCATTTCCGACTCGTTTGCATCTTTCCAAAGGGTACCGCTCGGCAAGCCCAAGTCCACGTACTGCTGCGCGTTCATTGTCAATGCCATCAGGCACATCGTGATAGTTAAAAGGATTTTTTTCATGGTTTGGGATTTTATTTAAACGAGGGCAAAATTACGAAAAAAATTCAGAAATAGTTGTACTTTTGCGGCGACATGAATTATACAGCTCATTACTCCTCCCCTATCGGCGGCATCACGCTCGCCAGCGACGGCGCCGCACTCACCGGATTGTGGTTCGATGGGCAGAAACACTTTGCCGCCACACTTGCTGGCGCTCCCTTTGAGAAACCTGATTTACCTGTTTTTGCGGAAACTCGCCACTGGCTTGACCTCTATTTTGCCGGCCAATGTCCCGACTTCACCCCGCCGCTCGCCCCGACGGGAACACCGTTCCAGCAAAAGGTCTGGAACATCCTTCTCGACATACCTTACGGAAAGACAACGACCTACGGGGAAATTGCCAAACGAATTGTAGAGACGTTTCATGAAACGTCCCTACGCCCTGCCCACATGTCACCCCAGGCTGTCGGAGGCGCAGTGGGTCGTAATCCCGTCAGCCTCATCATCCCCTGTCACCGTGTGGTCGGTGCCGACGGCTCGTTGACTGGTTACGCGGGCGGTTTAGAAAGGAAATCGTGGCTGTTGCGGAAGGAACGCGGTTGGTGAGAAACGCGATGTTTTCAAAGCAGTGACTTCTTGAATTCCTGAAAGGGGAACCGAATTCTTCAATAAACCTTTGTCGGTTTCAAGACCTTCCGCCTTATTTGACAATTCTCCACTCCCCTGGCTGGAGGTCACCCAGGCCGAGGTCGCCGATTTGGACGCGGATGAGCCGCAGGGTGGGGAAGCCGACTGCTGCGGTCATGTGGCGCACCTGGCGGTTCTTGCCTTCGGTGAGGGTAAGGCGCACCCAGCTGGTGGGGATGCTGGCGCGGTAGCGGATGGGCGGCACGCGCTCCCAGAGGTTCTCCGGCGGCAGCGCCTTTTCCGCGGTGCAGGGGCGGGTGCGGTAGCCTTTGATGACAACACCCTTGGCCAGTTTCTGCAAAGCCTCCTCGGTGATTTCGCCGTCCACTTGGGCGAGGTAGGTGCGCGGGTGGGCGTTCTTCGGATCCAGCAGCCGCTTGACCAGCCGTCCGTCGTCGGTCAGCAGTAAGGCGCCCTCGCTGTCGTGGTCCAGCCGTCCCGCGGCATAGACTCCGGGCGGGAAACCGAACTCGTCGAGGGCCCGATGGCCGCCCTCGGGCGTAAACTGACTCAGCACCCCGTAGGGTTTATTGAACAAGATGACCATAATCTGCTTTCCTGTTTAACGTTCCTTGTGAGGATTTTTGAGGTGCAAAGATAAGAAAATTTACAAAAACAGATGTCAGAAATCGCGGCATGCGCTGGATCTCGCATGTCCGCAAGCTGTCGCCAGAGGGATTGAATATCCCTTGCGCTGCCGCGGGCATCCGAGCAAACAAAAAGGACATCGCTTCCGCGATGCCTCCTAATTGTTTCCCGTCAGCCTTACGTCCGCAAGCAGACGACGGCTTCCTGTAAACAATTAAGGCGACACTTTTCGTGTCGCCTTTTTGCTTGCGGAGAGTGAGGGATTCGAACCCCCGGAACCCCGAAGGGTTCAACAGATTTCGAGTCTGCCCCGATCGACCACTCTGGCAACTCTCCAAGCGGCAAAAGTACAAAAAAATTCGTTGCCGGAAATACAAAATTTCTTGCTGTTTATCAATAAGTTATTATATTCTGCGATACGCTGGGATGCTCGGAATTCGTAACAATGACAGGATTTATGACGCAACACATCACATCCATGCCGGATAAATCACAGCCCCTACCAACAGCCGCCTTCAATCACCTGGTTGATGAAGTCATTGACGGGCTTGGCCTCGCGGAAGACCGACACCACATAGTCCAACAAACGCTCTTCCGTCCCTAACACAATGTCGTCGGGCAGCGGTGCCGCAATGGTGAACGTCTTGAGTTTCAAATATTCGGCGTGAGGGTCGTCCTGCGGGTAGCCGTTCGGCACTTTCTTCAACTTGGCGTTGTCCTCCCAATGGTAGTACTTGTCCGCAGCCTTGACAGCGGCGGCGAACAGCTCCGGCTCGGTGTGGATGCGGTCGCGGATGGCGATGGCCAGCGACGGCGTGGGGTTGTACAAGCCCGCCGCCAACATGTTCCCGAAGGAATAATCCTCCGACTCCAACGGCTCCAGATGGAAGTAGTAGCCCGCATAGCCCGACTTCTTGCCGTGAGGACACAGGTACGCCCCCATGTGCGTCTTGTACGGAATCTTGTACTTTGAAAACCGCATATCCTTGTAAATACGGTAGGTACAGTCGGGAATGGTCAAGTCCTTCACCGAGGGATCGAACTTGCCGGTTTCCACAATCAGCTTTTCCGCAAACTGGTTGAAATGCGCCTGCGCCCGCTGGTACTCGGCCTTGTGCGCCTGAAACCACTCGCGGTCGTTGTGGCGCATCAGCGCGTCCAAAAAGGTTAGTATTTCTTTCATAGTCATATAGGGGTTAGGGTATAGGGGTTA